>NZ_JAEMSD010000105.1 GCF_016462955.1 Bradyrhizobium sp. | reverse complement strand
CGCAGAGCCAGACCAAGGTGATGAACGAGGGGACGGCGACCTACGTCCACTACCGGATCATGACCAAGCTGCACGAGCAGGGCCGCATCACCGACGGCAACTTCCTCGAATTCCTGGGGTCTCACACCAACGTGGTGTTCCAGCCCGAGTTCGACGATCCCCGTTTCTCCGGCTTCAACCCTTACGCGCTCGGCTTTGCCGTGATGCAGGATATCGAGCGCATCGTCACCAGGCCGGAAGACGAGGACCGCGAGTGGTTCCCCGACATTGCCGGCAAGGGCGACGTCATGGGCGTGCTGCGCGACGTCTGGGCCAATTACCGCGACGAGAGCTTCATCGGCCAGTTCTTGAGCCCGAAATTGATGCGGCACTTCCGCATGTTCCACCTGCACGACGATCCCGAGGAGCGTGCCGGCATCCGCGTCGATGCCATCCACGACGAGCGCGGCTTCCGCCGCGTCCGCCGCGAGCTGGCGCGGCAGCACGATGTCGGCTTCATCGACGCCAATATCGAGGTGGTCGACGTCGATCTCGCCGGCAACCGCCGCCTGATCCTGCATCACCACGTCATCAAGGGCTCGCAGCTCAACGAGACCGACGCCAAGCGCGTGCTCCAGCACCTCGCTGATCTCTGGACCTACGACGTCGCGCTGATCGAGGTCGACGCCAACGACAAGGTCCTGCGCGAATACGTCGTCTGCCCGCGCCCGGTCCCGGCCGCCGTGGCCTGAGGCGGTCTACGCGGAGCAAAGAGCGAGCTGCGCATTAATGTGCCCTCGCCCCTTGTGGGAGAGGGCAGCGACGCCGGGAGACACAAACGCACTGGGGTGACGGGTATCGCTCCGCACATTCCCGTGTCGATAGAGACCCCTCATCCGGCGCTTCGCGCCACCTTCTCCCACAAGGGGAGAAGGAAGAGGTTCGTGGCTGCTTCACTATGCGAAACGTTTGGCCGGCTTCTTCTTCGACGCATTCAGCTCCACGGCCTCGCGGATCAGCGCCTTGAACGCCTTCGCGTCGATCGCCTCGCCCTCGCGAATATCGATCGCGCGGCGGACGTTGCCGTCGAGGCTGGAATTGAACAACCCGGTAGGATCCGCCAGCGCTGCGCCCTTGGCGAAGGTCAGCTTCACCACTTGCTTGTAGGTCTCGCCGGTGCAGATGATGCCGTCATGCTCCCACACGGGAACGCCACGCCATTTCCACGCCTCGACGACGTCGGGATCCGCGTCCTTGATCAGGCCGCGGACGCGCGCGAGCATCTCGCCGCGCCAGTCGCCGAGCTCCTTGACCCGGCCGTCGATCAGCTTGGAGGGCGAGGCTGCGTCCGTCACCTTCGCGGCACGCTTCGCAAGTCCTTGTCTCATGACCTCGCCCAGCCTCTTCAGGAGATCGTCGATCCAGTCGAGCCCGTCTGCCAGAACCCGGCCGCCCGGCTGGTCCAAGACTATGCGGCGGCCCCGCATCCCTACGGCCGCAAATACAGATACCCCTGCGACTGCAGCTCGGCCAAACGCACCACGCCGCCATTCTCGGCGTTGACGAAGCCCGGCAGCAGCTCGTTGAGCGTGACGTTCTGCGCCTTCATCGTGTTGCCGCAGGCGGCGAACTCCACGCCGCCCTTGGAGAAATCGCCGACGCGCTTGCTGACGTCAGGATTGGCCTGTGCGGAGTGAAACGCTTTCAGCGCCGGGCCGTGGATCACCAGCGCGATCGTCACGTTCTCGGGGCCGCCGACTCCGTCGATGTGGTTCTGGATGTTGCCGAGCACGAACTGGACCTTCTCGGCGTCGCTGAGATGGTACACGACTTTCAGCTTGGTACCGGCGCTGGCATCGGTCGCGGCTTTTGCGCTCGAAGCGCCGAGCGCTGCACCCAAGGCCGAGACGGCGCTCCACAAGATGCTGCGGCGGTTCATGGCATTCTCCCTGGATTGCCTGGCGTTGCCGCAGGCATATCACTTGTGGCGCAGCGCCGCGAGCTCCTTGCGGTCGGTCACGAGCGAAGCGCACTCGCTGTTGTCGGCGCGGTCGAGCCGGAAAATCTTGTCGTCGGCGCCCGCTGTCAGCGAATGCTCGGCCTCGTCGTCCGGCTTGTTGTTCTGCCAGACCCTGACACGTTCGAGCCGCACGATGGCCGATCTGTCGTCCCTGGAGAGCGCGACCCCAATGCCGCCGCCGTCGCAGTCGACGCCGCAGCCGAGGCGCACCTCGCCGCCGTTCGCTGTGAACACGACGTGGTTGCAGGAGCCGCTGGAGTCGAAATCGCCGCTGCGGTGGCGGTACTTGAAACCAAGGCGGAACGAGGTGTGCAGTTCCTTGTCCTCGGGGTCGACCTCCGCCGAGATCAGCAGCTTCATCGCGGCGACCTTCTGCTTCGGGTGCCGCGCCAGATGGTCGGCATCGTAGCGGCGGACGAAACAGGCATAGGCCTTGTTGCCGGGCCGGCCCGCATACATCCGCGTGTTGAAGGTTTCCGTTTCGGCCCTGCTGGCCTGGCGGATGTCCTCGCCGTCCTCGGCCTGGGCTGCGCCGACGAATGCGGCAAGGGCAAACGGAAGGACAAGGGCAAGCTTCATGGTCGCACCGAACGCCTGGCGGCAATGACCCGCGGGGTGGCGGGCCGGTCTGCCGTTAGTCGCGGCGCCGGCGCTCCACGTTCAAGCGTCCGGTAGGGTCACCGCAGGCTGGCGTTGATCTTGTCCAGCACCGCCGAACCCGGGCAGAGCATGTCGGCTTCCAGCGTGTTGAGCGGGGTCTCGACCGTGTTGAGGTGCTCGTGCAGGTCCTCCGCATCGGGATCGACGTAGAGAAGCCCGGTGACGATCTGGCCCTTGGCGGCGTGGCGCGCGAGGAAGGTCTGGGCGCCTAGCCGGTCGTGCGGGTCGTAGTCGGCGTCGATCTTGCGCAGCGCGATCTTGCTGCCGTCATGTTGCTCGACCATCTGCACCGTGCCCGGCGCGTAGTCCACTGCGAGGGGATCGCGGCCGACCAGCACGTCGAGCCGGTTCACCGCGTCATTGTGCTCGCGGACATAGTCGAAGCTCTTGGTCGAGCCGGCATGGTTGTTGAAGGCGATGCAGGGGCTGATGACGTCGATGAAGGATGCGCCCTTGTGGCGGATCGCGGCTGCGATCAGCGGCACCAGCTGGCTCTTGTCGCCGGAGAAGCTGCGCGCCACGAAGGTCGCCCCTAGCTGCAGCGCCATCGCGACGAGGTCGATGGCGTTGTCGGTGTTGGTGACGCCCTTCTTGCTCTTGGAGCCGCGGTCGGCGGTCGCCGAGAACTGGCCCTTGGTCAGGCCGTAAACGCCGTTGTTCTCCACGATATAGGTCATGTTGACGCCGCGCCGGATCGAATGCGCGAACTGGCCGAAGCCGATCGAGGCGGAATCGCCGTCGCCGGAAACGCCGAGATAGATCAAATCGCGGTTGGCGAGGTTGGCGCCCGTGAGCACCGAGGGCATTCGGCCGTGCACGGAGTTGAAGCCGTGCGAATTGCCGAGGAAATAGTCCGGCGTCTTCGACGAGCAGCCGATGCCGGAGATTTTTGCCACCCGGTGCGGCTCGATCGAAAGCTCGTAGCAGGCCTCGATGATCGAGGCCGTGATCGAATCGTGGCCGCAGCCGGCGCACAGCGTCGAGATCTTGCCCTCGTAGTCGCGATGCGTATAGCCGAGCGCGTTCTTCTTCAGGCCCGGATGATGGAATTTCGGTTTTGCGATGTAGGTCATGTTGCCGGCGCACCTCTCGTGGACGCGACAGCATTGTTACCCGATCTGCAGGAAAATTGATACAGGACCGAGCGGACCAGCGCGGATGCGAACCGGGCTGGCACCATTTCATCTCGCAGTGCAGCAGTTTGCTTGCAGTGCAGAAGTCTACAAATGGGCCTCGCTTTGGAAGGGAGCGATCCCTCGACTTCGGGCTATGACGGTGCCCGGACGCAGGTAATCTCCGTGAAAACGTCGAGGCTGCTCACGTCCTGGAAGTCGTCCGTTCTTGGTCGGAAGCCTGTCGTGTTCAAGTCGACGCGGCCGTCCGTCGCAAACACCGTCGCGTGATCGAATTCCTTGAGCTCGCAGAACTTGTCCGCAATCCGCCGCTGATTGACCACGCTGCAGCGATCACCCGAGATTCCGTCCCCGTGGACGCACCGATCGATATGCCGATCGGATAGCTTGACCCTGGTTCCGCTGAATCTCCGTTCTTCCAGCGCGTTGGTTCGGACAGCCGCAGCGTCCTCCGTCTCGTTTTCGCATCGGACCGCCGAAATGATGTCCGTCCCCCAGGCGTTTTTCCACCCGACCACCTTGTCGAAGATCGAGTGTTCGCCGACGTCGCCTTGCAGTTGGATGTTGCTGGCGTCCCGGAAACCCTTGACCCGACAGAATTCCCTGGCCACGCGCCTTTGCGCAGCCGCCGAGCAGCCGTCTTCGCCAAAGCTCGTTCCCTGCAAGCACCGATCGATGCGCTTGCCCCGATGCTCTACCTCTGCGCCGCTGAAATTGAGGCCCGTCGCGGCTCTCGCCCGGGGGCGCCGCACGCAGGTCACCTCGGTGAATATATCGAGGCTGCTGACGTTGTTGAACTCATTGGTCGACGGGTGAAACCCCGTCGCATTGATCTCCACTGCGAAGTCAGTACTTTCGGACGACGAGCGGTCAAAGCCTTTGAGCTCGCAGAATCTGCTCGCAATCCGTTGCTGGTTTTCTTCGCTGCAGCGGTCACCGATAATCCTGTCGCCATGAACGCAGCGATCCACCCGCCGGCCGCCGACCTTGATCTCGTCTCTGGTGAAAATCTGGGCCTCCAGATCGCCGCTGCTGACGGCCTCGGGATCGGAGCTTCGGCCTTCGCAGGTGACTGAGGAGATGACGTCGGTCCCCCACACGTTCTTCCAGCCGACAACCACATCATATCCGGAATGTTCGCCCCAGGCGCTCTCGGTGGTGATGCCGACACCATGTTGGAAACCCTTGGCCCTGCAGAATGCATCCGCGGCTGCGCCGCGGGATTCAGCCGAGCAGCCATTCTGTCCGAACGGGAGTCCCTGCAGACAGCGATCGACCTTGCGACCCCGGTGGCGCACATTGTCGCCCGAGAACGTCCTGATCTCCGGATCGTTCGGTATGCGGGCATAAAGCTTGTGCAGGCCTTCGATGTCCCGGCTGGTCAGCTGATCGGACGAAAAGGTGCTGTTGCAGGCCGGTGACGTCGGGTCGCGACCGGGGCAAGTGGCGATGCGGACCCAAGTCGAGCAGTCGCCGAAGCCATCGCCGTTCGTGTCCAGCAGGAAATTGTAGTGCATGAGCGAGTCGAAGTCGTAGCCCGTGAGGAGTTCGGCCGAATCGTCGACAATGGCGACCTGTCCAGCATCGATCCAGCCTTCATAGATGCCCTGGAATATGTTGTTGACCGCGCATGACGGATTGCGAGCGATGAACTTGTCTCGATCGGAACGCAGGTGCTCGTGGATGAGTCCGAGCTTGTGTCCGATCTCGTGTTGAATGGTTCCGCTCAGGGCAAAGGCGTCAACCGGTTGCCCGCTGAGCCTGGTACCCTGGATACGAATGATGTTCTCGCCCTGCGCCTTGCCCAGGTCAGTACGGCTTGTGGTGAACGCTTCGGCATTGATGAAGCGGACATAGGTTTCATGGCCGTCGCGCGGAACGAAGCGGAAGATGGTATTCGCTTCATAGAACGCTATGGCATCGGCAAGCGCGTCCCTGCAACAGAAGTTGGAATCGGCCTCGAAGGGAATGATTGCATCGTCCCACAGCGAACCTTTCCCGAACGTGCCGGCCACGCCAGCGGAGAATACGGCGGCGTTGCCTGTTTCGATCGCGGTCCATGGTACTATCAAGTCGCCGTCATAGACATACTGCCCGCCGAACCGGGTCAGCAGCAGGTTCTGGACACCGCGCCCGGTGCGAACTCTGCGACGCTCGAGACTGATTTCGGTGTCGCCGATTTTGACGGAATCAATGACGCCGACAAATTGCGGATTCTGCTTGTGGGCGGCGGCTTGTTGCAGTCGCATTTGCTCGAGCTTTTGCTGAAAGCCTGCGACCGCGCTGCCCAGCCGCGCGTCTATCAGTTTTGTAGCGGGAATAGAGTGAACGGCGATGTTTTGATCGACGATGCTGCGATCGATGCGGCGCAAGGCGTCGGTCTTGAGGACTGCCGTCGCCTTGGTCAACCGCAGCGCCGACAGGCGGGGCTTTGGTGTGACGGTGATGGTCGGAGTGGGCGAGGGGGCGGGCTGGGCCGCCGCCGGCCCGGTCACGACGAGACAAAGAACACAAGCCAGTACAACTGCCTTCATGTCAGTTTCCTCGAAGCGCGCAGGGATCGAATGCCGGACGATCCTCTCACCTTCGAGCTGGTCCGCGTGTGAAGCATTTCGCATCGGAACGCCGAGCGCGGCGCGAGCCCCGCGACAAATTGGCGCGAATGCGCCCTGTCGGCGCCCGGCCGCCGCCTCAGCCCGGCGTTCGTCCGGTAGCTAACTCACCGCCTTTCGCAGCGGGGTCACCTTGAGGTGGTCCTGGTGGTCGCCGATGGCCTTGGCGATGAAGCGGGCGGTGATGGGGGTGCCGTCATAGTGCACGATCGGCACGAGACGCACCGGATCGATGCCGTTTTCGTTGACGATGAGCTGGCGCAGCTGGCTATCGCGGTTCTGCTCGACCACGTAGACGAAATCGTGCTCGGCGAGGAAGCTCGCCACGCTCGAGTGGAACGGGAAGGCGCGGATGCGCAGCCGGTCGAGCTGATGCCCGCGTGTTTCCAACAGGCCGATCGCCTCGTCCATTGCCGGCGAGGTCGAGCCGAAATAGATCACGCCATATTTGGTCGGCCGTTCCGCATTGGCCTGAAGCGGCCGCGGCACTAGGTCCTGCGCGGTCTCGAACTTGCGCACCAGGCGCTGCATGTTGTCGGCATAGACCGAGCCCTCCTCGGAATAGCGCGCATAACGGTCGCGCGAGGTGCCGCGGGTGAAATAGGAGCCCTTGGTCGGGTGCGTGCCGGGATAGGTGCGGTAGGGAATGCCGTCGCCATCGACGTCGAGATAACGGCCGAAGTCGCGGCCCTCGTCCAGCATCTCTGCGGTCATCACCTTGCCGCGATCATATTGCTTGGCATCGTCCCATTTCAGCGGACGGCAGAGCCGGTGGTTCATGCCGATGTCGAGATCGAGCATCAGGAAGATCGTGGTCTGAAGCCGCTCGGCAAGGTCGAAGGCGGCCGCCGCGAACTCGAAGGCTTCGGCGGGATCTTCCGGGAACAGCAGCACATGCTTGGTATCGCCATGCGACGCATAGGCGCAGGCGATGATGTCGCATTGCTGGGTGCGGGTCGGCATGCCCGTCGAGGGGCCGGCGCGCTGGATGTTCATGATCACGGCCGGAATCTCGGCGAAGTAGGAGAGGCCGATGAACTCGGTCATCAGCGAGATGCCGGGGCCGGAGGTCGCGGTGAAGGCGCGGGCGCCGTTCCAGGATGCGCCGATCACGATGCCGATCGAGGCCAGCTCGTCCTCGCCCTGCACGATCGCGTACTTCGCCTTGCCCGTCTCAGGATCGTGCCGGTACTTCTTGCAATGGGCAGTGAAGGCCTCCGCAACGGAAGAGGACGGCGTGATCGGATACCACGCGCACACCGTGGCCCCGCCATAGACCGCGCCGAGCGCGGCGGCGCTGTTGCCTTCGATGAAAATGCGGTCGCCGACCTTGTCGGACTTCCTCACGCGAAGCCCGATCGGGCATTTCAGGTTCGAGAGCGCCCAGTCGCGGCCGAGATGGAGCGCGTGGACGTTGGAGGAGAGCAGCTTCTCTTTGCCCTTGTACTGCTCGCCGATCAGCTGCTCGATCAGCTTCGGGTCCATGTCGAGCAGCGCACTGAGCGCGCCCAAATAGATGATGTTCTTGAACAGCTGGCGCTGGCGCGGGTCGGTATAGGTGGAGTTGGTGATCGCGGTGAGCGGCACGCCGATCACGGTGATGTCGTCGCGGAATTTGGTCGACGGCATCGGCTTGGTGGAATCGTAGAACAGGTAGCCTCCGGGCTCGATGCCGGCGACGTCCTTGTCCCAGGTCTGCGGGTTCATCGCCACCATCATGTCGACGCCGCCGCGGGCGCCGAGATGGCCGTCTTCGGTGACCCGCACCTCGTACCAGGTCGGCAGGCCCTGGATGTTGGACGGGAAGATGTTGCGCGGGGACACCGGCACGCCGTGGCGCAGGATGGCGCGGGCGAACATCTCGTTGGCGCTGGCCGAGCCCGAGCCGTTGACGTTGGCGAAGCGGACGACGAAGTCGTTTACGCTGCTGATCGGCTTTTTGTCGGACATGTCGAACCTGCGTGGGTCATCTCGATGAAATATTTCTGCATGTCCCAGGCTCCGGTGGGACAGCGCTCGGCGCACAGCCCGCAATGCAGGCAGACATCCTCGTCCTTGACCATCACCCGTCCGGTCTTCAGATCGGAGGAAACGTAGAGGTCCTGGTCGGGGTGCAGCGATGGCGCCTTCAGGCGATGGCGCAAATCGTCTTCCTCGCCGTTGGCGGTGAAGGTGATGCAGTCCATCGGGCAGATGTCGACGCAGGCGTCGCACTCGATGCAGAGCGAGGTCGAGAATACGGTCTGCACGTCGCAGTTCAGGCAGCGATGCGCTTCGCCGAGCGCCAGCTTGACGTCGTAGCCGAGCTCGACCTCGGCGCGGATGTCCTTGAGCGCAACCACCTTGTCGCGATGCGGCACCTTGTAGCGCTTGTCGAGCGAGATGTCGTTGTCATAGCTCCATTCGTGGATGCCCATCTTCTGGGACGAGACCTGCACGTCGGGCAGGGGACGCTCGCTGACGTCTTCGCCCGACAGCATCTTGTGGATCGACAGCGCGGCGTCGTGGCCGTGCGCGACCGCCCAGATGATGTTCTTGGGGCCGAATGCCGCGTCGCCGCCGAAGAACACCTTCGGGTTGGTCGAGGCGAAGGTCTTGGGATCGACCTTGGGCATGTGCCATTTGTCGAACTCGATGCCGCAGTCCTGCTCGATCCAGGGGAAGGCGTTCTCCTGTCCCACAGCGACCAGCACGTCGTCGCAGGCGATGGTCTGGTCAGGCTCGCCGGCGGGAACGAGATTGCGCCGTCCCTTGGCGTCGTACTCGGCCTTCACCTTCTGGAAGGTGACGCCGGTGAGCTTGCCACCCTCGTGCACGAAGGCGACCGGGACCATGAAGTTGAGGATCGGAATATCCTCGTGGAGCGCATCCTCCTTCTCCCAGGGCGAGGCCTTCATCTCCTCGAAGCCGGAGCGCACGATCACCTTGACGTCCTCGCCGCCGAGGCGGCGGGCGGTTCGGCAGCAATCCATCGCGGTGTTGCCGCCGCCGAGCACGATGACGCGCTTGCCGACCTTGTCGATGTGGCCGAACGAGACCGAGGCCAGCCATTCGATGCCGATATGGACGTTGCTGGCTGCCTCCTTGCGGCCGGGAATGTCGAGCTCGCGGCCGCGCGGCGCGCCGGAACCGACGAAGATCGCGTCATATTTCTCCGCGAGCAGCGCCTTCATGCTCTCGATGCGGTGTCCGCCCTTGAAATCGACGCCGAGACCCAGGATGTAGCCGGTCTCCTCGTCGATCACCGAATTGGGCAGGCGGAATTTCGGGATCTGCGTGCGCATCATGCCGCCGGCTTCCGGATCGGCATCGAACACGGTGCAGTGATAGCCGAGCGGCGCAAGGTCGCGCGCCACCGTCAGCGAGGCGGGGCCGCCACCGACCAGCGCGATGCGCTTGCCGTTTTTCGGCGCGGGCCTTGGCAGCCTCTGCTTGATGTCGTCCTTGAAATCGGCGGCGACGCGCTTGAGGCGGCAGATCGCCACGGGAGTCTCCTCGACGCGTCCACGCCGGCAAGCTGGCTCGCATGGACGGTCGCAGGTGCGTCCCAGGATTCCTGGAAACACGTTCGATTTCCAATTGATCATGTAGGCGTCGCTGTAGCGGCCCTGGGCGATCAGTCGGATGTATTCGGGAACGGGGGTGTGCGCTGGACAGGCCCATTGGCAATCGACCACTTTGTGAAAGTAGTCGGGGGCCGCGATATCGGTCGGTTTCATTCCTACCCTGTCCGCGCAGGCTCAACGACCCCGCGGCCTTTTTTGGTTGAGCATGGCGGACGCTTAACGCGTCTCGATCTGGTTTCTGAATGACCTCATCGAGTTAGCTTATTAGAACCGTTCCGAAGTACAACGGCAAATTTGCGCGGCTTCTGCCTTTCATGGGAGCTACGCGCACACAGCATTAACGCCGACCGAGAGATGCGTGCGGTGCAGCATCACTCTCCGTCATTCCGGGTCGCGCCGATAGGCGCGAGCCCGGAGTCCATCGGACTGCGAGTCAGTGGACAAATGGATTCCGGGCTCGTCGCTACGCGCCGCCCCGGAATGACAGAAGAGAGGCGCACGCCTGCCTCCACATCGCAATTGTGAGATCAGCCCCGCGCGATGTCGCTCTTCGCGAGGTCCCACATCAGACAGTAGGTGCCGACGGAGACGGGAAGCGGGAAGGGCGCCGCTGCAGGACCCGTGAAGCGCTCGGCGATCACGGCCGAGACCGCGCCGACATGCGTGCCGTCGATCAGCACGAACCAGTCGCGCGCGCCCTCGTTGCGCACCGCCGGAATATCCGCCGTCGCGCCGGACAATTCGGGTTCGCTTTCGAGCAGATGCATGGAGATGATGCCGTCGTGCGTCTCCGGCGCCAGCTTTTCTTGCAGTGCATCACGCCATGCGCCGGCAGTGTCGCGGGTCGGGCGCAGCCGTACCACCCCGAGTGCGGCGCCGCGGCCGGTGCCCTTGCTGATGGTGATACGCGCGACAACGCGCAGCATGTCCTTGAAATGCGCCATGCTCCGCCGTGACCATTCGGTCTGGTTGGCGAGCCGCGCCCGGTAGGCGGGGCTGTCGAGCACGTCGAGCGTTTCGGTCGAGTACAGCGAGAGATATTTGGGATTGGCGGCATGCGCGACATAGCGCCGCGCTTCCAGAAATCCGTCGATCGCGACGCGCTCTTCCAGATGCTCGCGATCGTACCAGCGGTTGAAATCGGCTTCGTCGGCTGCATCGACATTCATCGACGTCAGCAGCATGCCTTTTCCGGCGAGCGGCATTGTTCTTGTCCTTTCATGCTCACCCCTCATAGTGAGGAGCGCGTCTTCGCGCGTCTCGAACCATGAAGGCCCGGCTGCCGCATCTCGGCCTTCATCCTTCGAGACGCGCGCGTGGGCGCGCTCCTCAGGATGAGGGGATAGACCTAGCGCGAAATCTTCGATGCGAGGTCGGCGATCGACTTCATGACCGCGTCCCTCACGCCGCCATCATAGAGCGAATGTCCGGCTTCTTCCACGATGCGAAGCTCGGAACCCGGCCATACTTTCGCAAGGGCCTGTGCAGTTGCGGGAGGACACAACAGATCATAGCGCCCTTGCACGATGATGCCGCGGATGCCGGCGAGCCGGCCCGCATTGCGCAGCAGCTGGTTCTCGCTCATGAAGCTGTCGTTGATGAAGTAATGCGCTTCCATGAACGGCGTCGCCGGCAGCGTGCGCCAGACGTTCAGCGAGGCCAGGTCGAGCCGTGTTTTCGCCGGCTTGTGCTCCGACAGGGCCCGCTCGGTGTCGTGCCAGGCGCGGGCCGCAGGTCCGTGAACGGCCGGATCGGGATCGAGGATGCGGCGGTAATAGGCCTGCACCGGATGCGCGCGCTCCTCGGGCGTCAGCACGCTGAGAAAATCCTCGTACAGCGCGGGATAGAATTGCGGCAGGCGCACCGTGAATGCCGTCTCCACCTCGGCCCGCGTGCCGAGAAAGGTCGCGCGCAGCGCGATGCCCGAGACGCGCTCGGGATGGGCCTGCGCATAGGCCAGCGCCAGCGTCGCGCCCCAGGAGCCGCCGACCACCATCCAGCGCGCGACGCCGAATTTTTCGCGGATTATCTCCATGTCCGCGATCAGATGCGTGGTGGTGTTGTGCGCGCGCGATCCCTTGGGCCGGCTGCGGCCGCAACCGCGCTGGTCTAACAGCACGGCGCGGAAGCGCTCGGGATCGAACAGCCGGCGATGGTCGGGCTGGCAGCCGCTGCCGGGCCCGCCGTGCAGATAGATCGCGGGGATGCCGTCGCTGCAGCCGACACTCTCGACGTAGATCTCGTGGCCGTCGCCGACATCGAGCATCTCGGAGGTCAGCGGCGCAAAGGGATCAGCACGTTTGACCGAGCTGGCCGCGTCGGCGTCAGGCATCATTCCCGGATTCCAGAGTGCCGCCGGCGAAGTTGCGATAGAGGAAGCGGCTGGTCTCGCCCCCGGCCTCGGCTTCCGCCTGCTTGAAGATGGTCTCGTGCAGCGGCGACAGCGCGCAGGCCGGATCGGTGTTGGCGGCGTCCCCGGTCAGCGCGAAGGCCTGGCAGCGGCAGCCGCCGAAATCGATCTCGCGGAATTCGCAGGACTTGCACGGCTCCTTCATCCAGCCGGTGCCGCGATAGCGGTTAAAGGCCTCGGAGTTCTGCCAGATCCAGGCGATCGAATGGTTGGAGCGCACGGATTCGAAATCGAGCCCGGTGATGCTCTCGGCGGCGTGGCAGGGCAGCACCTTGCCGGCCGGCGAGATGTTGAAGAACTGCCGGCCCCAGCCGCCCATGCATTTCTTCGGCCGCAGCGCGTAATAATCCGGCACGACATAGTCGATTGTCAGCCGTCCCTTCAGCCGCTCGCGCGCCTCCACGACGGTGCGAGTGCATTTGTCGAGCTGCGCCACGGTCGGCATCAAGGCGGCGCGGTTCTTCAGCGCCCAGCCGTAATACTGCACGTTGGCGACCTCGAGCCGGTCGGCGTCGAGGTCGAGCGCCATCTGGATCATGTCGGGCAGCTGATGCAGATTCTGCCGATGCATCACCGCATTCACGGTGAGCGGCAGGTCCAGCTCGCGAGTCCACCTCGCGACCTCGAGCTTCTTGCGGTGGCCGCCCTTGTAGCCGCCGACGCGATCAGCGAGCCCTTCCTCGATGCCCTGGAACGAGATCTGGACATGGCAGAGCCCGGCGTCGGCCAAATCGCTCAGGCGCTCGCGGGTCAGCAGCACGGCAGAGGTGATGAGGTTGGTGTAGAGCCCGACGTCGCTGGCGTGCTTCACCAGCTCGACCAGGTCCTTGCGCGCGGTCGGCTCGCCGCCGGAGAAATGCACCTGCAGCACGCCGATCTCGGCGAGCTCGGTCAGCACCTTCTTCCATTCCGCCGTGGTCAGCTCCTTGGCCGAGCGGTCGAGCTCGACCGGGTTGGAGCAATAGGGGCATTGCAGCGGGCAGCGATGGGTGATCTCGAGCAGCACGGCAAGCGGAATGCCGAAGGTCTCCGCCGTCGAGCGCTGCTTCTCAAGCACCGCGAGGCTGTCGCTGGGCGGGATGGTCACGTCGCTCATGACGTCTTCTCCCTGATCTCGGTGAGAAAGCCCTTGTCGGCGAGATCCTGCAGCATGGCGATGACGTCGGTGAGGATCGCCTCGCGCGGCGCGGCGTATTTCGCAGCCAGTTGATCGGCAACGTCGCCGACGCTGCGCTTGCCGTCGCAGAGCTGCAGCACCTCGACCGCGATCTCGTCCGGCGCCAGCACGCGTTCCGGCGCCAGGATCACCCAGACCTGCCGCGTCTCGTCATATTTCAGCTTGGCATGCCGCGGCAGCACGGGGCGGCTTGCCTCGCTGACGCTGATGTGACGCGGCCCGGCCATCTCAGTTCCTCTTCAGCTCGCTTTGGGCACGAACGCGCCCGGCGGAATGTGGCCCTCGACATAGGCGTGCTGCAGCGCGTCCAGCTGCACCCACAGCACGTTGGTCTTGAAGATCAGCGCGTTGCAGACCTGCGCGCGCTGCTCCGGCGTCGTCGCGTGCGTCCTGACGTAGTCCAGCGCGAAATTGGCATCGCGCGGTGCCTGCGTTAGCCGGCGCTTGAAGTAGCTCATGATGTCGGGGTTGACGAAATCGTAATGCTCCAGCATGCCGGCGATGCGTTCTTCATGCAGGTTCGGCGCGAACAGCTCGGTGAGCGAGGAGGCGATCGCCTCCAGCGGGCTCTTCTCGCGGCAGTAATGGACATAGGCTTCGACCGCAAAGCGCGTCGCCGGCAGGATGCCTTCGGTGGATTCCACGTAGGCGGTGTCGAGCCCGAGCCCCTCGGTCAGCTTGAGCCAGCGCTCGATGCCGCCTTCGCTGCCGACGTCGCCGTCATGGTCCTCGATGCGGTGGCGCCATTCCAGCCGCGTGGCGCGGTCGCGGAACCGCGAGATCACCACCGCGTCCTTGATCGGGATGGTGCTCTGGTAATAGTAGCGGTTGAGTGCCCAGGCCTGCACCTGGCCCTTGTTCAGCTTGCCGCCATGCAGAAGCTTATGGAACGGATGCAGGCTGTGGTAGCGCGTCGCGCCGATATGGCGCAGCGCCGCCTCGAGCTCCGCGGCGCTCGTCAGCCGGATGTCCTTGCCGATCGAGAGCGCGGTCATTCCAGTCAGTGATGCGGCGTTCACAGCACGATCTCCGTTCCATCCGCCGGTATCTGCCAGCCCGCCTGCTCGGCGGCCTTGCGCTCGGGCGAGCCGGGCAGCAGCGCCGGGTTCGAGTTATTGATATGCAGAAACAGCTTCCTGTCGAGTGTGAGGTCGGCCAGCCGCGCGATGGCGCCGTCCGCGCCGGACATCGCGACATGGCCCATGCTCTTGCCGGTCTTGTGGCCGAGGCCGGCCTTGATCATCTCGTCGTCCTGCCAGACCGTGCCGTCGAAGAACACCAGCGCGGCGCCGTCGATCTCGGCCTTGAGCGCGTCAGTCACCTCGGCGCAGGCGGCGATGAAGTAGAAATATCGGCCGGTCGACTTGTCGGTGATCTTCAGGCCGAGCGTATCGCCGTCGCCGCTGTTGCCGCCGGGATGCGCCTTGCCTTCCAGGTACCAGGCTGACTTGCCCGCGACCGCGAAGGGCAGCACTTCCAGTCCGGAACGCGCGCCGTCGGTGAGGCGCGGCTCGAACGGCTCGCCGATGGCGATCGGCTGGCGCCGCACGTGCTTCTCGTTGAGCACGTTGAAGATGCTGTTGCTGGCCAGGATCGCCAGCACCTTCTCATGCGCGTAGATCGTGAATGGCGAACTCTCGCGCATCGACAGCAGGCCCGCCACCGCATCCACTTCGCTGTTGGTCAGGATCACGCCTGCGACAGGCGTATGGCGCAGCACTCCCTCCCTGGGGTGCAGTTGCGGCGTGGCGTTCAATTGCTGGCGCAGGTCGGGGGAGGCGTTGATCAGGAACCAATTCTGGCCGTCGCCGCTGAAGGCAACCGAGGCCTGCGTCCGGTGCAGCTCAGGCCCGCCATTGCGGGCCGCCCGGCAGCCCTCGCAGCCGCAATTCCACTGGGGAACTCCGCCGCCGGCTGCGGCGCCCAGGACGACGACGCGAAGCATGATCCGTCTCCTGGCGGGCAAATTTGCGAGGTGGATCTCAGGCCGACACAATCCTGTTGTCCGGAAAACGCATCGTGACCGAACGAATGCGGAGCCGAAAGATCCACCTGCGCAGAACGCGTTTCCACCAACCGCTTACTTGCGGGTGGCGCTCACATACATGTTGATTTCCATGCCGCAGGGCACTTCGACGATCTTGGGGGCTTTCCAGGCCATTTCGGCTCTCCATCTCTTTGCGAATTCGGGACGTATCCGCCCGCTTGTTAAACTAATGCCGGCGGAAAAGTTCGCCAGTGAAATTTTCCCGACCTCGGTCGTAGCCGGCAGAATTGCTGCACTGCAAAGAGAGCGTCTTGCATCCTTGGAAATGTACCAGTTCATTCGCAGAATTGCCGATAGGTCGTGATCCCTGTCGGGATAAACGAGTTGTGAGTGCGGAACGGCTTCACTTCGGGGACAGGGACCCTATTGGATCAGGCATGCCCAGATATTTCTTCAACACCCGTATCGGCGACGAATTGATCGTGGATCCTGAAGGCGAGGACCTGCGCAACCCCGATCGCGCCTGGGAGGTCGCGCGCCAGATGATCCTGGAGGTGGTGAAGTCAGAAGGCGCCCAGCGGGCGCTGCTGGATGCTGTGATCGAGGTGACCGACGCCGAAGGCGAGATCGTGCTCGAGTTCCCCTTCACCGAGGCGCTGCTGGACCTGCCGGATCCGTCGGCGACAAGGCATTAGCTGTCGAGATCGTAGTGAGACTCGGCCGCGGCGGCGGTGCGCTCCCTCCCCCGCTTGCGGGGGAGGGTTGGGGAG
>NZ_JAEMSD010000104.1:10769-16323 GCF_016462955.1 Bradyrhizobium sp. | reverse complement strand
CTCCAGGACTGTCAGACCGTTCAGCGGACCCATATGA
Organism: Bradyrhizobium sp.; assembly: GCF_016462955.1. Taxonomy (GTDB): domain Bacteria; phylum Pseudomonadota; class Alphaproteobacteria; order Rhizobiales; family Xanthobacteraceae; genus Bradyrhizobium. The sequence continues at coordinate 16,286 of NZ_JAEMSD010000104.1, read as the reverse complement.
CCTCGCAGGCGAAAGTATTTACGGAAACGATCAAGCCAGGACGCGCGCGGAATAGAGCGCTTGGATTTCGGTCTGGCTCTTTCCGAGCGCAGCAAGGATCTCGCGCGAATGTTCGCCAAGCCCCGGAATCGACCCGTTCTTCCCGATTTCGGGACCGGGGCAGCCGGGTATCGCGGCGACTGGGAGCGATCCCAGGCCGTCAAGGCGACGGTCTGGTAGGCCCCGACGGCGTTCACGTGTTCGTCGGCGAGCCAATCGGCGTAGGTATTGACCGGGCTTGCCATGACGCCGCGGGCGAGCAGGACCTCGACCCAGTCGGCCGTGGTACGCGTACGGAGCATCTCCTGAAGGACCTTGTTCATCGCTGCGCGGTTGGCGTTTCTGTTGTCCACGGAACCGAAACGCGGATCGCCCGAAAGTTGCGGACATCCGAGCGCATCGCACAGAGCTTCGAAATTCCGCGATCGCATCGCGCTCAAGAGAACATGGCCGTCCGCCGTTTCGTAGATGCCTGATGGGGAATATAGCGGTCCTGGAGTAGGGCCTTCCGCCTGAGCCTCCATCAGCTTGGCGGCCTGGAAGGCGGCGGCGCTTTGCATCAGGCTCATGTCGATGAACGAACCGGTACCGAACCGCACCTTGCGCATCAAAGCCGCGCTGACAGCCTGGAAACCGTAGAGACCCGTGACCGTGTCGATGACGACCATCGCCTGCCGATGCGGCTTTTCGACGGATCCGTTCATCACCATCATGCCGGAAAAGGCCTGGATGACGCCGTCGACGGTTGGACGTTCTCGGTTGGGGCCGCTTTGACCGTAACCGGACACGGACATGTAGATGATTTCGGGATTGACCTTCTTCGCTTCCGGATAGCCAAGGCCGAGGCGGGAAGCGACCCCGGCCCGAAGGCTCTCGATCACTACGTCGGCCGTAGCGACCAGATCGCCGGCGATGCGACGTCCTTCCTCTTTCGCGAGATCGATGGCTATCGATCGTTTTCCCCGATTAAACGCGGTGAAATGAATGGTGTTGTTCTCGATCGTCCTCCCCAGGATCCGCCCCCAATCGCCTTCCGGCGGTTCGATCTTGACGACGTCCGCCCCGTGCAGGGCCAAAAGCATCGCCGCGTGCGGTCCCGCGACGCCCTGACTAGCGTCGACGACCCTGAATCCTTCGAAAGCCCTTCGCATGCGCAACAATCCTTCCCGCGCTCTTCTTATGGAGAAGAAAGTTGCATTTCCCGTGCCGCGACCGAAAGACCCATCCGCGACGGACCTTCTTTCCGTTCAGATAGTTCTGGATTGCTGCGTTGGTCGCCGTTCCCAACGTGTCGAAGATGAGAAGCACATCGTCCTGCTCGATCAGCTTGCGCGTTTGCTCGACAGTCTTTGGCGGGCTGTATGCGTCGTCGAGGCTGATCAGCGTGATCTTTCGTCCGTTCACGCCTCCCTGGTCGTTTACCATCTGGAAGTAAGCTTGGTTGGCCTTCGCTATCGTGGAGTAGTGAGAACCCGGTCCGCTATAGCGCCGCGCATGTGTTCGCGTCAAAAACAGTCGGATGGGAAGTGTAGCAATCGGCGACAGGAATTCTGTTCGGCTCCCGGAATTACGAGCGCGATAAACGGTATCAGAACGACGATTTGGGCCGCGACTACATCAAAGGACTGCGCGCCAAACTGGGCGCGGAGGCTGATACTATGATTGTGAAGGAGTTGAGCTACGACATCACCGAACCGACCATCGGCTCCCAATTGATCACATTAAAAGCGAGCGGCGCCGACGTCTTTGTCAATCTTTCGACGACCAAGTTCGCGGCTCAGGCGATCCGCAAGGCTTACGAGCTGGGGTGGAAACCGACGCAACTTCTCGCCACCGTGTCGGCCTCAACCTCCGTCCTCAAGCAGATCGGCGCGGAAGCGAGCACCGGCGTGATGGCCCTGCACTACATGAAGGACCCGGCTGACCCGCGCCTGGCGGACGACCCCGGTTTCAAGGAGTGGCTGGCGTGGATGAAGAAGTACTATCCGTCCGGAGACATCACGGACGAGTTCAATGTTCTCGGCTACTCCAACGCTCAGACGCTGGTTCAGGTGCTCAAGCAGTGCGGAAACGATCTCTCGCGCGAGAACGTCATGAAGCAGGCTCAGAACCTCGACATGCAGCTACCGATGGTCCTGCCGGGTATTCGACTCAAGACGAGTGTGACCGACTTCGCCCCGATGAAGGATCTGCACATGGAGCGCTTCAACGGCGAGGGATGGGATCCGATCGGTTCGCTCATCTCGGGCGAGTGAACTTCGGAAGGGCCGCTTTCGGGGGTAAGCCCTTCCGATCTTACATAGCGTGAAGCTATTTCTGACTGGTGGGAGCCGCGAAGTTCGCGGGCCGCTTCTCGACGGCGGCCCGCAAACCCTCCTTGAACTCGCTGCTGGACATCGCAAGCGCCTGGCCGAGGCCCTCGAATGCGAACATGTCGTGCATTCCGGTTTCAAAGGTGCGTGCCATGAGCTGTTTCGCCAACCCCATGACTTCCGATGGTCCATCCGCGAGCCGACGCGCCTCGCCCAGCGCCTCCTCCTTGAGCTTGTCACTGGAGCACACCCGTGTGACAAGCCCGTTCGCGAACGCTTCCTGGGCCGTCCAGGTCTGATTTCCGAACAGGAACGTCTTGGCGCGCGCCAGGCCGATCAGTCTGGGCAGATGGTACATCATGCCGATATCGGGTACTGCGCCGAGACGGAAGAAAGCCGCCATGAACTTGGCGTCCTCGGACGCGAAGACGACGTCGCCGCATAGAGAAAGTCCCATTCCACCGCCGGCCGCATGCCCGTTCACCGCCACGACCATGGGCTTGTTGAGCGAAATGAGCGGGAAGAGCCAATCCTTCAGACCTGCGAAACGGCGGTGGACGGCCCATGGATCGGAAGCGACTTCGAGCATCTTGAAATCCCCGCCCGCGCAGAAAGAGGGACCTGCGGCCGCGAGGAGAACGGAGCGAACGGAGCGGTCGGTGGACGCCTCCCTGACCGCATGTCCGAGTTCGTCCCTGAGCTCCGACGTGAGCGAGTTTCGTGAACTCGGATTGTTGAGAGTGAGGATCATAACCGCGCCGTCGCGCTCGACCATAACCTGCTTCGGATCCACTGGCGTTTTCCCTTCGTTGAAAGACATCTGCGGTGCAAACGATGTGCCGCCGGAGCCGTGCCCCAATCCGGACCGGGCCCGCATGCGGTGTGTACGTGGCGCGGACAGGGGGTCGCGCGATGTGTCACCCGCGAACACCCTGTGCCGGCCATCGCGAGAAAAATCGTCAAACTTGCGAGCGATACGCGCATGGCATGGCTCTTGCTGACCTAGCTGTACAAGGCGGCGCGTATCTCGCACTCAAGCCGCAATTAGGAAACGCTATTGTCGTCGTCATCAGACATCGTGCAGCTTCATCGTCGCGGTCGCGTCGCCGTGATCACGCTGAATCGACCCCAGCAGCGAAACGCTCTCTCGGTAGAGATGAGGGCACAATTGGCGAGTCGATTCGACGAGATCAATGACGACGACCGGATTGTGGTCCTGCGGGGAGAGGGGGCGGCCTTTTGCGCGGGCGCAGACCTCGGCGATGTGCCCGATACGCCGATGGCCTGGCGGGATCGCATTCTCACCGCTCAGACTCAGCATCTGCGCATCATCAATATGAAGCAGGCCGTCATCGCGGCAGTCCAAGGCGCAGCCTTCGGCGGCGGTGCGTCGCTTGCGCTCGCTGCTGACATTCTCGTCATGGATGAGAACGCAAGCTTGGGCTTCCCATTCGTAAAGCTTGGTGTCGTTCCAGATGGGGGCGCCAGCTTTCTGCTGCAAGCGAAGGCCACTCCGGCGGTCGCGCTCGACGTGTTGCTTACAGGCGGTGTCATTCGGGCAGAAGAGGCGCGCGCCCTCGGGCTCACCCGTCGCGTTGCGCCAGTGGGAGAACTCGAGGGGCAGACCATGAAGCTCGCCGACGAACTCGCGGCGCTACCGGCGGAAGCTCTCCAGCTAACCAAATCCCTTTGCGCTCAAGGGTGGGCCGTTCATCTAGCCGGAGCGCTGCGGCACGAAGCGGACGCGTTCGGGCTCGCCACGGCGTCAGAATGCCACCGGTCGGCCATGGCTACCGCGAAAGCCAGAGTTGCGAAGGTGAAATGACATGTATTCTTCCGACCTTCTGAAAGGGCGCGTGGCACTCATCACCGGTGGCGGTAGCGGAATCGGGCTGAGTATAGCGGAGCAATACCTGGCGCTCGGCGCCAAGGTGGCAATCGTCAGCCGGAATGCCGAACGGCTCAAAGACGCTGTGGCCACTCTGCAGGCGCGGGACATGAAGGAAATCGCATCCTTCCAGGCGGACGTTAGAAACTACGAGCAGGTATCGGCCGCGGTCAACGCCGTCGTGAATCGCTTTGGATCGCTCGACATCCTCGTCAACAACGCGGCGGGCAACTTCTTCTGCCCGACCGCTGAGATGTCCTCGAACGCGTGGCGGACGGTGATCGACATCGATTTGAATGGGACCTTCCATGGATGCCGAGCCGCTTACGCGCATCTCCGGGAATCCAAAGGCGATGGTTGCATCATCAACATCATCACCATGCAGGCGCTGTCTGGCTGGCCGGGAGCAGCACATGCAGCTGCAGCCAAGGCCGGGATTCTGTCGCTCACCCGGACGCTCGCTGTCGAATGGGGACGGGAAGGAATCAGGGTCAACGCGATCTCGCCCGGGCCAATCGGCGACACCGAGGGCGCAAAGCGTATTTATGAAGATCGCGGTCGCGCAGATCTGGAGCGGAGCCGCGTGGCGCTTGGCCGCTTCGGAAATAAGCAGGAAGTCGCCAACGCGGCAGTCTTCCTGGCCTCGGATCTGGCGAGCTTCGTCACGGGCGAGAACCTCATCGTCGATGGGGGCCGTTGGCTGAAATACGTCTCTGAAAAATAGAAGAGGCGGGAATAAGTGGAAAAACAACTCCCGCTGCCGGTCGCTAACGCGGATTCCGCCGTCTACTGGAAGTCCGCGAATGAGGAGAAGCTCGTGATCCGGCGCTGCAATTCCTGCGGCGAAAAGCACTTCATGCCGCGATACCTGTGCCCCGTCTGCTGGTCCGACGATCTCGTATGGATCGAAGCGTCGGGTAAGGGAACGGTTCACAGCTTCACGGTCGTCCGGCGCGCGTCCTCGCCCGCGTTCGCTGGGCGCACTCCCTACGTTGTCGCGTTGATCGATCTGGCGGAGGGCCCTCGGATGATGACCAACATCGTCGGCAACGGTGCGCTGGAGGTCCGGGTCGGAGATGGCGTCAGACTCGATTTTGAAGAGCGCGACGGCGCGAAGCTCCCGCAGTTTTCGTTGGAGAAGGTGCGGTCGTGAATTTCGAAGACAGTGACGAACAGAAACTGGTGCGCGAGACGACCGCGTCGTTCGTGAAACGCCATTGCAAACCGGCCGACGTCCGTCAATGGGACCGAACCGGACAGTTGCCCGAGCACGTCTAC
>NZ_JAEMSD010000104.1:0-10759 GCF_016462955.1 Bradyrhizobium sp. | reverse complement strand
GATTGCGCCATCGCACTGGAGGAAATCGCCAGGCCGAGCGTGGATTTCGCGACGCGTCTCGCGTTGATCGGGTGGGGCGCGATGATCCTCGCCGATTTCGCGAGCGAGGAGATCAAGGCCGAAATCCTTCCGAAAGTCGTCAAAGGCGACACGAAGCTTTCCTTCAGCCTGACCGAGCCGGGTTCCGGATCGGATGCGGCGTCGCTCCAGACGCGGGCGCGCCGCGATGGCGATGATTACGTGATTACTGGCCAGAAGCTCTATTCGTCCGGAGCGCATGCGCCAAACAACATGATCGTTCTGGCCGCGCGGACGAACCCGGACGTCAAGAAGCATGCCGGCATCTCGCTTTTTCTCGTCCCTAACGATCTTCCGGGCATCACCATCAACCGGCTGGACGTCGTGGGCAGAAGGATTCTCGGGCTCTGCGAGATCTTTCTCGACGAGGTGCGACTTCCGAAACGGATGTTGATCGGCGAGGAAAACAGCGGCTGGTCCTACATCAACAAGCATCTGGAACGCGAACGCATTCTGCTCGCCGCGAACTATCTCGGCAACGCCCGGGCCGCAGTGGACGATGCGATCCGCTACGCCGGCGAGAGGAAGCAGTTTGGTAAGCCTATCGCCGAGTTTCAGGCGATCGCTCACATGCTATCCGATATGTCGACGGACGTGGAAGCGGCCAGATGGATCACGGCATCGACGGCCTGGCGGTACGACCAAGGGATGCCGTGCGTGAAGCAGGCTTGCATGGCCAAGCTGTTCGTCTCGGAGATGTTCGTGCGGGTGACCACGCAGGGCATGCAGATACTCGGCGGTGCCGGCTACACGCATGACCACGATATGCAGCGGTACTGGCGGGACGCGCGCAACGCGACGATCGGCGGAGGTACATCGCAAATCCAACGTAGCTTGATCGCTCGGGAGCTCGGACTGTGACGGAGATCAAGGGATACATCGAGAACAGGACGAAGCTCTTCGGTCGTAAGGAGCTCGAGCGCTTGATCAACCCCGCGAGCATCGCGGTCATCGGCGCTTCGGAATCGCCGGGCTCCTTCGGGGCGCGGACGATGGAGAATCTCGCGACTTTCGGCGGCAAGCTTCTTCCGATCAACCCGAAACGGGACGTGATCTTCGGCCACAAGGCCTACCCCACGATCGAGGATCTTCCGGAGGTACCGGATGCTGTCGTCATTTCGGTGCCGCAGGATCAGGTGACCGATCTTGTCAGACGGTGCGCAGCCAAGAGAATCAGCGGCGCGATCGTCTACTCGTCTGGTTTTGCGGAATTGGGCATCGCGGAGCGGACGGCTGCTCAACGCGAACTTGCGGAGATCGCGCAATCGACGGGCATCCGGATCATCGGCCCGAACTGCGTTGGCATCATCAACTTCGCCTCCAAAATCGGCATGCACTTCATGCCGAAATTCAACGAAATGCCGATCATCGCCGGCGGAATTGGTCTCGTCAGCCAGAGCGGGGGCCTCGGATACACCATTATCCAGGCCCTGCAGCGGGGTATCGGCTTCTCGCAATTTCTGTCGGCCGGAAATTCGAGCGATGTCGATATCTGCGACCTCATCAACTACCTGGTCGACGATCCGAGCACCGCAGTGATCGCATGTTTGTTCGAGGGAATTCGGGACGGTGGTCGCCTCATCGAAGCCGGCCGCCGAGCCTTCGCAGCGAGGAAACCACTCGTCATCTACAAGATGGGACATAGCGCAATCAGCAAGAAGGCGGCACTTTCCCACACCGGCACTTTGGCTGGCTCCAATGCGGCTTACGATGCGGCATTCCGCGAGATGGGGGCGATCGTCGTCGACAACTGGGAGGAGGTGCTCGAGACCGCCTGCTTCTTCGAGCGCGCAGGCGTTCCAAAGGGCCCCGGGGCGGGGGTCATGGCGAGCTCCGGAGGGGCCGCCGTCATCTCCGGAGACAAGGCCGAGGAGTTTGGTGTCGCGATGCCTGCGCCTCAGTACCATACCGTGGCGCGGCTGTCGAAGCTGGTGCCGGATTTCGGTTCGGTATCGAACCCGACGGACATGACCGCTGAGACACTCAAGAGCTTCGATCTGTACAGCGCCTGCATCAAGGCGTTCGCCGATGATCCGAGTTACGGCGTTGTGGTCGTGCCTATGCTTTCGGCGCAGAAGCCGATCACGACCGAGAGAGCTATTCATCTTGATCGGCTCGCAGCCGAACTCTCCAAACCGATCTGCCTCGTCTGGTTCAACGAATGGCTGGAGGGGCCGGGCAGCGAAATCTACGACAAGAGCCGGAAGATCTCGATGTTCAGGTCGATGGGCCGCTGCATGAAGGCAATAAGGTCGTGGTTCGATTATTACGACAAGGCGGACCGGAAGGCCAGGGCGGAGAAGAGTCTGTCCGACTCCAAAGCACGTGATGCGGCCCTTGCCGAGCTCGCGACGATCCGCGCGGGTGGCGTTCTCAGCGAAGCACAATCGAAAAGGCTGCTCACATCCTACGGTGTTTCGGTCAACCGCGAGGCCTTGTCCATGACCGCCGATGAAGCCGTCGCACATGCAGAGGCCATCGGATACCCCGTCGTCCTCAAGGCGGACTCGGCGGACATTCCGCACAAGACCGAGGCTGGCGTCGTCCGGTTGAACGTCAGCGACGCAGATGGGGTGCGGAAGGCATATCGGGAAATCGAACAGGCGGCCGGGCGGCTGGACGGTCCGGTCACCGTCAACGGCATTGTCGTTCAGGAAATGGTTGCGGGCGGCACCGAGATGATGGTCGGCGCTTCGGTCGACCCTCAGTTCGGGCCGCTGATCACGTGTGGCTTCGGCGGAACGGCCATCGAACTGCTCGCGGACGTGCAGACCCGGCGTGCTCCCGTCAACGTCTCGGAAGCGACCGACATGCTGCGTTCACTGCGAGGCAGCCGCCTGTTATTCGGCTACCGCAACCAGGCGGCCGCTGACATCAAGGGGCTCGCCGAGATCGTGAGCCGAATCTCCGTGTTGGTCAGCGATCTGCGCCAGGAGATCGTTGAATTGGACGTCAATCCCGTCAAGATTTCGGCCAATCGTGCCGTAGCCGTCGACGCTCTGATCGGGCTAGGCAGCAAGAGGAATTGAAATGAATAAATTGGCTTCTGGAAAGATCGCGATCGTCGGCGTTGGCGAATCCGACATTGGCAAGGTGCCCGGGATGACCGGGCTGGGCCTGAACGCCCAGGCGGCGAAGCGTGCGCTCGACGAAACAGGTCTCAAGGTGTCGGACATCGATGGTGTCCTGACGGCGTATTCCTTCACCGAACCCTACTTCATGTTGGGATCGGTGCTGTGCGAATATCTTGGCATCAAGCCCCGCTACAATGCGTCCATCGTCGTTGGCGGCGGATCCCCCGCCGTGATGCTGAAGCACGCGGCTGAGGCGATCCTTGCGGGCAGCGCGGAGACCATCCTGGTGTGCGCTGGCGAGAACCGCGCGACCGGTCAATCGCGCGACTCGGCGGTCTCGGCGCTCCTGGCGGTCGGACATCCCTATTTCGAGCAGCCCTACGGCGGATCGATTCCTGGATTCTACGCCATGATCGCGCAGCGCCACATGCACGTCTACGGCACGACGCGCGAACATCTCGCCAACATCGCGGTGAACACGCGCCGCCATGCCTTGCTTCACCCCAACGCGCACATGAAGAGCGCGATCACGGTCGAGGACGTGTTGTCGGCAAAGCCGATCGCCGATCCGCTCGGCATGCTCGACTGCTGCCTGATCTCCGATGCCGGCGGCGCGTTCATCGTGACCTCGGCCGAACGTGCGAAGGACCTCAAGTCGAAGCCGGCCTATCTCCTCGGCATCGGCGAGCACCACACTCATGAACATCTGATGTGCGCTCCGAGCCTTACGGAGTTTGGCGCAAAGCAGTCGGGTGAACGTGCTTACGCAATGGCCGGCGTAACACCGTCAGACATCGACGTTGCCCAACTCTACGACTGCTTCAGCATCGTGCCGCTGATCGAGCTGGAAGAGCTTGGCTTCTGCGAACCGGGAGAGGGCGGCTCCTTTTTCTCCGACGGCAGAGCATCGATCGGAGGCAAGCTGCCTATCAATACGCATGGCGGCATGTTGTCCCATGCCCACGCGGGAGCCGCTGGTGGACTTTTCGGCATCATTGAGGGTGTACGCCAGCTGCGCGGCGGACTCGGTGCCCGCCAGGTGAAAGACGCCGAACTCGCGCTGGTTCACAACGAGGGCGGCATCCTGTCCTCGCACTGCACACTCATTCTCGCGAACAAGCCGAACTAAAAAAGGAACACCCATGAGCATCCCCCGCCCGCGTGGACGCTACTTCGAGGACTTCGAGGTTGGCCAGGAATTCGAAAGCCCGGCGCGCACCGTGACGCAGACGGACATCATCAATTTCGCTTGCCTTTCGGGCGACTTCAATGAAGTTCATACGAATTTCGAATATTGCAAAACGACGCAATTCGGAGAGCCGATTGCGCATGGCCCGCTGGTCTACGCGATCATGGGCGGCCTGCAATACGCGAGCGGAATCAACGATGGTACGCTGCTGGCGTTGCTGCAAATCGACAAGTGGCGCCTTCTTGATGCCGTCAAGCACGGCGATACGATCCGTCTGCGCTCCAAGGTCGTCGACAAGAAGGAGAGTAGCAAGTCGGACCGCGGCGTCATCACCTTCAAGCGAGAATGCGTGCGGCATGACGGACGTGTCGTCCAGGAGATGCAAGCCACGCTGCTCTATCGGCGCCGGCCGAAATGACCGGTGGCAGGTCGCTCAATTCCCGCACGAAAGCATGCAGGTAGCGCAGATGCATCTGTTCGATAACAACGAAGAGTTCGACCTCACCGACGATCAGCTGCAGGTGCGCGCGAGCGTGCTCCAGCTTTTGCGGGAAAAGCTGCCGCCATGGAAGGTCGCGGAACTCGACGACAAGAGCGAATTCCCATTCGACGCTTACGCCGCTCTTGCTGAGGCCGGGTGGCTTGGGTTGCCTCATGACGAGCAGTACGGGGGGGCAGGCGGCAGTTATATGGATCTGGCCGTCCTGATCGAAGCGATCGCCTATCACAATGCCCAGATGGCTTCGGCTTACCTGACTACAGTCGTCTATGGCGGAATGCATCTGAAGTTCGGAGCCAGCGAGCAGTTGCGGGCGTCCATGTTACCGCAGCTCATCGCCGGGAAGCTGAAGTTGGCGTTCTGCCTGACGGAGCCGGACACAGGATCCGACGCCAGCAGTATCCGGACGAAGGCGGTTGCGAAGGGGGACGACTGGATCATCGATGGCCAGAAAGTCTACATCACTTGCGCTCACGTCGCCGGCTATCTGGTCGTTGCAACAAAGACGGACCCGGAGGCAAGGCACAAGGGCATGACGCTCTTTCTCGTCGACGCCAAGGCGAAAGGTGTGACCATCCGCCCGCTGCGGGGGCTCGGCAGGCGCATGATCCACACCAACGAGGTGTTCTTCGACGGCGTCAAGGTTCCCGCAACCCACGTTCTGGGCGGGGTCAATGGCGGATGGAAGAACATCATGCGCGGTTTGAATGTCGAGCGGCTGCTCCTGTCGGCCGCGGCAAGCGGGAATTGCTACAGGATACTGGAATCTGCGATCGATTTCGCCCGACGGCGCAAGCAGTTCGGCAAACCGATCACTGAATATCAGGCCATCAGCCACAAGATCTCGGACATACGCAGCATGGCCGAGATATCGCGTGTCATGACCTATCGGCTCGCTTCTCTCATGGACAGAGGCGTTGCACCGAGCACCGCGGCGGCCGTCACGAAGATTTTCGCCACGGAGAGCAATTCCAAATGCGCTGACACCGGCATCCAGATCATGGGCGGCGCGGGATTGATGATGAACTCGGAGATGCAGATGTATTTTCGGGATTCCAGGGTCGGCACAATCGGCGGAGGAACGAGCGAGATCCTTCGAAACGTCATCGCCAAATCGATGCTCTCTTAAGAGGACCGGAACAATGCGTGGATTCTCTCGACGAACCTTCTTGGCCGGGACGGGGGTACTTGCCGTCGGAGTACGCTCCGCACGTGCGCAAAGCGACCGTGTTGTTCGTGTGGGAATGATCCTTCCGATCAGCGGCAATCTGGCCCAATATGCTGCGAACATGTTCCCGCCATTCCGCTACGTGATCGACAAGGTCAACGCGGAGGGGGGCATCAAAAGCATGGGGGGGGCCAAGATCGAGCTTGTCGTCGCCGACAACGCGAGCGGCAGCGCCGGCACTGCGAGCGAGGCCCGACGTTTGATCGAGCAGGAGAAGGTGTCTTTCATTGCCGGACCGCTGGTGACGAGCGAAATGCTCGCATTGGTTCCGGTTCTCGACGAACTGAAGGTTCCTGCGCTTTCCTTCACCAGCGGCGATAGCCGATCTAAATATTTGTTCTCGATCGGGTTTACCTACGAAAAGGGATACGCCGCTCCGCCAATCGAGTTCTTGAACTATCTCATTAAAGAAAAGCGACGAAGTATCCGGTCGGTGGCCCTCGTTTACTCGAATTACGAAGCTGGCCAGCAGATCGCCAATTTCCAGGAAAAGATGGTGACAGCCGCGGGCCTCACCGTGGCGGCGCGCATCCCGGTCGACCGTACGGCTCAAGACCAGACATCCACGATACTTCGTATCAAGTCAGCGAAACCCGATGCCGTAGTTGGCCTGGTGCTGACACGGGAAGGCGTCTTGCTGCATCAGGCGCGGGCCAACTTGCGATACAACGAAGCGACGTTCGTCGGCTGCGGCGCCGGATATGCGGACGTCACGCTTTGGAACGAGCTTGGTGCAAAATTGGCCGAGCAGGTCCTCACGCGTAACCTCTTCGCCACGACGGGGTTTGTCGTGGGTATCGACCAGCCAGGGGCGAAACAGATCGTTTCCGAATTACAGCGGCAGATCAACGAAAAGAAGATGCAGGGCCCCATCGGGCACTACCAGGTCTGGGCGGCGCAAGCGGCCAGATTGGTGCAGGCAGCGTTCGAGCTTGCTGGAAATAACGACCGCGAAGCGCTCAGAGGCGCGTTCGAGAAGGTCCGGATCGGGCGCAGCGATCCTTTCTTGTATTTGCCGCGGCCTGAGCTTGCCTTCGGCGAGGACAACTGCCTTACAGACCAGACTGCGCTTGCGCTGCAGTGGCAGCCGGACGGCAGCCAACAGGCGTTGTGGCCTGCGGAGTTTTCGCGCGGGGAGCCGAGGTCGTATCAATGAGGCTGGGTCCCGGGCCTGCGGCGCCGATTGATGCTAAAAGACCGGGCGCTTTGCTGGAGGTCAGACATCTTACGAAGCGTTTCGGAGGCGTTATCGCCGTCAATGACGTCTCGTTCGTTCTGCCCCGCAACGAAATACTGGCCGTCGTTGGACCGAACGGTGCGGGAAAGACGACGTTGTTCGGACTGATCTGCGGTTTTCTGCGCAACGACCAGGGAAAGGTGCAGTTCGATGGGCGTGACGTCACTGGTCTTCCGCCGCACGTGATCGCGAAGCTTGGAATGGTTCGTAGTTTCCAGATCGTCCAAATGTTTCCGGACCTGACGGTGCACGAAACGGTCGTCGCGGCGGCGATGCTCCATCACGCTTTGCCCGCCGCGCGCCGCCTTGCCGACGAGATTCTCGAAGAGCTGGACCTGGCGGAAAAGCGAAAGGAACTCGCTTCGTCTTTACCTATTCAGAGCCGAAAGCGCCTCGAACTGGCGAAGTGCGTGGCTACCGACCCAAAGCTTATCATCCTGGACGAAGTAATGGCGGGCCTGACGCTTGTGGAGGCGGAAGTGCCGATCGCGGCCATTCGCAAGCTGCGCGACCGCGGCATCACCTTCCTCATGGTCGAGCACGTGATGCCCGTCGTGATGCGGCTTGCAGATAGAATGCTCGTCCTTAACTTCGGCGAGCTGATAATGCAAGGGACGCCGGAGGAGGTCATGTCGCATCCCGACGTGCAGGATGCTTATTTGGGAGCGGCGTTGGATGCTTGAAATCGAAGGCGCGAGTGCCGGATACGGCGACCTCGATATCTTGCGCGGGGTGTCGCTGAAGATTGCCAAGGGCGAGATCGTGGGTCTTCTCGGCGCGAACAATGCCGGAAAGTCGACCCTCGTCAATTGCATCAGCAGGATCGTTCCGTGGAGGGGCGGAAAGTGCGTTTTTGAGGGAAGCGACATCTCGCGACTGCATGCGCACGAAGTCACCGAGCGCGGCATCAGCCAGGTTCCCGAGGGTCGACAATTGTTTCCGGAAATGACCGTCTGGGAGAATCTCGCTCTCGGTGCTTACACCCGCAAGGCGCGCCTCGAACGTTCACGCAAGCTAGAATTTGTCCTCGACCTCTTTCCCAGGCTATCCGAACGGCGCGTGCAAGCCGCTGGAACTCTCTCGGGCGGCGAGCAGCAGATGCTTGCGATCGGAAGGGCGCTCATGTCCGGACCGAAGCTGCTCATCTTGGATGAGCCGTCGCTCGGTCTTTCTCCAAAGTTTGTGCTTACGATCTTCGAGGCGTTGACGGCTATGCACCGCGAAGGACTGACGATCCTGCTGGTGGAGCAAAATCTGAACCTGACGCTACAGAACGTGCAGCGCTGCTACGTCCTCGAACGCGGCGAAATCGTCATCTCCGGACGAAGCGAGGATATGCAGGATGATCCCGCCGTCAAGCGGGCTTATTTGGGGACTTGAAATGGAGATATTATACCAGGGGGTGATCCAAGGCGTGCTCATCGGTAGCACGTACGGACTGATCGCCCTCAGCATGGGGCTGATCTACGGCGTGAGCGGCATCACGAATTTCGCGCAGGGCGACCTGATGGTCCTCTGCATGTTCATGACGCTGACGCTGTCAACCCTTCTGAACTTAGACCCGTACGTCTCGATTCTGATTACGATGCCGGTCATCATCGCCGTAACGGCCGTCGTATATCGATACCTGATCCAGCCGATCAGTTCCCAGCAATTGATGGTCATCCAACTCACGCTCGGCTTGATGTTTGTCATCCAAAACGGGATCTTGATGGTCTACGGCGGTAACTTCCAAAGAGTTCCGTCCGTACTTGATGGTGACGTCTTGGTGATCGGCGATTTCGCTGTTGTACAGACGTCGCTGCTCATTTCCTTCGTTGCGACATGGGGGCTCGCCGGCGTCCTCTTCTGGACGCTCGGGTATACCGACTTCGGCCGAAGCGTACGGGCGGTGCACCAGAACGCGAAAGCCGCGGCATTGGTCGGCGTCGACGTGCGACGGACGCAACTCATCGTGGTATCGCTAAGTGCGGCGATCCTTGCTGTGTCCGCATCGCTCCTCGTCGCCGGAAGGCCGATTCATCCGGGCGAGGGTCTTCACTATACCGTGGTCGCGTTGATGCCGTTCGTGCTCGGCGGCATGAACAATCTCCTTAGCATCCTCGTCAGCGGCATCATCATCGGCGTGGCCGAGACGCTCGGGAACGTCTACTTGAACGGGCCACTGGGATTCGCCGTACCTTACGCGGTATTCATCGCCATTCTCATCTTCCGGCCCCAAGGGCTTTTCGGATCGCGATCATGAAGTTCGCCAAGGTCACGAAGGCCGCGATCACTGCGTCTACCATCGTCATCGTGGGAGCGGCAATCATGGCGCTCCCCGGCTACTACGGCGGAATCGCCACCAAAACGTTGATCTATATCGGGCTCGCTTCTGCCTGGAACATCGTTGGTGGCATTGGGGGGCAACTATCGCTGGGCCACAGCGTTTTCATTGGTCTTGGCGCGCTCCTTCCGGCCGCGATGTTGCTTAAACTGTCCGTTCCGTGGTGGATAGGTGTGCTATGCGCGGCTGCAATGTCTGGTGCGATAGGCGCGGCGATTTCCTGGATCACGTTCAGATTTCGGCTTGGGCATCTGTATTTTGCTCTGGTGACGCTTGCGATCGGCGAGTTGGGACGCATCATCGTGATTGGCACGGAGTTTCTCGGAGGCGCCTCGGGACTGCTCGTTCAATACAGGCCGATGTCCGCATCCGGACTGCAGCTTTCAGTCGCAAACCAAAATGTCCTCCTTGCGCTTTGCTTCATGGCCTTAGCTCTCGCGACAAGTTACGCGATCCTCCACTCCAAGCTAGGCTATCGCCTGCGAGCGCTAAAAGGGAACGAAAACGCTGCGCAAGCCATCGGAATAGACCTTTTCCGATCGAAGGCGACCGCGATGGTGATCAGCGCAGTTCTCAGTTCATTGGGCGGTTCGGTCCTCGCTCGCTACGACGGATTCGTTGATCCCGAAGTCGTAGCGTCACCTATATTGATTATATCCATAGCGCTATTCACGGTGGTCGGCGGCGCGGGCAGGCTGTGGGGGCCCGTACTTGGGGTCGGATTGTTGTTTCCGCTAGGAGAGATCCTCCGCGGGAACTTGGCCAACAATCTCCCTGGTTTGCATCTTGTTTTGTTCGGCGTCATTCTCGTCGCCGTCATTCGCCTCATGCCCTCAGGCATAACTGGGTGGTTCGCGAGTCGGTTCCGATCCGCGTGGGCCGTCAAATAACTTAAACAAGTTTCTGCGACCTGAATTGGTATGTCTTAGTTAGGCGAGGTCCGTTGAAAGGGTGGCTTGGCGCCTCGCGCCCCAGCCCCGTTGGATCGTGAGTGAACTAGTGGGCTTTTGTCGTGGCAATGGTGCCGTAGCAGGAGTGGTTGGAAAATGAAGGCGGCGTAATCTCCAGCTTGATCCAACAGGCGATTGCGGCGTGTCCGCGTCGGAGGAGATCACGCCATGACGAAGA
>NZ_JAEMSD010000543.1 GCF_016462955.1 Bradyrhizobium sp. | reverse complement strand
GTTCCGGTATGGGCGGTGGCGGCGGAGGTAACTCAAATATGGAGCGCGGCGGACAAGGCGCCTCCAGCCCTCCGGGCATGCGAAACGAGACCACCCCACGATCCGACGGCACGATGCGACGTTGACCATGATTCGATCGCGCGCCTCGCGCGATCGATTTCCTGATCATGTGAAAGCGGCCTTGGCGGGTCCCGCCGGGGCCGCATTCGTGTCCGGTCCGCCGCCCGAGATCAAGAATGCGTCATGCACAGCAGCAATCGCTTGCCGTGATCAAACGCTTGGCGGAGACGCGCGATGCCGATCCCGACAGCTTGACCGGAGCAAGGAGGCGACGAAGTTCAGCTACTTGTTCATGGCGACCCTCACGCCTTGAGTCCGGCCACATACGCCGCCAGCTTGTCCAGCGTCTGGTAGCCATATTCGACGGCGCCGAAGCCGATCATGCCGTCGCGCTGCTCGGTGCTGGGGGCCAGCTGCCGCATCATCAGCACGGTCTTGCCGTTGCTCTGCTCGGCAAAGGTGACGGTGAAGCGGAACATGCCGGGATCGTCGTCCTGGTCGAGGCCGTGATCCATCTCCATCAGAGACGGCCGCTCGATGCGGCGGAAGCGCATGCGGTTCGGATAGACCGTGCCGTCGGGCCCGATCATGTTGAAGCGCCAGACGCCGCCGACCCGCACGTCGATCTCGAAGGTCTCGATCTTGAATCCCTTCGGGCCGAACCATTGCGGCAGATGCTTCGGATCGGACCACGCCTCGAACACCAGATCGCGCGGCGCGTCGATCACGCGCGACATCACGATCTCGCGGTCGAGCGACCATTGCGACAGCGCGGGGTTGGCGGAACTCGTCATCGTCAGGACCCTTTCCGTTTGGTTGTGCGGGACTGCCTCTTGGTCCCGGCCCTTTCTTTCTTGAGCTTCATCACATAGGCCTCGAACCGGTCGAGCCGCGCCTCCCAGACCGCGCGCTGCTGCTGGAACCAGTCCTCTGCGCCGAGGAGCGCGTCCGGGCCGAGGCGGCAGGTGCGCACGCGGCCCGACTTCTCGGACTGGACGAGCCCGCTCGTCTCCAGCACATGGATGTGCTTCATGAAGCTCGGCAGCGCCATGTCGAAGGGATCGGCGAGTTCGCCGACCGACGCCTCGCCGTCACAGAGCCGCATCACGATCGCGCGTCGCGTGGGGTCGGCGAGCGCTGCGAAAATCTGGTCGAGGCGAGATGATTGGTTAGCCATGCAGCTAACTATAGGGGCGTCGCGCCACACCGTCAATAATCGTTAGCTCATTGGCTAAGTATTTTTCGTTGGCCCGCGGCGCCCTGCCTCAGACCGAGCGCGTCAGCCCGCCGTCGACGCGGATGTTCTGGCCGGTGATGTAGGCCGCGCCGTCCGAGGCCAGGAACGAGATCGTAGCCGCAATCTCCTCGACCGTGCCGTAGCGCTTCATCGGCACGCCGTCGCGGCGCGCGTCCTGCTGCGGCAGGCTGTCGATCCAGCCCGGCAGGACGTTGTTCATGCGGACGTTGTCGGCGGCGTAGGTGTCGGTGAATATCTTAGTGAAGGCGGCGAGCCCTGCGCGGAACACGGCCGAGGTCGGAAACATCGCGCTCGGCTCGAAGGCCCATGCCGTCGAGATGTTGATGATGGCGCCGCCCTTCTGCGCCTGCATCAGCGGCGTCACCAGCCGCGTCGGGCGGATCACGTTCAGCAGATAGGTGTCGAGGCCGGTGTGCCATTGCTCGTCGGTGATCTCGGTGATCGGCGCACGCGGCCCGTGCCCTGCGCTGTTGACGAGCACGTCGATCCGCCCCCACTTCGCCATCGCCGCGTCGACCAGGCGCTTGAGATCGTCGTTCGACGTGTTGGAGCCGGTGACGCCGAACCCGCCGAGCTCGGCAGCCAGCGCCTCGCCCTTGCCGGAGGACGACAGGATCGCGACGCGAAAGCCGTCCGCCGCGAGCCGCCGCGCGGCCCCCGCCCCCATGCCGCTGCCGCCCGCGGTGACCACTGCAACCTTCTCCGCCATGATCGATCGTCCTCTGTGCTATCGTTTGAAGCGAGCCGCAGGCTTGGCCTGTCGTGAGCCTTCTACCGCCGGACGCGCCGGCCGGTCCACCGTCGAGAGCATCGGCCATGAGTGATCTGCAGATCCGCAATCTAGGCCCCGGCGAAATCGGACTCGCCGTCGACTGGGCCGCAGCCGAGGGCTGGAATCCGGGCCTTGAAGATGCCGCATGCTTTGCGATTCCCGACGCGCAGGGTTTCTTCGTCGGCGAGATCGACGGCGCGCCGGTCGCGACCGTCTCCTGCGTCAATTACGACGACCGCTTCGCCTTCCTCGGATTCTACATCGTGCGCGAGCGCTTTCGCGGCGGCGGCCATGGCCTGCGGATCTGGAACGCGGCGATCGCGCATGCGGGCGGTCGCGTGATCGGGCTCGACGGCGTGGTCGCGCAGCAGGAGAACTACAGGAAATCCGGCTTCCGGTTCGCTTATGCCAATATCCGCCATGGCGGCGTCGTGGCCGCGCCGGCGAAGCCGCCGGCTGACATTGTCGCGCTCGAGCGGATCCCATTCACCATCGTCGAGGCCGACGATGCCACCGTATTCCCCGCAGCCCGCAGCGCCTTCCTGCGCGCCTGGATCAACACATCCGGACACGTCGGGCGCGCAATGCTGCGCGATGGCAGGCTGGCCGCATGGGGCGTGATCCGGCCGTGCCGCTCAGGCCACAAGATCGGCCCGCTCGTCGCCGACGACCGCGCGGCGGCCGAGGCGGTCGTGCAGGCCTTGCTGGGAAGCACGGGCGGCGGAGAGATCTTCCTCGACGTTCCCGCCGTCAACGGCGAGGCGATTGCGCTGGCGCAATCCTTCGGCCTCGCGCCGGTGTTCGAGACGGCGCGGATGTACACGGGGCCGATGGCGCCGCTGCGCATCGACCGCGTTTTCGGCGTGACCAGCTTTGAACTCGGCTAGCTCTGATCAGTAGCAGCGCGTGATGTTGACGGTGTGCTCGCTGCCGCCGCGGCCGGGCACCGTCACCTGCTCGGTCGGACAGGTCGGCACATAGGGACGGTTCGACGGCACGACGTTCGGCGGATAGCGATGCGTCCAGTCCCAGGGCACATCGTAGGTGTAGGTGTAGCGCAGATCGGCGGAGAGCGACTGGCTCACATCGGCGAAGGGCTGGCTGTAGCCCGCACCGTCGTTGAAGAAGCCGCCGCCGCCGGGCCAATAGACCCAGGGAGAGCTGCGGCGATGGAACCGGGCCCCCGGGCCGATCGGCGCGCGTGCCGCAGCCGGCGGTGGCGCGGCGGTAACGGCACCAGGCGCCGCGGCGACGGCGGGTCCGGCAAAGCTTGCACTGGAGCTGAGGAGCAGCGCGGCAGCGCTGAGCGAGGCGAACACCGCCCCATGTGATCTGGCAATCATGATACGCACCACACTCGTTTGGCTTTGCAACAACGCTCCCCGCGAGAGGCTAGGCCGGGCCTTCACCCACCCGCAAACGTATTATTAATTGTTGGTTAAGGCACGGGATTACCAGGGAACCGGGTGCGGCAGAACGCCCGGAATTCCGTTCTGGTTTCAACGGCTTCGTTCCGCGGATCGTCCCTCATAACCAGTTGATCGGAGTTTGATCGCGCGCCGCCGAGCGCCCGGAACGCTACCGCACTGCAACCGTTGGCTTACGACACCAGCAAGGAGCATCAAAATGCAGAACAAGACAAAACTGATCGGCGCGATCACGGCAGCCCTCATCGTTGGCACCACCGCGGCGTCGGCACAGGGCTATGATTGGAACGGCCCGCGCGTCGGCTGGGACCGCAGCGCGCCCGCCTACGAGCCGGTCCAGCCGGGCGCGTATTATCCCGACGCCGTCGGCCCCTATGGCGCCCTCAACGGCACCAACCATCCGACGCCGAGCTCGACGCAGGGTGATGTCGGCCCCGGCGGTAACAACAACGGCACACTGACCGGCCGTTACCGCAGCTGGTAACCTCACCAGCAACAAGGCCCGCCGCCCTCTCGGGGAGCGGCGGGCCTTTTGCATGTCAGTGATTTCCTAGCTGCTTGCGCAGCCGCTTGAGCATCATGCGCAAATGCCGCTTTCAGGACAGACACAGATCGAGATCTCGTTCGCGCTGCGCGCCTTCCCTTGCACAAATCCAAGGGCCCAGGCCGCCCCGGCCACAACACCTCGCGTTACCCGTCGGGCAAGACACCCAAGCCATGGGTCAACGCACGCGGCTACAAATATTCCGCTTTACCGAACTTCGGAAATTACGTAGGTGTTGCGGCAACCCGGCCCAAGGAAGAGGGGCGTATCGCGATCGTCAC
>NZ_JAEMSD010000103.1 GCF_016462955.1 Bradyrhizobium sp. | reverse complement strand
TCGTGATCGCCGCGAGCTGCGGCTCCTTGGCGACCGCCTCCGCGAGAATCTCGATGGTTCCGGTGATGACGGTGAGAATATTGTTGAAGTCATGCGCCACGCCGCCGGTGAGCTGGCCGACGGCCTCCATCTTCTCGACGTGGCGGATGCGCTCCTCCGTGGCGATCTTGTCGGTGAGATCGCGGTAGAAGACGTTGAACAACAGGCCCTCGCGGCGGTTCAGCGCGGTCACGCTGACCTCGGCCTTGAATTCCTTGCCGTCGCGGTTGCGGCAGATCAACTCGCGGCGATGCTTCAGCGTCTTGTCGTCCCTGTTCTTCGGGAAGTTCTTCATTCTCTCACTGACGATCTCGCGGTCGCTTTCGGCGATGATCAGGTCGATGGTGCGCTTGCCCAGCACTTCGTCGCGGCGCCAGCCGAACAACTGCTCGGCCTGCGAGTTCCAGTTGAGGATATGGCCGGTTTCGTCGGTCTGGACGAAGGCGTCGAGCGAGGTCTCGACGATGTTGCGGGCGAGCCGTTCGCTCTCGCGCAGTGATTCCTGCGCGAGCCGCGCCTCGGTCATGTCGCGTCCGACGAAGAAGAAGCGGCGCGCCTGTTCGGACCAGCTGCCGAGCCAGGACAGCCAGACCTCGTGCCCGCTCCGGTGGAAGCAGCGGGTGTCGGTGAGCCTGATGCGCGCGCCGGCGCGCATCTCGCGCATCTCGGCACGGGACTGTTCCAGATGGTCGGGATGAATGAAGTCGGCGCCGCTGCGGCCAATCATCTCGTCCGGCCGGTAGCCGAGAACGATCTCGCTGCTCGGACTGATCTGTGCGATGTGACCATGGGAATCCATGATCATGATCAGGTCCTGCGACGTCTCGAAAATCTGCCGCCGCTCCTCGATCTGCTGCTGCAGCGCCCGCTCGGCGCGCCGTGCCTCGGTCAGGCTGCGCGCGCTGCCGGAGGCGCCGATGATCTCGCCCGACGGGCCCCTGATCGGCGACAGGCTCAGTGAGATCTCGACCGGCGTGCCGTCCTTGCGCAGGCGCACCGTCTCGAAGCGTTCGATCGGCTCGCCCCGCGCAATCCGGCCCAGATAGTCCTTGCCGTCTGCGCGGCGGTCGGGCGGGACGATGATCGACGTGGGCTGGCCGATCGCCTCCTCCGCCGTATAGCCGTAAAGGCGTTCGGCGGCCGGGTTCCAGCCGGTGATCACGGCGTCGAGCGTCTGCATCACGATCGCGTCGTCGGACGATTCCACCGCCGCGCTGAACAGACTCTCGCGCGTTGCGTGGTGGCTTCGCGCGGCCTCGGTGCGGCGATGCTCCTCGATCTCGCGCTCGAGCGCGGCGGTCTTCGCACGGGTCTCCTCGACCATCCGGGCAAAGGCCCGCGCGAGCACGCCGGTCTCGCCGCTGGCATCGACGGGGATGTCTGCGGGACGTCCACTGCCGATGGCCTGCACCGCCTCCGTCAGACGCCCGATCGGGCGGGTCAACGAGCGGGCCAGCAGCACCGCGAGCGCAGCTGCGGCGAGAACGGCCAGCACGCCGACCAGCAGGGACGTTTTTTGAATGGCGGCCGGCACGCGGCCGAACACGGACGGGGGCACGGTTGCGACAACGGCGACCCATTCCTTGCCAGCAAGCGATAACGGCACGAACGCCGCGCCGCTCGTCCGGCCCGACTCGTCGGTTGTGACCCGCGTGGCCACGTCCGACGTGCCGGCCAGGGCTGCGTAGAACGGAAGGTCCTTGCGCCAATCGGTGGGATGGCCTCGCGAAGACCCGAACTCTCGCGCCCGATCGGGATGGACCAGATAGTCGCCGCGCGAATTCACGACGTAGATCTCTCCGCCCGAGCTCATGGTCGTGCGAATCCGATCGAGAGCCGGGCGCATGTCGATATTGGCGACGATGATGCCGAACGGCTTGTCGTCGGGTGCAAACAGCGGCATCGCGACCCGCAGGGTCGGCGCGTGAGGTGCCGTCGTTCCCCCATATCGGGTGGCGAGTTCGACGGGGGACACGTAGATCTCGCCCGGCCTCAGTCGAATGGTCTCCTGAAAGTAGGCCCGGCCGCTCTTGCGCTCCAGTTCGTCGTCCGGGACGATCCGCACCGCTCCGTTCGGTCCGGAGCGATCGACCCGAACCAGCTCGCGCTGGTCGTCGGCGCCGATGATCCTGAATTGTCCGTAGATAGGCTTGGCCTCGATCTCGGCCGCGAGCCGCGCCGCGATGCGCTCGCGCCAGGTTTGCTCGGAGACGCCGTCAGACGGGTCAATTCCTCCGCCGGTGTTGGCGCGGATCAGGCCATTGATAGCCGCAGCGGCGCGATAGCCGGCCAGATCGCCGCGCACGCCGGCAACATAGAATTCAAGATTGGCCGCAATCAGGCGCGACTGGGCTTCGACCCGCTCCAGGACCCGCGGAATGACGGCCTGCGTGGTGTTGCGATAGCCGAGCCAGCCGACTGCGGCCACGGTGACCGCCACCAGCAGGATCATCGCGATGGCCAGACGCGTCGCCAGCGTCGTTGTGAAGCTCATGGAGGTTTTCGTCGTCCCGCCGCGCCATGTCTGGCTTGCAGCAGGGGAGGTGTTCTTGTCATCGGCGGTCGGAGCGGACATCGGACCCCTCCGGCTGGCCGGTCTTCAGGCAATGATCGACCATCGCAAGCAGTGCGTCGGGCCGGAACGGTTTCTGCAAAGCGGCCACCGCACCGAGCTTGGTCGCCATCTTCAGGAAGTCCGGTTCCGCATAGGCATCGGGCGTGATCGAACGGCCGGAGACGACGACGATCGGAATGGTCGGGACCAGGGCCCGAATGTGACGCATCGTCTCCAGTCCGTCCATGCCGGGCATGAAGATGTCGAGAAACAGCAGGTCGAACCGGCCGGCCTCGAACAAGGCCAGTCCCTTGCGGCCATCGCCGGCGACAGTCACGTGATGACCAGCCCGTTCCAGCAGCAGCCGGATGGTGATTTGGATGGCCGGTTCGTCATCCACGATCAGGATGTTGGCCACGTCTGAAATCCTCCGGGGTCGGATGGGAGCGCCCCAGCGACCGCAATCAAAAACCATCAATATGAAATTGTTGCGCGGATTCTCGTCTGCCGGCAAGCACTTCGAGCCCTCCGGCCCGAGCTGCCGCTTTATTGCGCTGCACCGCGGGTTTGCACGCCCGAATGCATAGCAGAAGTTCGCCTTCGCCCGCCCAGTGCCTTGCGGGGGGTGGATAGCCTGTGAGAAGAGCAGATGAATCCTCAGGACGGACAGGGGCATAACATGACCGGCAAGAAAAAGACGCCCGACCAGCTTCGCAGCGCGCGCTGGTTCGCGCCCGACGACCTGCGCTCGTTCGGCCACCGCTCCCGGGCCATGCAGATGGGTTACGCTCCGGAGGAGTGGAAGGACCGCCCTGCCATCGCGATCCTCAACACCTGGTCGGATGCGCAGCCCTGTCACATGCATTTCAAGTCGCGCGTCGACGACGTCAAGCGCGGTATCCTGATGGCCGGCGGCCTGCCGCTGGAACTGCCGGCATTGTCGCTGTCGGAATCGTTGCTGAAGCCGACCACCATGCTCTATCGCAACCTGCTGGCCATGGACGCCGAGGAGCTCTTGCGCAGCCACCCCGTCGACGGCGTCGTGCTGATGGGCGGCTGCGACAAGACGACACCGGCGCTGCTGCTGGGTGCGACCTCCATGAACATCCCGGCGATCTATCTGCCGGCAGGGCCGATGCTGCGCGGCAACTGGAAAGGCAAGACGCTCGGTTCAGGCTCGGACGGCTGGAAATATTGGGACGAACGCCGCGCCGGGAAGATCTCGGACAAGGACTGGCTCGACATCGAGGCCGGCATCGCCCGCAGCTACGGCACCTGCATGACCATGGGCACCGCATCGACCATGACCGCGATTGCGGAGGCGATTGGCATGACGCTGCCCGGCGCCTCCTCGATTCCGGCCGCCGACGCCAACCACATCCGCATGGCCAGCGAATGCGGCCGCCGCATCGTCGAGATGGTCTGGGAGGACCTGACGCCGAAGCTGATCCAGACCCGCAAGGCGTTCGAGAATGGCATTGCGGTCGCGATGGCGATGGGCTGCTCGACCAACGCGATCATCCATCTGATCGCGCAGGCCCGCCGCGCCGGCCAGGATATCGGCCTCGACGATTTCGAGACCGCGAGCCGCAAGGTGCCCGTCATCGCCAACGTCCGCCCGAGCGGCGATGCCTATCTGATGGAGGACTTCTTCTATGCCGGCGGCCTGCCGGCGCTGATGGCGCAAATCAGGCCGCATCTGCATCTCGACTGCATCACCGTCACCGGCAAGACGGTGGCTGAGAACATCGAGGGCGCCGAGGTCTACAATGCCGACGTGATCCGCTCCATCGACAATCCCATCTACAAGGAAGGCGCGCTCGCCGTACTCAGGGGCAATCTCGCGCCCGACGGCTGCGTCATCAAGCCGAGCGCCTGCGCGCCGCGCTTCCTCAAGCATACCGGCCCGGCGCTGGTGTTCGACGATTACCCCTCGATGAAGAAGGCGGTCGACGATCCCGACCTCGACGTCACCGAGGACCACATCCTGATCCTGCGCAATGCGGGGCCGCAGGGCGGGCCGGGCATGCCGGAATGGGGCATGCTGCCGATTCCGACCAAGCTCGTGAAGCAGGGCGTGCGCGACATGGTCCGCATCTCGGATGCGCGCATGAGCGGCACCAGCTACGGCGCCTGCATCCTGCACGTCTCGCCGGAGTCCTATATCGGCGGTCCGCTGGCCCTGGTGCAGAACGGCGACCGCATCACGCTCGACGTCGCCGCGCGCACCATCAATCTCGATGTGAGCGAGGCTGAGCTCGCCAAACGCCGCGCCGCCTGGAAGCAGCCCGAGCGCCGCTTCGAGCGCGGCTATGGCTGGATGTTCACCAAACACATCAAGCAGGCCAATGACGGCTGCGACTTCGATTTCCTCGAGACCGATTTCGGCGCGCCGATCGGCGAGCCGTCGATTTATTAGTGAGCCTGTCATTCCGGGGCGCGCCCCTTGGCGCGAGCCCGGAATCCATCGTGCAGCAGTATGTGCCGCCCGATGGATTCCGGGTTCGGCTTCGCCGCCCCGGAATGACGAAAGAGAGAGAGTATGAGATGCCAAAACTCACCGAAGCCACCCGCACAAAACTCAAATCCGTCTCTACCGCCACCGTCGCCACCGCCTTGTTCAAGCGCGGCCTGCGCATCCAGATGATCCAGGATGTCCGCCCCCTGAGCCCGGAGCAGCCGACCATGGTCGGCGAGGCCTTCACGCTGCGCTACATCCCGGCGCGCGAGGATCTCAACACCATCGATGTCTTCAAGGACCGCTCCCATCCGCAGCGCAAGGCGGTCGAGGATTGTCCGCCGGGCGCCGTGCTGGTGATGGACAGCCGCAAGGACGCGCGGGCAGCCTCCGCCGGCGCCATCCTGGTCACGCGGCTGATGAAGCGCGGCGTTGCGGGCGTCGTCACCGACGGCGGGTTTCGCGACTCCGCCGAGATCGCCAGGCTCGGCTTTCCCGCCTTTCATCACCGCCCCTCGGCGCCGACCAACCTCACGCTGCACCAGGCGATCGAGATCAACGTGCCGATCGGCTGCGGCGACGCGCCGGTGTTTCCCGGCGACGTAATCCTCGGCGATGCGGACGGCGTCATCGTGATCCCCGCTCATCTCGCGGACGAGATCGCCAACGAAACCTTCGAGATGACTGCGTTCGAGGACTTCGTCACCGAGGAAGTCGGCAAGGGCCGCGGCATCTTCGGCCTCTATCCCGCCACCGATCCGCAGACGCTGACGGATTTCGCGGAATGGCGGAAGAAGAACGGGCGCTGACTTTTCTGCAGGTCGCGCCACATTCTCGGTTGTCGTCCCGGACAAGCGAAGCGCAGATCCGGAACCCATAACCCCAGGGAGCAGTTTGGCGAAGACTTGCAGTTAAGAAGTCGTCGTCGGTACTATCACCTGCGCCTCACCGATACATCACGCGGTATGGGTCCCCGCCTTCGCGGGGACGACAGCGGACGGTGTTGCTTCAGGTCTTGCTACACCTCAGCCTCCGCCATCCCCGCCGCCCACAGCGCGAACGCGTAAACGATCGCGACTTCGTCGAGCCGGTCGAAGCGGCCCGAGGCGCCGCCATGGCCGGCGCCCATGTTGGTGCGGAGCAGGACCGGGCCGCCGCCCGTCATGGTGGCGCGCAGCCGCGCGATCCATTTGGCGGGCTCCCAATAGGTGACGCGCGGATCGGTCAGCCCGCCCATCGCCAGGATCGCCGGATAGTCCTTTGCCGCGACGTTGTCGTAGGGCGAATACGACAGGATGGTGCGGAAATCGGTCTCGCTCTCGATCGGGTTGCCCCATTCCGGCCATTCCGGCGGCGTCAGCGGCAGCGTGTCGTCGAGCATGGTGTTGAGCACGTCGACGAACGGCACCTCGGCGACGATGCCGGCGAACAGCTCGCCGGCACGGTTGGCGACCGCGCCCATCAGCATGCCGCCGGCCGAGCCGCCATGGCCGACGATGCGCCCGGCGCTGGTGTATTTCGCAGCGATCAGCGCGCGGGCGCTGGCGGCGAAATCGTCGAACGAGTTCGTCTTCTTCTCGCGCTTGCCGTCGAGATACCAGCCCCAGCCCTTGTCGGCGCCGCCGCGGATATGGGCGATGGCGTAGACGAAGCCGCGGTCGACCAACGACAGGCGATTGGCGCTGAACGAAGCCGGCATCGCCATGCCGTAGGAGCCGTAGCCATAGAGCAATAGCGGCGCCGTGCCGTCGAGCTTCAGCCCGCGGCGATGGAGGATCGAGACCGGCACCTCGGCACCGTCATGCGATGTCGCCATGATGCGCGTGGTGACGTAGTCGCTCGCATCGTGGCCGGAGGGAATCTCCTGGCGTTTGCGCAAGACGCGCGTGCGCTTGACCATGTCGTAGTCGTAGACTTCCGACGGCGTCGTCATCGACGAATAGGCGAAGCGCAAATTCGTCGTGTCGAATTCGTAGGAGCCCATCGTGTCCAGCGAATAGGCGGCTTCTTCGAACGATATCTCGTGCTCCTCGTTCGTTCCGAGGTCGCGGATCACGATCGCCGGCAGTGCATGGGCGCGTTCCAGCCGCACCAGATGGCCGGCATAGAGGTCGAGGTCGATGATGTAGATGCCGGGACGATAGGGGATCAGGTCGCGCCAGTTCTTGCGCTCCGGCGAAGCAAGCGGCGCGGTGACGATCTTGAAGTCGATGGCATCGTCGGCATTGGTGAGGATGTAGAGCTCGTCGCCGCGATCGGCGAGTGAATATTGCACGCCTTCTTCGCGCGCCGCGACCAGCCGCGGCGGCGCCTCGGGATGGGCGAGATCGATCAGCCGCTGCTCGCTCGTCTCATGGTCGCCGCCCGCGATCACGCAGAAGCGGCCGCTGGTGCTCTCGTGCAGATGGGTGAACCAGCCGGCATCCTGCTCCTCATAGACCAGCGTGTCGTCGGCCTGCCCGGTCCCGAGCTTGTGCCGCCACACCTGCCTCGGCCGATGATTGTCGTCGAGCTTGACGTAGAAGAAGCTCTTGCAGTCCGCGGCCCAGACCACGCCGCCGTCGGTCTCCTCGACGACATCGTCGAGGTCTTTGCCGGTTCCCCAGTCGCGCACGCGGATCGAGAAATATTCGGAGCCCTTGGTGTCCGCGCTCCAGGCCTGCAGCTTGTGATCGTAGGAGTGGCGGCTGCCGCCGAATTTGAAGTATTCGTGGTCTTTGGCCAGCGCGTCGCCGTCGAGGACGATCTGGCCCTCGCCGCCGTCGCGCGGCATGCGCCCGAACAGCTCATGCTGCCCGCCCTCGCGAAACCTGCGGAAATAGGCGAAGGGGCCATCCGGCGACGGCACGCTGGAATCGTCCTCCTTGATGCGTCCGCGCATCTCGCGCACCAGCGTCTTCTGGAGCGGCGCAGTATGGCCGAGCAGGCTCTCGGTGTAGACGTTCTCTTCATCCAGATATGTGCGGATGTCGGGGTCGAGCACCGCGGGATGACGCAGCACCTCCTGCCAGTTTGCGTCCTTCAGCCAGGCATAGTCGTCGGTCACGGTGATGCCGTGCCGCGAGAAGGAATGCGGCCGGCGCGGGGCGACGGGGGGCTGGGAAGATGCTTTGGCCTGGGTCACTCGGTCCTCGTTCGTCTCGCCGAAACTCATCTCGTCATGCGCGGGCTTGACCCGCGCATCCATCAAAGACGAATCTTTAGCGATGGATTTGCCGGGTCAAGCCCGGCAATGACGGCCGTAGAAGGCGGCTGGTCGCCTATAATATGGCGACAAGCCCCTGAATAGCCAGCGCCGCTGCCGCCTCACCGGGTTGTTGCCCCGCCCCTTGTATGCTTTAGGGACGATATCCCCGCCGCCGGTCCAGCCTGATGCTGTTCAATTCCTATCCGTTCATCCTGCTGTTTCTGCCGATCGTGCTGGCCGGCTATTTCCAGCTCGGCCGGCGCAGCAATCTGGCCCCGGTGATCTGGCTGGCGCTGGCCTCGATCACCTTCTACGCGATCGGCAGCTGGCAGTTCCTGGCCCTCTTACTGCTCTCGATCGCCTTCAATTTTGGCGTTGGCCACCTCCTGATCACGGCTGAGCTGGCGCCCATGCAACGCAAGGCGGCGCTCGCATTCGGCCTCGCCGGCGATCTCCTCGTGCTCGGCATCTTCAAATATGCGGGCTTTGCCGCCGAGAACATCAACGCGGTGCTCGGCACGCATCTCGCGGTTCATATCCTGCTGCCGGTCGGCATTTCCTTCTACACTTTCACCCAGATCGCGTTTCTGGTGGACGCGTATCGCGGCCAGGTCGCACGTTACGCCTTGCCGCACTACGCGCTGTTCGTGACGTACTTTCCGCATTTGATCGCAGGGCCGATCCTTCACCACAAGGACATGATCCCGCAATTCGAGCGCAAGGAATCGAAGAATCCGGACGCGCATCTGATGCTGTGCGGGATCATCATCTTCGCCATCGGCCTGTTCAAGAAGACCTGCCTTGCCGACGGCATCCAGCCGCTGGTCGCGCTCGCCTTCGAGGCCCGCTCGCCGAGCTTCGACCAGGCCTGGCTTGGCGCGCTCGCCTACACGTTCCAGCTCTATTTCGACTTCTCCGGCTATTCCGACATGGCGATCGGGATCTCGCTGATGTTCGGCATCTTCCTGCCGGTCAACTTCAACTCGCCCTACAAGGCGACCAGCATTGTCGAGTTCTGGCGGCGCTGGCACATGACGCTGTCGCAGTTTTTGCGCGACTATCTCTACATCCCGCTCGGCGGCAACCGCAGGGGCCGCGTGCTGCGCTACGTCAACCTGATGGCCACCATGCTGCTCGGCGGGCTCTGGCACGGCGCGGCCTGGACTTTTGTCGTTTGGGGCGCGTTGCACGGCGCGTATCTCTGCGTCAATCATGCCTTCCATGCCTTGGCGCCGAACGTTTCGCCGCGGCTTGCACGCCCGGCTCGCATCGCGGGCGCCGCGCTGACGTTCCTCGCCGTCGTGGTCGCCTGGGTGTTTTTCCGCGCCGCGAGCGTGGAATGGGCACTGCGCGTGCTCCAAGCCATGGCTGATCCCTCGAATATCGTGTTCGGCCGCGAGGAGATCGCGGCGCTCGTCCTCATCGCCATCTATGCCGCGCTGGTGTGGCTTGCGCCGAACACGCAAGGCCTCATGGGATACGACCACGCGAACCGCAGGGTCGGCGAAACCTTGCGGACCGGACGGATGCGGCCGCTGGTGCTCTATGCGGCGTCGCTGGTGCTCGCGTTCGGCTTTCTGGGTATCCAGAGCCACAGCGAATTCATCTATTTCCGGTTCTGATGCGGGGCATGTTCACCAATCTGGCGCGGCTTCTCCTTGCTGCCACGGCATGCGTGCTCGGCGCGGCGGCGCTGACCTTCGCAGTCGATCCGCTGCAACTATTCCGACCCTCGTACCTCATCCCCGCCTTCTATTCCGACGACACGCGCGTGCAGAATGCCGGACTGATCCGCAGCCAGCCGTTCGACACCGCCTTCATGGGCACCTCGCTCGCGATCCATTTCCGCCAGAGCGACATCGACCGTGCGCTTGGTGTGCGCTCGCTCAAGCTGGCAATGACCGGCTCCAACTCGCGCCAGCAGGCCTTTGTGCTCGAGCAGGCGATCGACCGCGGCGCCAGGCGGGTGATCTGGGAGATGGACGATTTCATCTTCATCGATGCCGCCGACATCGAGGCCGATCCCTATCTCTCCGTGGATCTCTATCGCCGAACTGCCAAGGGCATCGCGTCCTATCTGTTCAGCGCATCGATGGCAAAGGAGTCCTTGTTCGCGCTGCTGCGGTCGCTCCCGCCGCTGCGTGAGCCGATGACCCGGGCGGCGCCTTATCTGCCGGTCAAGTTCGCGCTGGCAGACATCGACGACATCTACGCCCTGCCGCGGGATTTCGACGTTGCGCGAGACTACAACGCCAGAAAGACGCTCGCCGCCTTCACATACATCACCGATCCCGCGCGCCGCCGCTTCCTCGGCGAAGGCTATGGCTTCGAGGCCATGGTCCGGCATTTCGAGCGCGATGCCCTCGGCCTGATCGCGCGCCATCCAGGCGTGACCTTCGACATCTACTTCCCGCCCTATTCTATCCTGCAATTCGTCGCCATGCGCGATGCCTCGCCCGAAACGCTGAAGATCGTCACCGACCTCACGGCCGTGATCGCCGAGCGCCTGACGCAGCTTCCCAACGTTCGCCTGCATGATTTCCGCGCGATCAAGCCGGTGACGCACGATCTCGACAATTACAGCGACGTCATCCACCATTCGCCGGTGGTGGACGCGATGGTGCTGAAATGGCTGGCGAGCGGAGAGTATCGGGTTGATCCGAAGCAGCCGACGGCGTCGCTGGATGGGCTGAAGGCGCATGTGGATGCGTATCGCGTGCCACGAGTGAACCTGCCGTAGCCCGCATGAGCGAAGCGACGTGTGGAGTTCGCAAGGTCCCGGGTGTCGCTTCGCTCACCCGGGCTACAAGCGCTGATCTTTCCCTCTCCCCTTGTGGGAGAAGGAAGGCGAGTGCGCAGCGCGCGCCGTTTCCCTACGCCGCCACCTCGTCCCCGAGATACGCGACCGCGGCCTCCAGCCCGCCCTGGCCGTGCGGGATCTTCAACGCGTTGAGGCCGACCTCGATCACGCCCAGCGTGCCGAGCAGCATCGGCGCGTTGACGTGGCCCATATGGGCGATGCGGAAGGCCTGGCCGGAGAGATCGCCGATGCCGGTGCCGAGCACGACGCCGCACTTGTCCTTGCAATAGCGTTGCAGCACGGCCGGGTCATGGCCGTTGCTCATGGTCACCGTGGTCACGGTGTTGGAGCGCTCGCTGGCCTCGGCGACGTTGAAGCCGAGCACCTGGCCCTCGGACCAGACGGCGACCGCGCGCCGCGCGGCTTCGGCGAGCAGGCTGTGGCGGCGGAAGGCATTTTCGAGGCCCTCCTCGTGCAGCATGTCGATTGCCTTGCGCAAAGCGAACAGGAGATGCACCGGCGCGGTGCCGGCATATTTGCGATAGTTCTCGGTGCCCTCGCGCTCGCTCCAGCTCCAATAGGGCGTCGACATGTTGGCCTTCTTGTGCACTTCGAGTGCGCGCGCATTGGCGGCGACGAAGCCGAGGCCGGGCGGCGTCATCAGGCCCTTCTGCGAGCCGGACATCGCGACGTCGATGCCCCATTCGTCCATCTTGAAGGGCATGCAGCCGAGCGAGGCGACGGTGTCGACCATGTACAGCGCGGGATGGCCGCTCGCCTTGATCGCCTTGCCGATCGCCTCGATGTCGTTCTGCACGCCCGAGGCGGTGTCGACCTGCACCACGACGACGGCCTTGATGCTGTGCTCCTTGTCGCGGCGCAGGCGCTCCTCGACCTCGTGCGGCCGCACCGCGCGGCGCCAGTCGCCCTTGAGCACCTCGACCTCGGCGCCCATCAGGGCCGCCGCATTGCCCCAGCCGATCGCAAACCGGCCGCTCTCCAGCACCAGGACCTTGTCGCCGCGCGAGAGCACGTTGCTGAGCGCCGCTTCCCAGGCGCCGTGACCATTGGCGATGTAGATGTAGGACTTGCCCTTGGTCGCAAACAGCCTCGTGAGGTCGCCGAGCAGGCTCTCGGTCAGCTCGAGCATCTCCTTGGAGTAGATGTCGATCGCCGGGCGGTGCATCGCCTGCAGCACCTCGTCGGGCATCGTGGTGGGCCCGGGGATGGCCAGAAATTCCCGGCCCGCGCGAACGGTCATTGCTGTTGGTCCTTGTTGCCAGAGAACGGACTGCTGGATTGCTGAGTCCTACCTTTACGCGGCGCCGAAGCCCTGGAAAAGCGCGCAAAACGCGGGTCTGGGTTATCGTTTGGTCTCGCGGCAGCCGGCGGCTTCGGCCTCCTCGACCGAGCAGAACCAGCGGGTGCCCTTGCTGACCTTCATCCTGATCTGGGTGTACCAGCGGCTGGTGGGCCGGTGATAGATGCATTCGCCGGCGCTGTTCACGTTGCCCTTGATGGTGCAGTCCGGCGACGGTGCCACCGGCCCGGAGGCCGAGGCGAGCAGCACGGCATGCGCCCCGTCGGGTGGCTTGGTCGCGCCCAGAATAGTTGTCTTCTTGTTGCGGACACGCCAGTCCCAGGGCGCGATGAAGGCGCCCTGCCACATCCCGGCCTTGGCCTCGCGCGCGGCCTTTTCATCCGCCTCGTAGTCCTTGGACATGCGGGTATAGGCCAGCGCCCAGCCGCTGCGCACCAGCCATTTCTGGATGTCCTCGCCGCCGACCTCGCAACGCGCCACGGTCCGGCCGCGCCGGTCGATAGAGCGGGCGTGACAGATCCAGTTCTTTCCGTCGGCGTGTCTGGCGAGCTCGTCGCGGGCCGCGATGCCGCAGGTCCAGCGCTCGGCCTTGGTGTTGAGGCAGAGCTGGTCGACCGCCGGCGCGTCGATGCCGCCGAGCCGGATCCGCGTGTTGCCGATCACGACCGCGTCGCCGGCGCGAACCTTGGCCGTGCCGGAGATGTCGGCAGCGTGCGCGAGCGAAGGCAGGACAAGGAGAGACAGCGCAATCAGGATCTTTCGCAACATGCCGGTCCGCGTGTGATGAACATCTCGATAGACGCTGCAATTGTGGTCGGCTTTTGGCCTGTCAGCCAGCTTAGGCCTGACTGATCGGCTTTCAACTTCCCGTCATTGCGCGATGGCTTGCTTACCCTCCCCTGGAGAGGGAGGGTAAGAGAAATCGCCTCACCCCCGCGCCATCGCCCGCTTGGCGAGCGCCAGTCCCATCAGCACGAAGGCCGACGTCACCTCGGGACCGCCGACGAGAATCCGCGTCGGTGTCTTCATCTTGTTCCATTCATAGGCGCGGAATGGGCCGCGGCGGCCGCCTTCGCCGAGCCCGGCGACGATCACGTTCAGCGCCGGCGCAAAGGCACGCGGGTCGGCGCCGAGATGGCCGAGCGCGATCAGCGCCAGCGCCGCATCGAACACGTTCATCTCGGCAGCCATCAGCTCGCCCTTGACGTAGGACAGCACGCGATGGCGGATGAAATCGAAATCGCCGTCGGGATCGATTGCGGCCTGCGCCGCCAGCGGCAGCGCCAGGAACGCCGCATAGCAGCGGCCGAAATAGGCGCTGTAGAGCTCCGGCAGATAATAGATGTGCGAGCGCGGATTGGCGAAGGCGCCGCTCGCCGCCAGCCGTTTCTGGAAGCCGATGATGCGATGCACGGTGGCGAGCCGCGCCGGAGTCTCCAGGATTTTCCAGCGCGCCAGGTTGCGAAAGCTGACCTCGAGAATGTCGAGATTGAGGGTAGGATCGAGATCGTTGCCGTAGGGACGGGCGCCCGCGAGATTGTCGATCCAGGTCGCAACCCCGCCCTCGTAATCGATATTGTCGTTGAGCGGCACGGTCACGCGCGGTTCGTTGACGCCGGCGCGCACCTGGTAGCCGGCATAGAAATCCAGCAACGGCTGGTCGATGATCGGATCGGTGCAGCCAGCCTGCGTTGCCGCGGAGATCGAGCAGGCCGTGGTGTCGCAATCCGGCACGTAGATTCCAAAGCCGAGATCCTGCTTGATCTGCGCGAAGTAGCGGGAGAAGCGCGGGTGCGGCGCCGGCGCGAGCGCAGTGATGACGTCGAAGCGCGCGCCGCCCAAGCCCTCGACCTGCTCGCGGCTGATGTTGATGCAGAAATCCACCATGTCGGCGATTGCACGCTCCGCCGCACTCTTGTCGGCCGGCGTGGCGAGCCCGGTCTCGACATAGCTCAGCAGCGCCTCGATGAAGAACGCGTCGTAATAGGCCGAGCGGTGGCGGATCTGCACCGGCTCCCACATCGGCTCGGCAATGCCTTTCCAGGGCGGATTGACCACGGCGCGCGCGGGCGAGCGCGCGATGAAGACGCGGGCGAGGTTGAACAGCAGCGAGGAATTCTTGTAGCCGCGCGCGTTCAGTCCCGTCAGCGCCATGATCAGCTCGCGGCCCCGGACATCGGGATCGCCGATCAGGTTGAAGGCGGCATAGGTCGGCAGGAAGCCGTTGCGGCGGTAGGAGTCGAGAAGGTGCTGGGCGCAGTCGCGGATCACGCCGTCGATCTCGGCGCTCTGCGGCACGGCGGCGGCGAACGACACCGGCGGCGGCTTGGGATGGTCGAGCGCGATGCTGTCGACAAGAGCGGCGATCGGCTGCCCGACCGCCGCCCAGTCGGGCTCGGCCTCGTCGCGGGCCTGGGTGAGTGCCTGCCGCAGCTGCGTCAGTTTGGCCTCGTCACGCAGCTCGGGCACGCCCGCGCGTCGCAGCAGGATCCGCAGCGCGGGATTGCCGAGCGCGGTCTTGTAGAATTTGGCGATATGCGGATCGCCGCTGGCCGTGCCCGACAATACGGGATCGCAGACGTCGTAAAGCGAGGGGCCGTCCTTCCGCGCCGTCAGCGCCCGGCAGGCGGCGCCGGCAAAATAATGAAAGCTCATGAAATACCTGGTCGCGGGGCCTCGGTCGGGGACATCAGGCACGCTCCCATCCGCGTGCCACCCCCTGCAAGTCGTTGAAAAAGCTACCCGGATTCGCGGGAAATACAAATGTGATGGAAGTCACGGAAAAGCCGGCGCGAGGGCGACATGATCGCGTCCCGTAAGGCTACGGGAAAGCCAGGAATTCAGCAATTCGCAGCGGAGAATTGATTAGTATCGTCAGTGGTTTAGCTCAAATAATGAGCAATCTATTGCCCCAGGGCCTATATCCGGTTAAGGGTTTGTTTGGTGCGGCGCCGCAAATTGCGCGCAATTCGGGGGCACACCCCCGGCCAATCCCTCAAACCTAAAGCCGCTATCGCGCTACTCAAACAGTGTGCGCGCGCTTGGCTGGTCTTTGGCACAGGAAACGAACCGAGATGAATTTGAAGCAGCTCGACCTTTCCCGACGTACGATCGCCCTCGCCGCAGCCCTCATCGGCACGGTGTCGCTGGTGATCGGCGCCCATGCTGCTCTCAACATGCGTGCGATCGATGCGGCCAAGGCGGTCTCGACCGACCGGATCACCGGTTCGATCGGCCAGAGTTCCCGCCTGGCGCTGGTCATCGGCAATGGACATTATCCCGACGCCAGTGCGCCGCTGACGCAGTCGATCAACGACGCCCGCGCGCTGTCCTCGTCGCTGCGCAAGAACGGCTTCGACGTGGACATGGTGGAAGATGCGACCCGCGACGACATGGTCCGCGCCGTCAACCGCCTGAAGTCCCGGATCACGCGCGACAGCGTCGTCATGCTGTTCTTCGGCGGCTACGGCGTGCAGGCCGGCCGCGAGAGCTACATGTTGCCGGTCGATGCCGTGATCTGGAAGGAAAGGGACGTCCGCCGCCAAGGTGTGTCGATCGAGGGCGTGCTCGAGATGATGAAGGAGCAGGGCGCCAAGGCGAAGCTCGTCGTGGTCGACGCCTCCCGCCGCAATCCTTACGAGCGCCGCTTCCGCTCCTACAGCCACGGCCTCGCGCCGATCAGCGCGTCCGACAACGCGCTGATCCTCACCTCCGCCTCCCCCGGCAAGGTCGTCGACGACGTCAAGGGCGAGCACAGCGTGCTGGTCAGCGAATTCCTCGCCAACCTCGGCAAGTCGGGCAGCGCCGAGAGCGTCTTCAACAAGACCCGCCTCGCCATCTCCCGCGCCAGCGAAGGCGACCAGGTTCCGACCGTGTCCTCCTCGCTGCTCGAAGACGTCCATTTCGGCGCAACCGGCGGCTAGTTTTTCCTGGCTCTTGCGACGTCTCGTGCCCCGGACGCGGCGCATCATGCAATGATGCGACGCTGAGCCGGGGCCCAGTGTTCTTGGG
>NZ_JAEMSD010000102.1:12580-16406 GCF_016462955.1 Bradyrhizobium sp. | reverse complement strand
GGGTAAGAAAGCAGCAGTTTAGGAAACTACTCCCGCTGCCTTCTCGCCCTTCAGCGCCGCGACCTCCGCCTCCAGTTCCGCGATCCTCGCATCCCGCGCCGCCAGCGCTGCGGCGACATCGCCGGCGTCGAACTTCTGCGGGATATGCTGTGGGCAGTTGGTGTCCCAGGCTGCGATCTTGAACAGGATCACCTGCTCGGGCCGCGCGCGGTAGCCCTTCGGCATCAGCGATGTTGTCAGCGCTTCGTCGTCCTCGACCACGCGCGCCTCGCCCCAGATCTTCACCCGGCGGCGGTGGGCGTAGTCCATTACGAAGATGTAGGCCTTGGGGTTCTCCGACAAATTGCCCTGGGTGATGAACTGCTGGTTGCCGGCATAATCGGTGAACGCCAGCGTCTGCTTGTCCAGCACCTTGAGAAAACCCTTCGGACCGCCGCGGTGCTGGATATAGGGCTGGCCGTCAGCCGCGGCGGTAGCGAAATAGAAGCTGTTGGCATCCGCCAGGAATGCCGCGAGGTTGTCGTCCACCTCGGTGCGCCAGCCGCGCTGTTCGCTGCGCGCATAGGCCTCGCGCGAACCCTTGCGCGCCTGAATCGCCTTCACCGCCGGTGAGAACGCGACGTCGCTGGCATAGGTGTCTAGTGTTGTCATCGGAACGTCTCCTGAAATTCCGGCGCATCGCTGCGTCTTCGCCCGCAAAGATGGACCTTCCGCCCACCAAAACAATCGAGTCGCTTGACACTTCATCATTGCAATATATGCAATAATGCCCATGGACCGGCTCGAAGCCATGCACGTCTTCGTCACCGTCGCCGATCTGCGCGGCTTTGCGCCGGCGGCGCGCAGGCTGCACCTGTCCCCCTCGGCGGTGACGCGGCTGATCGCATCCCTGGAGGAGCATCTCGGCGCCCGGCTGTTGCAGCGGACCACGCGGCAGGTGACGCTGACGGACGTCGGCGCGCGCTATCTGGAGCGCGCACGACGCATCCTCGCCGATGTCGAGGAGGCTGACGGCTCCGCCCGGCAGGAGCGCAACCGGCCGAGCGGGCGCCTCGTGGTGTCGGCGCCGGTCGGCTTCGGCCGGCTTCACGTCGGGCCGGTCATGACCGCCTATCTCAAGCGTTATCCCGAGGTCGCCGCCGAGCTCAGGTTGTCCGACCATCTGGTCAACCTCGTGGAAGACGCCGTCGACGCCGCGGTGCGGATCGGCCATCTCGTCGATTCCTCGCTGGTGGCGCGCCAGGTCGGCGAAATGCGGCGGATCGTGGTGGCCGCGCCCGGCTATCTCAAGCGTCACGGCGAGCCGAAGACGCCCGAGGCCCTGCTCGAGCACCAGACCATCCAGTTCGGCCCCTGGTCCGAATGGCGCTTCCGGCGCGATGGCCGCGACATCGAGGTGAAGCCGACCCCACGCTTCACGAGCAACAGCGCCGACGCGGCGCTGCAATATGCCGAGGCCGGCGGCGGCGTGACGCGCGTGCTGGCCTATCAGGCTGCCGAGAGCCTGAGGCGGGGCCGGCTGAAGATCGTGCTCGCCGCATACGAGCAGCCGCCGCTGCCGATCCACATCGTCTACCCGACCTCGCGCCTGCTCTCGGCCAAGGTGCGGGCGTTCATCGATCTCGTGGTGGAAACGGCGGAGTGGAAGTTCGGGTGATGCTTTCCGTCATGGCCGGGCTTGTCCCGGCCATCCACGCGCCTCCTCACATGAAGCGCCAAAGACGTGGATGCCTGGGTCAAGCCCGGGCATGACGACGGAGAGAGAGCTTCACCCCTTCTTCGGCACCACACGGAACGTGCCGCTGGCGCGCGCGATCACGGCGTCGTCGGCTTTGACCATGCATTGCGCGAAACAGATCGTGCTCCCGATCTTGATCGCCTCGCCCTCGACCGCGAGCCATTGGCCGATCTCGGCGGCACCGGCATAGTCGACGGACAACGAGATGGTGACGAAGGATGTCGTCCAGTTCGTGACTTGCGCGCAGCTGTAGCCCATGGCGGCATCGGCGAGCGCCGCGATCAATCCACCATGAATCAGCCCGCGCGCGTTGGTGTGCGGCGTCGCCAGCCGCAATCCCATGGTGACGCCCTTCTCGGTCTTCTTCGAATACAGCGGCTCCCAGGGTTCGGTGAGCGGGGATTTACGGAAATGCGGCTCGAAGCCGGCGGGAACGTCGATGGAGGTCATGGCTGTCTCGCGTTGCTAATTGCCGGCATTGAACGCGATGTGGAAGATGGTTGCATCAATTACAAAGTTTCAAACGGAATTTGCGCGGGCGTTTGAAACGGATGTGCGGACGTGCGGCAGCCGTAGGGTGGGCAAAGCGAAGCGTGCCCACGATTTTTTCATGATCGAGAGAGGTGGTGGGCATGGCCCGCGGAGCGCGTGCCTTGCCCACCCTACGGCACCTCCCGATGACGATACGGGGAGAGCGATGCCGCCCTAAAACGGCAGCCCCACGTAGTTCTCCGACAGCGAGGTCATCGCCGCCTGCGACTGCGTGACGTAGTCGAGCTCGGCGAGCTGGATACGTGCGCCGATGGTGCCGGTGTCGGGGAATTTGTGCAGCATCGAGGTCATCCACCAGGAGAAACGCACGGCTTTCCAGACGCGCGCCAGCGCCTTGGCGGAATAGGCGTCGAGGCCGGCGCTGGATTTCTCGTCGTAGAACTCGCGCAGCGCGCTCGACAGATAATGCGCGTCGCTGGCGGCGAGGTTCAGGCCCTTGGCGCCGGTCGGCGGCACGATGTGAGCGGCGTCGCCGCACAGGAACATCTTGCCG
Organism: Bradyrhizobium sp.; assembly: GCF_016462955.1. Taxonomy (GTDB): domain Bacteria; phylum Pseudomonadota; class Alphaproteobacteria; order Rhizobiales; family Xanthobacteraceae; genus Bradyrhizobium. Next base: position 13,623 of record NZ_JAEMSD010000102.1, on the reverse strand, counting down.
AAGCGCATCGGCTCGGCGACGAAGCTGCGCAAGGGGGCGATGCTCTTCTCGATCGAGGGGCCGGTAACGAGGCTGTCGGCCGCCTCCTGGTCGAGCCGGCGCTTCAGCTCGTCCCAGAAGCGGTCGTCCGGCCATTGGTCGACATGATCGTCGAGCGAACATTGGACGTAATAGCGGCTCCGCTTGGTCGAACGCATGGTGCAGAGCGCAAAGCCGCGGGCGTGGTTGGAATAGATCAGCTCGTGGCTGACCGGCGGTGTATCGGAGAGAATGCCGAGCCAGCCGAACGGATAGACCCGCTCGAATTCCTCGATCGCGGAGGCCGGAACGCTGGCGCGGCTGACGCCGTGGAAACCGTCGCAGCCGGCGATGAAGTCGCAATCGAGCGTATGGGTGACGCCGTCCTTGAGGTAGGTGACGCGCGGGTGACCGCCGTCGAAGTCATGCGGCTGCACGTCCCGGGCCTCGTAGACCGAGACGAGACCCGCCGCCTTCCTCGCATTCATCAGGTCGAGCGTGACCTCGGTCTGGCCGTAGATCATCACCGTCTTGCCGGTCGCGCCCTTCATGTCGATGCGGTGACGGCGGCCGGAGAAGGCAAGCTCGATGCCGTCATGGACCAGACCCTCGGCATGCGCGCGCGCCCCGGCGCCGACCTTGTCGAGCAGTGCGACCGTTCCCTCTTCCAGGAGACCGGCACGAATGCGGCCGAGCACGTAATCCGGGCTCTGGCGCTCCAGAATGACGTTGTCGATGCCGTATATGTGCAGAAGTTGCCCCAGCAACAATCCGGCCGGCCCGGCCCCGATGATTGCGACTTTTGTCCGCAATACTTGCTCCTCCCGATCCTTTAGGGTTTCGCCGCGGCCTGCTTGTGGCGAGGCCTCGCAGGCGATAATTATATCATATAACGTTTGCGCAAAAGGGGAGCGGTCGTCGCCCGGCAGCGATAAATCCATGCAACAGAGTTGACGTAGATGACGCGGCAAGGCTGCGCATCAGTTCCGGCTTGAATGCGCCGGGCAATTAGATAACATGTTAAT
>NZ_JAEMSD010000102.1:4812-12570 GCF_016462955.1 Bradyrhizobium sp. | reverse complement strand
CAACAGGGAGAGACGCGTGATGAGGAAAGCCTGTCTGGCATTGCTGCTGGCAGCAAGCGTGAGCCCAGCGTTCGCGCAGGACAAGACCTTCGATCTGAAGATCTCGCACTGGGTGCCGGCCTCGCATCCGCTGCAAAAATCGCTGGAAGACTGGGCCGCCGCGGTCGAGAAGGATTCCGGCGGCACCATCAAGAGCAAGGTGTTTCCGGCCCAGCAGCTCGGCAAGGCGTTCGATCATTACGACATGGCGCGCGACGGCATCGCCGACGTCACTTACGTCAACCCGGGCTACCAGCCCGGCCGCTTCCCGATCATCGGCGCCGGCGAGCTGCCGTTCCTGATCTCGGACGCCAAGGGCGGCTCGATGGGACTGGACGCCTGGTATCGCAAACATGCCGAGAAGGAGATGAAGGACGTCAAATACTGCCTCGCCTTCGTCCACTCGCCCTCTTCGTTCCACTCCCGGACCAAGAAGATCGTCAACCCCGAAGACGTGAAGGGCATGAAGATCCGCCCGGCCCACGCCACCATGGCGAACTTCGTCACCTCGCTCGGCGGCACCAATGTGCAGTCCTCGGCACCGGAAGTGCGCGACATCATCGAGCGCGGCGTCGCCGACGGCGTCACCTTCCCCTGGGGCTCCCTGGTGCTGTTCGGCATCGACAAGGTGACCAAATACGACATGGAGGCGCCGCTCTACACCACCACCTTCGTGTTCGTGATCAACAAGGACAAGTACAACGCGATGTCCGACAAGCAGAAGGCCGCGATCGACAAGAACTGCTCGGTCGAAATGGCGGGGGCGGTCGGCGAGCATTGGGGCAAGTTCGAGGATGCCGGCATCGCCAAGGTGAAGGCGGAATCCAGTCACGAGGTCTACAAGCTGACGGCCGAGCAGACTGCCGCCTGGAAGAAGGCCGCCGAGCCGCTGGTCAGGACCTGGGGCGACGGCGCCAAGAAAGCCGGTGCCGATCCGGATGCGACGCTGACGGATCTCAAGGCCTCGCTGAAGAAGTACAACGCGCTGGCGGAGTGAGGCCATGGCGGGCTCTCTATCCCCCTCTCCCCGTTCTTACGGGGAGAGGGTTGGGGTGAGGGGCTGCTTCCGCAAAGATGGTGACAGACGGACTCGCGGAGAGTCCCCCTCACCCGCATCGCATCTTCGATGCGCTGCGGCCTCTCCCCGCACGCGGGGAGAGGCGATGCGCGGCGACATCTGGCTCAAACGAATCAGCTCACCCGGTAGGAACAACCCATGAAGCGCTCCTGGATGGACCGCATCATCGACTCGATCGAATGGATCGCGGCCGGCTTCGTCGGCATCGTCGCGCTCGACATCTTCCTGTCGGTGCTGCTGCGCAACACGCTGAACTATTCGATCCCCGACAGTTTCGACATCGGCCGCATGCTGCTCGGCATCCTGATCTTCTGGGGCATCGCCGCGACCTCCTATCGCGGCACCCACATCACGGTTGACCTCGTCTGGGGCAATGTCGGTCCGCGCCACCAGCGCTGGATCGACGTGTTTGCGACCCTGGTGCTGCTGTTCGTGGTGACCGTGCAGACCTGGACGCTGTTCGACAAGGTGCGCGGCACCTACAACGACAACGTCCAGACCTTCGACCTGCACATGCCGACATGGCCGTTCTTCCTCGTCGCATGGATCGGCGACGTCTGTGCCGTGCTGCTGATCGCGATCCGCACGTACCGCCTGATCTTCCACCCCGAAGACATGCACGAACCCAAGATCAAGGTGACGGAGTGACCATGAGTACCGACGCCGTCGCCGTCCTCGGCTTCGTCTCCCTGTTTGCCCTGATGCTGCTGCGCGTGCCGGTCGGCATGGCCATGGGTCTCGTCGGCGTGTGCGGCTTCAGCTATCTCGTCGGCTCGACACCGGCCCTGAAGATGGTCGGGCAAGTCACCATGCGGACGGTGACGGATTACACGTTCGGCGTGATTCCGATGTTCCTGCTGATGGGATCCTTCGTCAGCAACTCCGGCATGAGCCGCGAGCTGTTCCGCGCCGCCAACGGCTTCGTCGGCCATCTGCGGGGCGGGCTCGGCATCGCCACCGTCGGCGCCTGCGGCGGTTTCGCCGCGATCTGCGGTTCGTCGGTCGCGACCGCCGCGACGTTCTCCGCCGTCGCCTACCCGGAGATGCGCCGCTTCGGCTACCCGCAGTCCTTTGCCACGGGGGTCATCGCGGCCGGTGGCACGCTGGGCGCGATCCTACCGCCCTCCACGGTGCTTGCGGTCTACGGCATCATCACCGAGCAGGACATCGGCAAGCTCTTCATCGCGGGCATCATTCCCGGCCTGCTCGCGATGGCCATGTACATGATCACGATCTTCCTGATCGGCTATTTCCGCCCCGACTTCCTGGCCAAGGGCAAGGTGATTCCGTGGCGCGAACGCTTCGCCGGTTTGAAGGACATCTGGGCTCCGGTGCTTCTGTTCGTATTCGTGATCGGCGGCCTCTATGGCCTGCCCTTCCTGCCGCGCTTCACGCCGACAGAGGCCGGCGGCGTCGGCGCGACCGGGGCCTTCATCATCGGCGTGCTGACGGGCCGGCTCGACCGCGAGAAGGTGCTGGCCTCGCTGCTTCAGGCCACACGCACCGCAGCCGCCGTGTTCACCGTGCTGATCGGCGCGCTGATCTTCGGCTATTTCCTCACGGTGACGCAGACGCCGCAGAAGGTCACGGAGCTTCTCACCGGGCTCGGCCTTGGTCCCTACGGCGTGCTGGCGCTGATCATGGTGATGTATCTCGTGCTCGGCTGCCTGATGGACGCGATGGCGATGATCATCCTGACCGTGCCGATCATCTTCCCGGTCATCATCCATCTCGGCTTCGACCCGATCTGGTTCGGCGTCATCGTCGTCATGACCGTCGAGCTCGGGCTGATCACTCCGCCGGTGGGCATGAATGTGTTCGTCATCAAGAGCGTGGTGAAGGACGTGTCCTTCTCCACCATCTTCAGGGGCGTGAGTCCGTTCGTGGTCACTGACCTGATCCGCCTGGTGATTCTGATCGCCTTCCCGGCGCTGGCGATCTGGCTGCCGACACGCATGATGGCGCATTGAAGAGGTGAAGCGATGACCACGCCGACGTTGGAAACAAAATACGTCTTCACCCTTACCGTCCGCATCGGCGACGTCGTCACCGCCGGCGAGACCGGGATCGGAGTCCGCCGCATCATCCCGATCATCGGCGGCGAGGTGAAAGGCACGATCACGGGGAAGGTGCTGCCGTTCGGCGCCGATTTCCAGACCATCCGCCCCAACGAGCTGATCGATCTCGAAGCCAAATACGCCTTCGAGACCGACGACGGCGCAACCGTCTATGTCGAGAACAAAGGCATGCGCTTCGGCCCCGTCGAGCTCCTGCAAAAGCTCAAGCGCGGCGAGCCGGTCGATCCCAAGCTGATCTATTTCCGCACCGTGCCGAAATTCGAGACCGGGCACGACAAGTATCGCTGGCTGATGGAGCACATCTTCGTGGGATCGGCGGCACGGCATGCCGATCGCGTCGTGATCGACGTGCACCAGGTGATGTGAATCCGAAATTGACAATGAGTTATGATGTGTATAAATACACACCATGAATAGTCGAGACATCATCTCGGCGCTTCACAGGAATGGCTGGGTCCAAGTGGCTCAAAAAGGCAGCCACGTCCAACTCAAGCACCCGGCAAAACCAGGCCGCGTCACTGTCCCTCACCCGCAGCGGGACATCCCGCTCGAACGTTGAAGAGCATCGAGCGACAAGCCGGCCTGAAACTGAGGTGAGCGCCATGCGTCACTACATTGGTCTTATCCATAAAGATGCTGACAGCGATTTCGGCGTGTCGTTCCCCGATCTGCCGGGGCTTGTGACCGCGGGGACCACGCTCGACGAAGCACGCGACATGGCCGAGGAAGCGCTGGCGCTTCACCTTGAAGGCATCTTGGAAGACGGCGCATCGGTACCAGAGCCTTCGTCGCTCGAAGAGATCATGGCTGACCCGAAGAATCGCTCCGGGGTCGCGATTCTGGTGTCGGTGAAGGACGACCAGCCGAAGATCGTGCGCGTCAATGTCACCCTGCCCGGCGACGTCCTGGAGCAGATCGACAAATATGCCGAGACCCATGGCTATACGCGTTCGGGCCTGCTCGCTCAGGCCGCCAAGAAGCTGATTGCCGAAGCCGTCTGAGACAGTTCTGCGCACCGCGCCGGCGATTTGCCAGGCGCCTTCCTGCCACCTCGACGCAGGCGGGGATGCGCCCCTCCTTGACTCCCCCAGAATTCGTTATACAACATAACTATTCTGACAAGGACGCAAATGACACAGGGAAACGCCGAGACCGCGAACGCGGGCAGCTCCGGGCTGTTGAAGATCGAGCGGGCGGACCGGGTTCTCACCGTGGGTCTGAACCGGCCGGCCAAGCGCAATGCGCTCAATGACGGCATCATCCTGGAAATCGGCGAGTGTTTCGCGTCCCTGCCCGAGGACATCGGCGCGGTCGTAATCCACGGCATCGGCGACCATTTCTCCAGCGGCCTCGACCTCTCCGAATTGACCGAGCACGACGCGACCGGCGGCCTGCTCCATTCGCAGATGTGGCACCGGGTGTTCGACCGCATCCAATATAGCCGCGTGCCCGTGATCGCCGCGCTCCGGGGCGCCGTGATCGGCGGCGGGCTGGAGCTCGCCTGCGCCGCGCATATCCGCGTCGCCGAGCCCTCGACCTATTTCGCGCTGCCGGAAGGGCAGCGCGGCATCTTCGTCGGCGGAGGCGGCTCGGTGCGGCTGCCGCGGCTGATCGGCGTCGCCCGGATGATGGACATGATGTTGACCGGGCGCGTCTACAGCGCGACCGAAGGCGCGTCCTATGGCTTCGCGCAATATCTGACCGAGGCCGGCAACGGGCTCGGCAAGGCGCTGGAGCTCGCGGCCAAGGTGGCGTCCAACGCACCGCTGACGAACTTCGCCGTGCTGCAGGCGCTGCCGATGATCGCGGAGGCCAATCCGCAGGCCGGTCTCCTGATGGAATCGCTGATGGCCACCGTCGCGCAGAGCGACAAGGAGGCCAAGCGGCGGATCCGCGAATTCCTCGAACACAAGACCGCAAAGGTAAAGCCGAAGTCATGAGCGCGCAGCCGTCCTCTTCCAGCATGGAGCGCGGCGCGAGCACTTTCCCGCTGCGGCCGATCTCGTTCGGTGATCCCGCCGTCGACGTCGAGCGCCGCGATGACGGCACGATCTATCTGAGGCCGAAGCAGCCGCTCGGCGACTATCCCGTCCGCATCACCGACCGTCTGCATCACTGGGCGAGCACGACGCCGGACCGGATCTTCATGGCCGAGCGCGAGGGCGGCCGCTTCTGGCGCAAGATCAGCTATGCCGAGCTGCTCACCGCAAGCCGGCACATCGCCTCGAGCCTGATCGCGCGCGGCCTGTCGGCGGAGCGGCCGGTCGTCATCCTCTCCGGCAATTCGATCGACCACGCCCTGCTCGCCTTCGGCGCGTTCTATGCCGGCGTGCCGTTCTGCCCGGTGTCGCCGGCCTATTCGCTGGTGTCGAAGGATTACGGCAAGCTGTCCTATCTGATGAAGCTGCTGACGCCCGGCCTCGTCTTCGCCGAGGACGCCGACAAGTTTGCCGATGCGCTCGCCGCCAACGTCTCGCTTGGCACCGAGATCGCCGCGTCCTATGGCCACGTGCCGGGCCGCGACGTCACCCTGCTCGCCGACCTGATGGCGACGCCGATCCGCAGCGATCTTGACGATGTCCATGGCAGGATCGGCCCCGACACGATCGCGAAATTCCTGCTCACCTCGGGCTCGACCGGCAACCCCAAGGCCGTCATCAACACCCAGCGCATGATCTGCGCCAACCAGGTGATGCTGCGCGAGACGCTCGCCTTCCTCAAGGACGAGCCGCCGGTCATCGTGGACTGGCTGCCCTGGAATCACACCTTCGGCGGCAACCACAATATCGGTCTGACGCTCTACAATGGCGGCTCGATGTATCTGGACGCCGGCAAGCCGATGCCCGGCGGTATCGAGGAGACCGTGCGCAATCTCCAAGAGATCTCGCCGACGGTCTATTTCAACGTACCCAAGGGCTATGAGTCGCTGCTGCCATACCTGCGCGACGACCAGGGCCTGCGCGCGAAATTCTTCGACCGGCTGCATGCGATGTTCTTCTCGGGTGCGGCGCTGTCGCCGTTCATCTGGGACAGCCTCGACGCGCTCGCGGTGAAGGAAAAGGGCTATCGCGTGCCGATGCTGACCGGGCTCGGGGCGACCGAGACGGCGCCGTTCTTCATGTCGGTCAATCCGCGCACCAGCCGCTCCGGCCATGTCGGCCTTCCGGTTGCGGGCAATGACGCCAAGCTGGTGCCGAACAACGGCAAGCTGGAGGTGCGCGCCAAGGGGCCGAACGTGATGCCCGGCTACTGGCGGCAGCCCGACATCACCGCAAAATCCTTCGACGAAGAAGGATTTTACATGATGGGCGATGCACTCAAACCTGCCGACCCCAATGATCTCAATGCCGGCTTCGACTTCGACGGCCGCGTCGGCGAAGACTTCAAGCTCGCCAGCGGCACCTGGGTCAGCGTCGGCCCCTTGCGCGCGCGCCTCACCGCAGCCTGCGCGCCGCTGGTGCGCGACGTCGTCATCGCCGGCATCAACCGTGACGAAATCTCTGCCCTCGTGGTGCTCGACCTCGACGGCTGCCGACTGATCAATCCGACGCTGCCGACCGACGATCTCGTCGTCGCGACCCGCGACCGGCTGGTGCGCGACGCCTTCCGTGAGCGCCTGACCCGCTTCCTCGGCCAGGCCACCGGCTCCTCGACGCGGATCACGCGCGCAATCCTGATGGACACGCCGCTGTCGATCGACAAGGGCGAGGTCACCGACAAGGGCTCGATCAACCAGCGCGCCGTGCTGGAGCACCGCACCGACTTGATCGAGGAGCTCTACGCTGCCAATCCATCCAACCGTGTGATATCGGTCGGATAACAAATTACCGCTACAGGAGAACGCCATGTTGTTGAAGGATCAGGCAGCCATCGTCACCGGCGGCGCATCGGGACTGGGCGCGGCCACCGCGCGAAAACTGGCGGCGCAGGGCGCCAAGGTCGCGGTGTGCGACCTCAACACCAAGCTCGCGGAAACCGTCGCCGCCGAGATCAAGGGCGTCGCCGTGACCTGCGACGTCTCCGATGCCGCTTCCGCCGAAGCCGCGATCGCGCAGGCAGCGAAGGCCCACGGTCCGGCCCGCGTGCTGGTCAATTGCGCCGGCATCGGCGTTGCCAAGCGCGTCGTCGGCCGCGACGGTCCGATGGCGCTCGCCGATTTCGACAAGGTGATCAAGGTCAATCTGATCGGTACCTTCAACATGCTGCGCCTCGCCGCGACCGAGATGTCCAAGCTCGAGCCGCAGGCGACCGGCGAGCGCGGCGTGATCATCAACACCGCCTCCGTCGCCGCCTATGACGGCCAGATCGGCCAGTCGGCCTATTCGGCCTCCAAGGGCGGCATCGTCGGCATGACGCTTCCGATCGCGCGCGAACTGGCGCAGTTCGGCGTCCGCGTGCTGACCATCGCGCCAGGCCTGTTCCTGACGCCGCTGCTGGCCAACCTGCCGCAGGAAGCGCAGGATTCGCTTGCCGCCGCGATCCCCTTCCCGCGCCGGCTCGGCCATGCCGACGAGTTCGCCGCGCTCGCCCTGCACATGGTCGAGAACGCCTACCTCAACGGCG
>NZ_JAEMSD010000102.1:0-4802 GCF_016462955.1 Bradyrhizobium sp. | reverse complement strand
CTGAACGGCGAAGTGGTGCGCCTCGACGGCTCGCTGCGCATGGCGCCGAAGTAAATTGATGAGCGGGATTGCACCAGCGACCTCGACCTTACCTCTCCCATTGGAAGAGGTCGGCGCGAAGCGCCGGGTGAGGGCCCCTGCCCTTTCGAGAGACCGTATTTCCTCACCCGAATTGCTCTTGACGATGCTGCGCATCGCAAGGCGCAATTCGACCTCTCCCTTCGGGAGAGGTGTGGCGCAGCGCCAGTGGATGAATAAGTCATGTTCGTGAACCGGCGCGAGGTTCAGATCCAGTGGGGCGATTGCGACCCCGCCAACATCGTCTACTACCCGCGCTATTTCGCGATGTTCGACGATTCGACCTCGACCCTGTTCGAGGTTGCCGGTTTCTCCAAGCAGGATTTGGTCCGCAAATACGGCCTGGTGGGCATTCCCATGGTCGACACGCGGGCCAAGTTCTACATCCCCTCGACCTATGGCGACTGGATCACCATCGAAACCAGGATCGAGAGCATCAAGCGCTCGAGTTTCGAGGTGAAGCACAACGTCTACAAGGGCGAGGCGCTGGCGATCGAAGGGTTCGAGACCCGCGTCCTGGTCGGCCGCGATCCCGTTAACCCAGACAAATTGAAATCGGCACCATTCCCGGCGGAAATGGTAGCCAAATTCACGGGAAGCTAAATCGCCGCATCACCAAAAGAGGGGGCTGAATTACCCCCCGATTTCTGCTTTCAAGGAAACACGTCAAGGGAGGAATAGATGAAACGCTTTTATTTGACCGCCGCCATCACCGCGGCGACGCTTGCCCTGCCGGCGGTGCCCGCATTGGCCCAGACCGCCGAAGTCACTATCGGCATCACCACCACCACGACCGGCCCCGGCGCGGCGCTCGGCATCCCCGAACGCAACGCGCTGGAATTCGTGCCGAAGGAGATCGGCGGCGTGCCGCTGAAGGTGATCGTGCTCGACGACGGCGGCGATCCCACCACCGCCACCACCAACGCCCGCCGCTTCGTCACCGAATCCAAGGCCGACATCATCATGGGCTCGGCGCTGACACCTCCGACGATCGCGGTCTCGAACGTCGCCAACGAAGCCGGCATCCCGCATTTCGGCCTCGCGCCGTTCCCGATCACGCCGGAGCGCATGAAGTGGTCGGTGGCGATGCCGCAGCCGATCCCGATCGTCGGCAAGGTGCTGTACGATCACATGAAGTCCAAGGGCGTGAAGACGCTCGGCTATATCGGCTATTCCGACTCCTATGGCGACCTCTGGTTCAACGACCTCAAGGCCCAGGCGGTGCCGATGGGCATGACCATCGTCGACGAGGAGCGCTTTGCCCGTCCCGACACCTCGGTGACAGGTCAGGTGCTGAAGCTCGTTGCCGCCAATCCCGACGCCATCCTGGTCGGCGCCTCCGGCACCGCGGCCGCGCTGCCGCAGACCGAGCTGCGCGAGCGTGGCTACAAGGGACTGATCTACCAGACCCACGGCGCGGCGAGCATGGACTTCATCCGCATCGCCGGCAAAGCGGCGGAAGGCGTGTTGATGGCGTCCGGTCCGGTCATGGCCCCCGAGGAACAGCCGGATAGCGCGCTGACCAAGAAGCCGGGCCTCGCGCTCAACTCGGCCTACGAGGCCAAGTACGGGCCGAACAGCCGCAGCCAGTTCGCCGGCCATTCCTATGATGCGTTCGAAATCCTCAAGCGCGTCATTCCGGCGGCGTTGAAGACGGCCAAGCCCGGCACGCCCGAATTCCGCGAGGCCATCCGCCAGGCGCTGCTGACGGAAAAGGAGCTGGCCGCAAGCCAGGGCGTCTACAATTTCACCGAGAAGGACCGCTACGGCCTCGACGATCGCTCGCGCATCCTGCTCACGGTGAAGGATGGCAAGTACACGTTGGTGAAGTAGACACAGCGAGATTTGAGACGACGAGAGCCGGCCCATGGGCCGGCTCTTTTTCTTTGGCTGTGAGAACGTGCGACGGCTCCGCGGTCGCTGTGCCCCCTCTCCCGCGTGCGGGAGTGGGTTGGGGAGAGGGTGCCTCCGCGTTGGGACCGTCCGAGGCCTGCAGAGACAATCCCCCAGAGGGGAAAGCCCCCACCCGGCGCTCTGCGCCGACCTCCCCCGCAAGCGGGAGAGGTTACACCGAGTCTGCCGATGCACCGGGGCTACGCTGCCTGCCGCAGCGGGGTCCAGGCGAACTCGGGATAGTAGTCGTCCATCATGCGGTCGACATAGGCGGTGAGGTTTGGAAATCCCTCGGCGCGTTCGCGCAAGGCCGATTCGAAGAAGGGCGAGAGAACGCCGGCGAGCATGCCGAAAGCCGTAGCGTCGACGCCGCAGGGCTTGCTGCCCATCAGATATGCCTTGTCGCCGAGCTGCACCGAGAGCGCGAACAGCGAGCGCACCGCGAGATCGACGTCGTCATCCGGCGCATGGCGGCCGAGGCCGGAGAGGAGATAGTTCTCGGCGACGCGGAACTGCGCATCCTCGCGCAGCTTCTCGCGATTGTGCTCCGGCGCGCCGTCGAAGAAATGCGCTGGGCCCTTGGCGAAATTGACCGGATCGACCCAGCGCGCGCCGACCAAGGCCCAATAGACGTGATGCTCGATCATGCGCTCGAACGCCCAGGCTTGCGCGCGCTCCTGCAACGAGAGCCCGGCATCGAAATCGAAGCCGTAGCGGCGCTCGATATGGGCGCGGATGAAGGTGGAATCGGCCACCGCCTCGCCGCCGTCGTCGATGAAGGGCAGCTGCCCCTTGGGGGAGGCCGGCGGCATCGCCCGCTCCTTCCGGTAAGGCAGCCCCGCCATCTTGAGCTGTACCTCGGTCTTGGTGACGAAGGGGCTGATCTCCGGCAGGCCGAAGCCGGCGCCGAAGCCGTAAAGCGTGATCATGCGAGCTCTCCTGAACCTGTCGAACGCGTGACGGAACCTAGCGACGGGCTGCTGCCACCATGGTGGCAGCAGCCGTGATATCTTCTGCGAAGCGCGCGCCTTGCCAGGCACGGCCCATCACGTGGCGGACCAGCGCATCCGCGGCACGGACGAGCGGGCTTGCCACGGCGCCCGTGAAGGCAAACCGGAGGTCGACGGCCATGAGATCGAGCGAAACGAGGCGGCCGAACGCCGACACGGACCACCCCTGCGCTTGCGACAACGGAACGGCCGGGCCGAAATGGGTTGGAATGATCATGGACAAATCCTCTTCAGTCGATGTGTTGTCCCGGTATAGAACTCCCCTGCTGCCAACATCCTGTCAGCAGCCACGCGCCGCCTTCTGAAAACACCGCCGAGACAAAAGCAGCGACAAGAGACCCGTCATGAGACGCGCCGACCGGCTGTTTCAAATCATCCAGGTGCTGAGACGCACGCGTAAGCCGCTGACGGCTGACGCGATCGCGGCCGAGCTCGAGACGTCGAAGCGCACCATCTATCGCGACATCGCAACCCTGATCGGCCAACGCGTGCCGATTCGCGGCGAAGCCGGCATGGGCTACATCCTGGAAAAGGGTTTCGACCTGCCGCCCTTGATGCTGACGCCCGACGAGATCGAGGCCGCGGTGCTGGGCGCGCAATGGGTCGCAGGCCACGCCGATTCCGCGCTGGCGCGCGCGGCCGAAGATCTGATGGCCAAGATCGCCGACACCGTGCCTGAGCGCCTGCGGCCCTTCGTGCTGGAGCCGGCGAGCCGGGCGCGGCCGAGCTCGAACCAGGAGCCGGACCGCCTGGACATGGCGCGCACCCGCACCCAGATTCACGAAGGCAAGAAGATCATGCTCCGCTATCGCGACGAGCAGGGCCGCCCGAGCGAGCGCATGATCTGGCCGATCTCGGTCGGCTACCTCGAAGCGGTGCGGCTGCTGGCGGCCTGGTGCGAGCTGCGCGGCGACTTCCGCAGCTTCCGCACCGACCGCGTGGTCGAGGCGAGCTACCTTGACGAGAAATATCCTGAAAGGCGCGACGTGCTGCGCGCCAGATGGCGGCAGAGTCTGGTCTGGGGTCCGCCCAAGGACACGTGAGATGAAGGAAGAGATCGACCCGTCGAGCTGTTGCCAGGGTTGCGGCGCCTGCTGCGGCTATTCGGAGAACTGGCCGCGTTTCTCGATCGAGAGCGACGAGGAGCTTGCGGCGATCCCGGAAGGGCTGGTCAACGCGCGCCAATCGGGCATGCGCTGCGAGGGTGATCGCTGCGCGGCGTTGCAGGGAGAGATCGGAAAGAGCACGGCCTGTGGCATCTATGAGGTGCGGCCGGAAGTGTGCCGGACCTGCATGCCGGGCGACGCCGAATGCGCAATGGCGCGGCGGAAGTTCGGCTTGCCGGTGATAGAGGCCGCTTAGGCGGGCACCGCTTCGCCGATCTCGTCGTCGAGCTCGTCATCGAGTGGTGCGAGCACCGAGAGCGGCTTGGTCGACAGCGTGATCGGCTTGCGCCCGCCCGACAGCGACGGTGAGGATTTCGTCGCGCGTTCGCGCGACAGCGCATAGAGCGTCGAGCCGACGCGGCCGCCGTTCTCGATCAGGTCGCGCTCGCTGCAGCTTTCCGCGATCGCGACAGCCAGCGAATGCAAATGGCTGCGGCGATAGCAGAACAGCGCCAGCCTGGCGCGCACGTCAGGGGAAACACTCTCAACCAGCCTCGGCAGGCCACTCTCGCTGGCGCGATACATCTCGCCAAGGAGTTCGTCGCGGACCGGGCAGAAATCGCTTTCAAAGGTGTCGCGGCTTGAAAACATTGCAGTCTCCCTCGTGTCCGGAAGATGCAGTGCAATTCTCTAATGAAAGGTTAACCACGCCGGG
>NZ_JAEMSD010000542.1:3441-4356 GCF_016462955.1 Bradyrhizobium sp. | reverse complement strand
CTTGGTGACAGGCGGGAGCGCGGCCGCCGCCGCCCCATCTCCGCCGCCGATGCGCGCCGAGCGGATCAGCTTTGAGGCGGCGCGGACGATGCTGTCGCTCATCACCAGCACGGTAACGGTGGCGCCGCTCACGATGTCGACCTGGGGCGGCTTCTCGGCTCCGCTTGCCACCGGCTTCATGTCCTTGCCGATCAGGGCGTTCATGGCGGCGACGATGCGCGCTTCCGGAATGCCGACCAGCACGATCGGCTCCTTGTGATCGACCAGCCTGACGCCGGTGATGACGCCTTTCGGGTCGATGCCGACGAGCATATGGATCGGCTTGCCCGAGTAGCCGACCGCGTTGGCGAAGTCGGAGTTCAGGAACACGAAACCTTGGAGCTGGTCGCCGCGGTAGACGGGCACGATGGGCGGATCGCCCTGCGGCGGCCCGAAGCGGTCGGCACCGGCGAAAAAGTCGGCGGGCGCGATCTTCGCCAGATACGTGGGCAAATCACCGGCGGCCCAGGCGGGCGAAACACATGCGGACGAAATATAAGTCAGACATACCAGCAGCAAGCCTGCGAGCGCGAGCGCTGCACGCCTTGCGAAGGCGGTATCGTCATCCGGTCGCTTCAACATGTCGATTCAATCACAATCCGAGCGGCCAACCCGGAGGCGTGCGCTCTTGAGATCTTCGTCGATGATTTGTCGCCGTTGACGTGCAAAGCTCATCTTGTACGACCGAATCTGTCAACCCCGCTGGCAAGATTTGTGTGCGCGCGGAACCTGATCGAAAATCTCCATTTGGAGTCCTAGGTATGCCATTCCTACGCCCGTCGTTGCTGAGTGCCGAGCCCCAGGGTGTATTGGAGTCGCTCGACGAGCTCTTTGCGCTGGCGCATGCAATGGAGCAGGAAGCGGCCAATAAATACG
>NZ_JAEMSD010000542.1:0-3431 GCF_016462955.1 Bradyrhizobium sp. | reverse complement strand
GACGAGATGCGCGGGCAGGGCAAAGCTGATCTGGCGGACGTGTTCGCGCGACTCGCGGCCGCCGAGCGCGAGCATGTAGACAGTGTCACACAGTGGTCGCAATTGCGCCGCGGCAAAAGGCCCGATCCCGCGTTGGTGCGGTGGGAGGCACCGGCAGCGCTTCCTGCGGACGCGGCCGCCGAGGTGAAGACGTCTCGACTGATGACGCCGTACCGCGCGCTTGCGATGGCGGTGCGCAACGAGGAGCGCGCCTTCGCCTTCTGGTCATATTTGGCCGCCTATTCCACTGATCCGGAGATCAAGAAGGCTTCCGAGGCGATGGCCATGGAGGAGCTTGGCCACGTCGCCACGCTGCGGAAAGAGAGGCGTCGCGCATATCACCGCGAGCTTGGCGGCAAGCCGGGCGAAGCGCCCGCTCCGATCGATCGGGTGAACGCAAGACGACTTGAACTCTGCCTGGGGACCCATCTTGCCGCTCTGGAACGTCGCGTGCGAGGACCGGCGGCGGTTCGCACGCGCGAGCTTCGCGAAGAGGCGATGCGGATGGCGGAAGATGCCGCCGATTTCGGAAGCTTCCCCGCCAGCCTGGAACAGCGGGATGCGGAATTCATCGCAGAGGCGTTGGCGGACGCCTATCTCGAAGGGGCGGAACGCGCAGGCGAAGCTGCGCGGGTCGAGGCTCTGCAGGGCTTCGCGCAGAAGGCAATCTCGCGCCTGGCGTGGCTTCGGTCTTTGACCTGATCCTCCGGCCTGTGGGTAAGATCGTAAAGGTCTATCATCACACGAGACTCGTCACCTCCACATCCGGAGGTTCTATGATCAACAATCGCGTCGCGTTCATGGTCGCTGCCGCTCTTGGTCTCGCCTGCATCGCTTTGACGATCGGGGTGGTCGCGGTCGTGATCTAGACGCGCATTCCCGGCCCCCTGCAGAGGTCCGGCCCGCATTCAGGCGCCCCGATCTCCACGATCGCAACGCGGGCATCGTCCGCCCGCTGCGGACTCGGGCCGACGGCCGAATTCCTGCCTGAGGACGTCCGAGTCTCAAGTCTCGCCATCGCTCTTCACGACCGGGCACCGCTCCGTCGTGACAACGACGCGCAACGGTGCCGCACGTCATTCAAACTATCGGGTGGCCGTCGGCTTTGACCCGCCGCAAGGACCGAAAAGACCTACGTAGTCGACCGCAGTTTCGTCGCAGCGAGATCAGGAGCATGAAGTTCGGCATGCTGCGCCAGATATTGTTCAAGTGTCCACGCACCGGCACGAACGTCCAGCACGGTCTGGATGACGCTCGAACGCATCACCGCTCGGACGTGAAAGACACCCATGTCTCGGTGTGGTGTCCCGCCTGCGCGTCGCTGCACTTCGTCAACGTCGCCACCGGCAAGCTGCTGGGCGACCGTAGTGAACCGCCGCCCGCGGATCAGCGTTCCACCTGATCCGTCACGTCCTCGACGTGATGCAGAAGAAATGCGAGCCCCCCGTTCCGGTCGTGGATGGGTGAGTTGATGGGCTGCCAGTGCCGTTCGATGAAGGCACCGTCCGGACCGCGGATGTCGTAGCGCTGAATGGCCATCGCATGCGCGCGGCCGGTCGTCGCGACGGTCCGCAGAGAGGCGAAGAGATTGCTCACCCCTTTGGCCAGGGGATCGTCCGGATTGTCGGGAAATACCTCGAAAAGCGAGCGACCCACGACGCCGTGGCGATCCGTGAGTGTCGCCGCCGCATACGCCGCGTTGATGTCTATTATCTGCAATCTTGGCCCCGGATCCAGCAGCATATACGGGTGCGGCGAGTCAGCGAAATCCGACAGGAGTTGCTCGCGTAGGCCAGGTACGTCTATGGCGGTGGCGCGGGGTGGTGCGAGCAAAGGATTCCGCACGCCCCATTCTTCGGACTCGATCAGGGCCAACTCGCGCTTGTTGGTCGCCAGCAGTCGCTCAAGGGTCCGCTGCAGCGCGGGGTCGCTCGTCTCGGAGAGCATTCGTTCGAAGTTAGCGATGTTCTGCTCGCAGATGAATTTCTGCATGCGCCCGGCAGCGAACTGGAGTTAGCGTCGATGGTCCGACACTTAGATACCGGTCCATGGCGTTTTGGGCAAGTGATTGGCAGATTCCAGCCTTCGATCAGTGTGTGAAAGGCAGGCTCAGATCGCGATTCGCGGCCCTGAATTCTGCACTGGCGACGTGGTGCGGAGACGCGATCGCGGTGCCACGTCGATCACTGCCGCGGGGGCGCGAATATCGGTTCTGCTTTAGACCTCACTGCTCAGGTGAAGACCAGCTCCCGGTGTACCCGCGCGGCATTCTCGGCGACGACTTCGATGGTCAAGGCGGGCCTGACGGTTGCCTCGAGGCACCGTATGTCGGCAGCGAGGTGGCGAGCGAATTCGACTGCCTCGGAAGCCCGCGCGAAGTCGCGGCCGACCCCGTCCTCGATCTCGAGCTTGTCCTGCAGATTGAAAAAGTACCGCATGAGAGGTCTCCTGGCTCGCATCTGACTACAAGCCGCCGTCGCGCGGACCTTGCGCAAGATCAAACAGATCTAATTTTCCGTAGCCCGGCTGCCAGACTCGACCAACGAAGCCATCCCAACTGGCGCAACGTGCTCGCGAGCAGACCGATCACGACGCGACAGCAAAGGCAGCTGCTGGCGCAGAGGCCGGTAAGCGCCGATCCCGCCTCAGATCGGGAGGTCCGACGGCGCTCGATGGCAGCGACAGGCTGGTCTCGTTCAGGATCGCTGATGCCGATGGGAGCGTGCCCGTGTCATAGCGTGGAATCCTCCCGGATCTGTTCCGGAAGACAAGGCATCGTGATGGAAGGACCGCTCGAGCCGTCGGATCCTTCAAGGCCGATAACCGTTCTCCAAGCACGACGAGAGCTCATGCCGCTAGAGGCGGGGGACGCCCTCAAGGCCCGAGTCATTTGTAAGCCCTACTCGCTTCTCCTTCAGGCCGCGGACCGTCGCAGAAAGTTCTCGCGCAGCATATTTTCGGCCTCCTCCGTCAGGCGGAATTTTGATCATCGTGCCGCCGTCGTCGAGCCGTCCCACTTCGCCGCCGAAGCGCGCCGCTACTCCGTCGATCACGACGGTCGCGGGGCGACCGATCTGCCGTTCCTCCAGCACCTGGTCGATCATGGCTCCCCCTTCGGAGATGTTGCAGATCCTAACCCGCTGCGAGCCGCCGTCGATCTCGAGCGTCGCCGCGCGGTCAAGATCGATCCGTTCGTGCGTCCGCCGATTGACATCGACGGTCGACGTCCGCACGACCTGCACCAGGATCGATCGAAGTCCCGCCACCTTGTCCGCGATATCGGCGGATCCGGTCTGGATGTCGTGCGCACGGCGGCCGGTCTCGACGGCCTCGTTCGAGACCTTGACGATCTGCGTGGCGACCTCGCGCGCCGCCTGAGCGGATTCCTCCAC
>NZ_JAEMSD010000101.1:6598-16446 GCF_016462955.1 Bradyrhizobium sp. | reverse complement strand
CCTCTTCGGCGAGCCTCGAAGGGCGACGGCCCGGCTGCATCTCGGCCGCGCATCTTTCGAGGCTCGCGCCTCAGGATGACGGAGCTGATCGCCTTGCAAGGATTGAGAGCAAGGCAAGTCGCCTCCAGCCGGTCGCCTAATGCGACCGTGCGAGGCAGAACGCCACGACCTGCTCCAGTGCGCTCTTCATCGGCGAGGACGGGAATAGGGCCAGCGCGTCGACGGCCATGGCGCCGTAGTGCTGGGCGCGGCTGAGCGTATCCTCCAGCGCGCGATGCTTGTTCATGAGCCCGATGGCATGGTCGAGATCGGAATCGCCGATCTCGCCGCGCTCCAGCGCGCGGATCCAGAAGGCGCGCTCGGTGTCGTTGCCGCGGCGGAAGGCGAGCACGACGGGCAGGGTGATCTTGCCTTCGCGGAAATCGTCGCCGGTGTTCTTGCCGAGCTTGGCGCTCTTGCCGCCGTAGTCGAGGACGTCGTCGACGAGCTGGAAGGCGATACCGAGATTCATGCCGACCGAGCGGCAGGCGGTCTGTTCCGCCTTCGGCCGGTTGGCGATGACGGGGCCGACCTCGCAGGCGGCGGCGAACAATTCGGCCGTCTTGCCGCGGATCACGGCG
Source organism: Bradyrhizobium sp. (assembly GCF_016462955.1). Taxonomy (GTDB): domain Bacteria; phylum Pseudomonadota; class Alphaproteobacteria; order Rhizobiales; family Xanthobacteraceae; genus Bradyrhizobium. The sequence goes on along the minus strand of NZ_JAEMSD010000101.1, from coordinate 15,826 downwards.
AGATATTCGTCCTCGGTGGTCGCGGTGTTCTTGGCGGCGGCGAGCTGCATCACCTCGCCCTCTGCGATGGTGGCGGCGGCCGCGGAGAGGATATCTAGCGCGCGCAGCGAGCCGACCTCGACCATCATGCGGAAGGCCTGGCCGAGCAGGAAATCGCCGACCAGCACGCTCGCCTCGTTGCCCCAGAGCATGCGTGCCGACAGCTTGCCGCGGCGCATCTCGCTCTCGTCGACGACGTCGTCGTGGAGCAGGGTGGCGGTATGCATGAACTCGACGGAGGCAGCCAGCTTGATATGGCCGTCGCCGGTGTAACCGGCGAGATTGGCCATGGCGAGCGTCAGCATCGGGCGCAGGCGCTTGCCCCCGGAGGAGATCAGGTGGTTGGCGACCTCCGGGATCATGGTCACCTCGGAGCCGGTCCGCGACAGGATCGTGGCGTTGACGCGCTCCATGTCAGGGGCGACAAGGGCAACCAGCTCTTCGATCGACGCGCCGGGAGTTTCGAAAGGTACGATGACGGCCACGCCGGTCTCCAATATTTGCCCCGGAAGGGCTATTCTGACGGAAAGACAATAGAAACTGGCGGCGGACGCGGCAAGACCTCGGAACCATTGACATTTGCCGCCGTCACCCCTTCAGGCAGGAGATCTACGTTTTGCGTGAACTGGTTCGGACCAACGACATGGTGCTGGTGTCGGCGATCGGGGCGCTGCTCGATGGCGCCAACATCCATCATCTGGTGCTTGACCAGAACATGAGCATTATCGAGGGCTCGCTCGGCATCCTGCCGCGGCGGATCCTGGTTCATGAGGACGACGCCGAGGAGGCGAGGGCGCTCCTCAGCGAGGCCGGCCTCAGCCACGAACTGCGCGACGATGACTGAGGCCGCAGATATCACGGAGGATGGCTTTCTCGGCGGGCAGTTGCGCTTGATGCAGAAGCGATCCGGCCATCGCGCCGGACACGACGCCATCCTGCTTGCGGCGGCCACGGACGTGCGGGCCGGGGACCGCGTGGTCGATTTCGGCGCCGGCGTCGGCACGGCGGGGCTCGCGCTGGCTCGGCGTATCGAGGGGATCAGGCTCAGCCTGGTCGAGATCGATCCGGAACTGGTCGAGCTCGCGCGGGCCAATGCTGCCGCGAACGTGATCACCGCCGAGGCCATCGTGCTCGACGTCGCCGCCGATGCGCAGGCGTTTGCCGCGAACGGGCTCCTGCCCGACAGTGTCGATGCGGTGCTGATGAACCCGCCCTTCAACGATCCCGCACGCCATCGCGGTTCACCCGATCAGGCGCGCCACACTGCGCATGTGGCGAGGGAAGAGACGCTGCATGCGTGGGTGCACGCTGCGCGACGTATCCTCCGATCGAACGGCATGATGACTCTGGTCTGGCGCGCAGATGGAATCGCGGATGTCTTGGCAGCGCTGTCACGCGGCTTTGGCAGCATCGCGATCCTGCCCGTTCACGGCGAAGCGGGAAAGCCCGCGATCCGCGTGCTGGTGCGCGCGGTCAAAGGCGGCCGGGCTCCGACGCGGCTTCTGCCGGGCCTCGTGCTCAACGACGAGTCAAAAGTGCCGGGGAAAGAGGTGAGGGCCATTCTGGAGGGGAGGGCAGCGTTGCCGCTGGAACCGTGATGGTCTACTGCGGCAGCGATTCCGTCTGCTGCTCTGGCGCAGATGTGAAGCGAATCGCCGTGAAAAGCGCACCGATCAGCAACAACAGCAGATAGATCTTCATGGCGTTTCCTCCACCGCCTATTGCAGCCTCCCAACGGGCATTCTGCAAAACACGTTCCAGGCACTTTCAATGACACTCGCGTGATAAGAAATGGTTAATCAGAGGTAAGGGTATGGCCGAGCAATTGAATGATCGTGAGAGTTCCGGCCTGGCCGACAAGCTCATGCAATACCTGCCCGCGCGCTTCCGCCCTGGAACGGCAGTGGTGCCGGTGGTGCGGCTGTCGGGCGTGATCGGTGCGGTGACGCCGCTGCGTCCCGGCCTGACGCTTGCGAGTGTCGCGCGCGTGCTCGAGCGCGCGTTTTCCTATCGGCACGCCAAGGCGGTGGCGCTGGTGATCAATTCGCCCGGCGGCTCGCCGGTGCAGTCGCGCCAGATATTCTTGCGCATCAAGCAGCTCGCGGCGGAGAAGAAGCTGCCGGTCCTCGTATTCGTCGAAGATGTCGCGGCCTCCGGCGGCTATATGATCGCCTGCGCCGGCGACGAGATCATCTGCGATCCCTCCTCGATCCTCGGCTCCATCGGCGTGGTCGGTGGCAGCTTTGGATTCCAGGAAGCGATCAGGCGGCTCGGCATCGAGCGGCGCCTCTACACATCGGGCGAGCACAAGGCGATGCTCGACCCGTTCCTCCCTGAAAATCCCGATGACGTCGCCAGATTGAAAGCGATCCAGCGCGAGATCCACCAGATCTTCATCTCGCTGGTCAAGGACAGCCGCGGCGCAAGGCTGAAGGGACCGGACGACACCCTGTTCACGGGCGAATACTGGGCCGGCGATAGCGCCGTCGCGCTGGGGCTGGCCGACAGCATCGGCGATCTCCGCTCAACTCTTCGTGCCCGCTATGGCGAGAAGGTTCTCACCCCCGTGATCGCCCAGCCTACCGGGCTGCTTTCCGGCTTCCTGGGGCGGAAATCGCCTGGTGCGGGCCAGCTTCTGGCCCTGGAATCCGTGGCCGGCCTGCCGGATGAACTGATCTCAGCGGTAGAAACGCGGGCGATTTGGGCGAAATTCGGGTTCTAGGGCTCGCGCTTCCGCGCCATTTGGTCCCTTTGCGGGCCAATTGCGGCGCAGCTCCGACTGCGCGAGAATGCGCGTGGGGCTGAGTATGAATGAGGATCGACCGATGCCGCCGTTCGTCGCTTTCGCGGGCGTCCTGGGCGGGCTTGCCGTGGTCCGCTGGGCCTACAAGACCGCTGTCCGAATCAACCAGGAGCTGGAGGAGATGCGCCTGTCGCGCGTCACCGAGGGCGCTCCTGTGGGGGACGTCAAGACATTGAAGCGTGACCCCGTGACGGGAGCGTATAGGCCGGGTTAGGTGCCCCGCTCTCTCGTCATTCCGGGGCTCGCGAAGCGAGAACCCGGAATCCATCGGACCACGGAATGAGCGGCGCAATGGATTCCGGGCTCGCCCTGCGGGCGCCCCGGAATGACGGCCCTTTCCGTCCCCTTCGCCTTGATTCCCATCCCCGCCGTCGATACGGTCCCGCGCGATTCAAACCCCCCGCGAGAGCCCGATCTGACGATGGACGCCTCATTGCCCGCCCATATGCGCCCGGAACGCTCGTTCCAGGGCTTCATCCTCGCGCTCCAGCGGTTCTGGGCCGAGCAGGGCTGCGTGATCCTGCAGCCCTACGATATGGAGATGGGCGCGGGCACCTTCCATCCGGCGACCACGCTGCGCGCGCTCGGGCCAAAGCCCTGGAATGCCGCCTATGTGCAGCCCTCGCGCCGGCCAAAGGACGGCCGTTACGGCGAGAACCCGAACCGGTTGCAGCATTATTACCAGTTCCAGGTGATCATGAAGCCGTCACCGCCGAACCTTCAGGAACTGTACCTGAAGTCGCTCGCCGCGATCGGCATCGATTCCGCCGTTCACGACATCCGCTTCGTCGAGGACGATTGGGAGAGTCCGACGCTGGGTGCCTGGGGTTTGGGCTGGGAGTGCTGGTGCGACGGCATGGAGGTCAGCCAGTTCACTTATTTCCAGCAGGTCGCGGGCTTCGAATGCGCGCCGGTTGCGGGCGAGCTTACCTACGGGCTCGAGCGTCTCGCGATGTATGTGCAAGGCGTCGACCGCGTCTACGACCTCAACTTCAACGGCCGCGAGGGTGACGCCAAGGTCACGTATGGCGACGTCTTCCTGCAGGCCGAGCGGGAGTATTCGAAGCATAACTTCGAAGTCGCCGACACCGCGATGCTGTTCGAGCAGTTCAAGATGGCGGAGAACGCCTGCCGGAAATATCTCGACGCGGGCTGGAAGGACGGCAAGCGCGAGGCGCATCTGATGGCGCTGCCGGCCTACGACCAGTGCATCAAGGCCAGCCACGTCTTCAACCTGCTCGATGCGCGCGGCGTGATCTCCGTGACGGAACGGCAGAGCTACATTCTTCGCGTGCGCGAACTGGCAAAAGCCTGCGGCGAGGCCTGGATTCATACAGAAGCGGGCGGAGCGGCCTGATGCCCGATCTTTTGCTTGAACTGTTTTCCGAAGAAATCCCCGCGCGCATGCAAGCCAAGGCGGCTGACGACCTGCGCCGCCTCGTCACCGACAAGCTCGTCGCCGAAGGCCTGGTCTATGAAGGTGCGAAGGCGTTCGCGACGCCGCGCCGGCTTGCGCTCACCGTGCACGGCATTCCGGCGCGCCAGCCGGACCTCAAGACCGAGCGGCGCGGCCCGAAAGTCGGGGCGCCCGACGCGGCCGTGCAGGGCTTCCTCAAGGCAACCGGTTTGAAGTCGCTGGACGAAGCCAAGATCCAGCGCGACCCCAAGGGTGATTTCTACATCGGCTTGATCGAGAAGCCCGGCCGCGACGCCATCGACGTGCTCGCGGAGATCCTGCCTGTGATCATCCGCACCTTCCCCTGGCCGAAATCGATGCGCTGGGGCGCGCGTTCCGGAAAGCCCGGCTCGCTCAACTGGGTGCGTCCGCTGCACGCGATCACCGCGACCTTCGGCCTCGAGACCGAAGAGCCCGATGTCGTGAAGTTCGAGGTCGACGGCATCGAGAGCGGCCAGACCACTTACGGCCATCGCTTCCTTGCGCCGGCAGCGATCTCCGTGCGCCGCTTCGAGGACTACGAAGCCAAACTGCTCGACGCCAAGGTCGTGCTCGACCCTGAAAGGCGCAAGGATACGATCCTCACCGACGCCAAGCAGCTCGCCTTCGCGCAAGGGTTCGAGCTGGTCGAGGACCAGACCCTGCTCGACGAGGTCGCCGGCCTCGTCGAATGGCCGGTCGTGCTGATGGGCTCGTTCGAGCCGGAATTCCTGGCGACGCCTGCCGAAGTCATCCGCGCCACCATCCGCAACAACCAGAAGTGCTTCGTGGTGCGCGACCCCAAGACGGGCAAGCTCGCGAGCAAGTTCATTCTCGTCGCCAATATCGAGGCGACCGACGGCGGCGCCACCATCATCGCCGGCAACGTGCGCGTGATCCGCGCGCGGTTGTCAGATGCGAAGTTCTTCTACGAGACCGACCTCAAGACCAAGCTCGAGGAGCGCCTGCCGAAGTTCGAGCAGATCGTGTTTCACGAGAAGCTCGGGACGCAGGCGGAGCGCATCAAGCGCATCGAGCGCCTCGCCGCGGAGATCGCGCCGCTGGTCGGCGCCGACGTCGCCAAGGCCACGCGCGCCGCACACCTCGCCAAGGCGGATCTGCTGACCGAAGTCGTCGGCGAATTCCCCGAGGTGCAGGGCCTGATGGGTAGGTACTACGCGCTGGCGCAGGGCGAGGACGCCTCCGTCGCCGCCGCCTGCGAGGAACACTACAAGCCGCAGGGCCCGGCCGATCGTGTGCCGACCGATCCGGTGAGCGTTGCCGTGGCGCTAGCCGACAAGATCGATACGCTCGTTGGCTTCTGGGCAATTGACGAAAAGCCAACGGGATCAAAGGACCCGTACGCGTTGCGTCGCGCTGCGCTTGGTGTGATCCGGCTGATTGCTGAGAACGCACTTCGTCTGTCGTTGATGAAGGTGGCGGCGTCGGCGCTCGGCGGCCTGTCAGTGCAACCTGCTGACGCGCAGAAACTTCCGCACGACCTCCTCGCCTTCTTCGCCGACCGCCTGAAAGTCCAGCTCCGCGAGCAGGGCGCACGTCACGATCTCGTCGATGCCGTGTTCGCACTCGGCGGTCAGGACGATCTCCTGATGATCGTCCGCCGCGTCGAGGCGCTCGGCAAATTCCTCGACAGCGACGACGGCAAGAACCTGCTCGCCGGCACCAAGCGCGCCAGTAATATCCTCAGCATCGAGGAGAAGAAGGACAAGCGCAGCTTCGACGGCGCGCCGGATGCGGCGCTCTACAGCCTCGCGGAGGAGAAAGCGCTGGCGAAGGCCATCGGAGAAGTCCAGGCGGAAGCCAGCGCTGCGGTGGCCAAGGAAGACTTTGCCGCCGCGATGAGCGCAATGGCGAAGCTGCGCCCGCCGGTCGATGCCTTTTTCGACAAGGTGCGCGTCAACGACGAGGATGCCAAGGTGCGCGAGAACCGGCTGAAGCTCCTCAACGAGATCCGCAGCGCCACGCGCGCGGTGGCGGATTTCTCGAAGATCCAGGATTGAGGCGCGAGATCCCCGGTTCAGGCGCGCCGAACGCCGCAAACACAGCCGTCATTCCGGGGCGCGCCGCTTGGCGCGAGCCCGGAATCCATTTCTCTTCGTAACTCGCGGCACGATGGATTCCGGGCTCGCGCTATGCGCGCCCCGGAATCACGGCTGTTGATGTGTCGCACACAAAAATGCCCCGCCCGGCGGGGGGAGGACCGGGCGGGGCTGATGTCCGATTAACACAGTTCGCGCCAGCCTGATGTGACGCGCCGGACATCGATTGGGCGGATAGCGTCTTCACGCGAAACGGAAACCGCCTCACGTGAAGAAGCGCTTCCAACTACGAATCTAGTCCACCACCTCGACGATGCGGCGCGAGCGTGGCTCGACCAGCACGGTTTCGCCGTTCACGACGGTGTAGCGATAGGTGGTGGCGCCGAAGCGTTGCGGCACGTCATAATAGGTGACGCCAGCCTCGGGTAAGGTGGTGCCGACCACGACGCGATCCGGAATGCTGAAGGCTGGTACACGCTGCTCGACAACATACTCACGAAAGGCGGGCCGGTGTTCGACTGCAATCGTCGGGCCGTCAACCACGGCGGGCGCGCGTCCGACCGTGACGGTGCTTTGCGCCTGCGCGGCAAGCGGCGAGCCGATCATGGCCGCGAGCGCTGCAAGAGCAAGAATCCTGTTCCGCATGGGCAACTCCTTCAACGTGATGTCCAGCCGCGCAAGCGGCGCGACCGGTTGCCAATGCATGCCCAAAGCCAATGTTCCGGGAAAAGGCCGGCCTTATTCGCGGCAATTTCAAGCACTTTCGCGGGCACGGGAACTCTCGGCCGGTGCTGCGCATCTCTACTCGCGGAACCTGTCCGGGTATGATCCGCGCGCGATTCGCCCCACCTCCACAGAAAGATAGTTCATGCACATCACCGTCGCCCACATTTCGCCGATCCTGTCGTTGATTGCGGGCGTGCTCATTCTGATCATGCCGCGGCTTCTCAACCTCATCGTCGCGATCTTTCTCATCGTCAACGGCGCGATCGGACTCGGGCTCCTGAAGTGGCTCCGCTTCTAAGCGGCGTTCACTTTTCGGAACTGTCCGCCTTGCGCGGGCCCGCCCAAAGTGGTGTAAGGCCCGCGATTTCCCATTCCTCTCGCAGGTTGTGTGCAAGCTATGGCCAAAGCCGCCTCGAAGCCCAAGAAAATGCCAGCGAAAATGCCAGCGAAATCAAAGCCCTCTGCTGCCGCGAAAGCCGCGCCGCCAGCCCGCAAGGCGCTGGCCCAGAGCGCGCCGAAGCCGGTCGCCAAAGCTGCTGCTGCAAAGGCCGCTGGAAAGCCGGCTGCTAAGCCGGTTTCAAAGGCCGTGACCAAGGCGGCCGCGCCGAAGGTCGCTGCCAAGCCCGCTCCGAAGACGGCTGCACCTGCCAAGGCAGCGCCTGCTGCGGCCAAAGCCGGCAAATGGGTCTACACGTTCGGCGACGGCAAGGCCGAAGGCCGCTCGCAAATGCGCGACCTGCTCGGCGGCAAGGGCGCCAATCTCGCCGAAATGGCCAATCTCGGCCTCCCCGTGCCTCCGGGCTTCACCATCCCGACCTCGGTCTGCACTTATTTCTACGCCCACGACAAGACCTATCCGAAGGAGTTGCAGTCGCAGGTTGAGAAGGCGCTCGACTATGTCGGCAAGTTGACCGGCAAGATCTTCGGCGATTCCAGGAACCCGCTGCTCGTGTCGGTGCGCTCCGGCGCGCGCGCCTCGATGCCGGGCATGATGGACACCGTTCTGAATCTCGGCCTCAACGACCAGACCGTGGAAGCGCTGGCAGAATTGTCGGGCGACCGCCGCTTCGCCTATGACAGCTATCGCCGCTTCATCACGATGTATTCGGACGTGGTGCTCGGCTTCGAGCACCATCACTTCGAGGAAATCCTCGACACCTTCAAGGACCGCCAGGGCTATACGCTCGACACCGACCTGTCGGCTGACGAATGGGTCGAACTGGTCGGCAAGTACAAGGACGCGGTCGCGCGCGAGACCGGCAAGGACTTCCCGCAGGATCCGCACGACCAGCTCTGGGGTGCGATCGGCGCGGTGTTCTCATCCTGGATGAACGCGCGCGCGGTGACCTATCGCAAGCTGCACGACATTCCGGAATCCTGGGGCACCGCGGTCAACGTGCAGGCCATGGTGTTCGGCAACATGGGCGAGACCTCGGCGACCGGCGTCGCTTTCACCCGCAATCCCTCCACCGGCGAGAGCAAGCTCTACGGCGAGTTCCTGATCAACGCGCAAGGCGAGGACGTGGTGGCGGGCATCCGCACGCCGCAGGACATCACCGAGGACGCGCGCAAGGAGTCGGGCTCCGACAAGGCGTCGATGGAAGCGGCAATGCCGGAGGCGTTCAAGGAGCTGACGCGGATCTACACGCTGCTCGAGAAGCACTACCGCGACATGCAGGACATGGAGTTCACCGTCGAGCAGGGCAAGCTCTGGATGCTGCAGACCCGCGGCGGCAAGCGCACCGCGAAGGCGGCGCTGCGCATCGCGGTCGAACTCGCCAACGAGGGCCTGATCTCGAAGGAGGAAGCGGTGATGCGGATCGATCCGGCGTCACTCGACCAGCTTCTGCATCCGACCATCGATCCCAGCGCCAAGCGCGACGTGATCGCCACCGGCCTTCCGGCTTCGCCTGGCGCGGCCTCCGGCGAGATCGTCTTCTCCTCGGACGAGGCCGCCAAGCTCCAGGGCGATGGGCGCAAAGTGATTTTGGTCCGCATCGAGACCAGCCCTGAAGACATCCACGGCATGCACGCCGCTGAAGGCATCCTAACCACCCGCGGCGGCATGACCTCGCATGCCGCGGTGGTCGCGCGCGGCATGGGCAAGCCCTGCGTCTCCGGCTGCGGCACCATCCGCGTCGATTACGGCCGCGGCACCATGAGCA
>NZ_JAEMSD010000101.1:2066-6588 GCF_016462955.1 Bradyrhizobium sp. | reverse complement strand
GCCGATGATCGAGCCGGAGCTCTCCGGCGAGTTCGGCACGCTGATGAACTGGGCCGACCAGGTCCGCAAGATCGGTGTCCGCGTCAACGGCGACACGCCCGATGATGCGCGCACCGCGATCAAGTTCGGCGCGGAAGGCATCGGCCTCTGCCGCACCGAGCATATGTTCTTCGAGGAGACGCGCATCCGCACGGTGCGCGAGATGATCCTCTCCGAGGACGAGCAGTCGCGCCGCGCCGCGCTGGCAAAACTGCTGCCGATGCAGCGCGCCGACTTCGTCGAGCTGTTCGAGATCATGAAGGGCCTGCCGGTCACGATCCGGCTTCTGGATCCCCCCCTTCACGAATTCCTGCCGCACACCCATGCCGAGGTCGAGGAAGTGGCTCGCGCCATGAACACCGACCCGCGGCGCCTCGCGGACCGTGCCCGCGAGCTCTCCGAGTTCAATCCGATGCTGGGCTTCCGCGGCTGCCGCATCGCGATCGCGTATCCCGAGATCGCGGAGATGCAGGCCCGCGCGATCTTCGAGGCGGCGGTGGAGGCGCAGAAGCGCACCGGCAAGGCCGTCGGACTCGAGGTGATGGTGCCGCTGATCGCGACCAAGACCGAGCTCGATCTCGTCAAGGCGCGGATCGACGCCACCGCCCAGGCGGTGATGCGCGAGACCAACACCAAGCTGGCCTACCAGGTGGGAACCATGATCGAGCTGCCGCGCGCCTGCCTGCTCGCGGGCCAGATCGCGGAGTCGGCCGAGTTCTTCTCGTTCGGCACCAACGACCTGACGCAGACCACCTACGGCATCAGCCGCGACGATGCGGCGAGCTTCCTCGGCCCCTACGTGGCGAAGGGGATCCTCTCGGTCGACCCCTTCATCTCCCTGGATCAGGAAGGCGTCGGCGAGCTCGTCAAGATCGGCGTCGCGCGCGGCCGCAAGACGCGGGCGAAGCTGAAGGTCGGCATCTGCGGCGAGCACGGCGGCGATCCCGCTTCCGTCGCCTTCTGCCACAATATCGGCCTCGACTACGTCTCCTGCTCGCCCTACCGCGTGCCGATCGCCCGCCTCGCAGCGGCGCAAGCCGCGCTCGGCAAGTCGGTCGCGAGCCAGGCGTAAGCGAAGTACAAATTGAATGTGGGAGAGGCGGGGCCGAAACCCGCCTCTCTTGTTTTGGACGATGCTGCAGCCCCATCGTCATTCCGAGCGCAGCGAAGCAATCCAGAATTTCTCCGCGGCGGAGAGAACCTCGGGCGTCCCATAGTGAGACGTGCGCGCAAGAGTTCCTTCACCATTCGTGTTGACCGATTGTTTACCGCTTCACAGCAGGCGGCATTTACCAACGCGCGTCATCGCTCCGTGAAAACACCTGTGTTCGCTTGAGTGTGCCTCGCACGCAACGCGGATTAACGCCCCGGCAACCTAAATTAGATACTCACGATAAAGATCGAATTGCACGGATGTACTGAGTTCGATCGGACCAGCGTAAGTGTAGCGTGAGCGTATCGATGTCTGTGTTGCGTAACCATCCGAAGGGCGCGCGGTTCGCGTCCTTCGGCATCGGTCTCTGCATCTTCGCATTGATGCCGAGAGAGACCGGCTATCAGGATATTGCCTCGTTGCTGGCGCGCCAACCCGGCGTCGCCGAGCGCTGGCAGAAGCAGGTGTTCTCCGCGGCATCCTCGATCCAGCTCGCCACCTACAGCTTTTCACGCCCTATCGGCACGTCGATGCCGCAGAGCGCGATGGTCCGGCTTGCCAGCCTCGACGGCCGCGACGTCACCGGCGCGATCAACCGCAATCCTGCGCTCCAGGCGCCGCCGCGCTACCAGGCTTCCGACTTTCCCAGTGTCGACCGTTCCCTGAAGGGTGATCGTCTCACAATCGTCGCGCCCACGCAGGTTCCCGAGACGACCGCGCCGGCTGCGGAGCCGGCCAAGGAGGATCCCGCAACGTCGAACAGCTCGGTGTTCGGCGCCAAGTCCGCCGCGTTGCCGCAGGTGATGTCGCCGGAATCCGCCGCCGCGCTCGATCCCGAGCTCCAGGAGGCGCTGCGCGCTCCGCCGCTGTCGCAATATTCCAATCTGCCGCAGGCGAGCGATGCCGCGCGGGCACTCGCAGTGCCGCCGCTGGAAGCGTTGAAGCGGGCCGCGAGCCCGGCCTCGCCTGCGCGCGATCCCTTCAGCGTCAAGACCTCGAGCCTGTTTTTCGGCAGCTCCTCGCTCGGCGGCAATCTCGAGACCATGGAGAGCTGGCAGCCCGGCGCCGAGCCGCTGATCGTGACGCCCGATCCCGACATGAAGGTGACGGTCGCGCTGAGCCCGCCGACGGCGGAGATCGCCAGCGACATCGAGAGCGGCGAGAGCGTCGCGCCGAAGGGCGAGGTCAACGCCGACAACCAGCGTGCCAGATCGCCGGCGGAGCGGCTCGCGCTCGACGACAAATCGCGGGCGAAATCGGAAAAGTGCCTTGCCGAAGCGGTCTACTTCGAAGCCCGGGGCGAAGCCGTCCGCGGTCAGATCGCGGTGGCGCAGGTGGTGATGAACCGCGTGTTCTCCGGCAAATATCCCGACAGCGTGTGCGGCGCGGTCTACCAGAACAAGCACCGTCACCTGGCCTGCCAGTTCACATTCGCCTGCGACAACAATGCAGATGTGATCCGCGAGCCCGAGATGTGGGAGCGCGCTAGGAAGATCGCCAAGGCGATGCTGGACGGTCAGATCTGGCTGCCCGAGGTCGGCAAGTCCACGCACTATCACGCTTATTGGGTACGCCCGTCCTGGGTCGCCGAGATGAAGAAGATGTACAAGACCGGCGTGCACACCTTCTATCGTCCGCGCAAATGGGGCGACGGCAGCGAAGAGCCGAGCTGGGGAACGCCGGCGCAGACCGCCGCGCTGTCGGCCGAGCTCGCGCAGGAAGCCAAGAGCTCCGCGGAGATGGGTGAGCGGCGATAGCGCCTAGAAGTGATCGTCATGCCCGGGCTCGTCCCGGGCATCCACGTTCGTCGCAGCGCGGGACAAAGACGTGGATGCCGGACAAGCCCGGCCATGACGCAAGACGCGCCATCACGCCTCGATGTCCAGCGCACAGTCGAAGTTCGGCGCCGAATGCGTCAGTGCGCCGGCCGAGGCGTAATCGACGCCGGTCGCGGCGATTGCGGCGATCGCGTCCAGCGTGACGCCGCCCGATGCCTCGAGCGCGAGGCGGCCCTCGTTGATCGCGACAGCCTCGCGCAGCGTCGCGAGGTCCATGTTGTCGAGCAGCACGGCGTCGGCCGTTCCGGTCGCCAGCACCTCGCGCAATTGCGCCAGCGTATCCACCTCGATCTCGATCTTGACGAGATGGCCGGCATGGGCTCGGGCGCGCTCCAGCACCGGACGGATGCCGCCGGCGACGGCGATGTGGTTGTCCTTGATCAGGATGGCGTCGTCGAGCCCGAAGCGATGGTTGAAGCCGCCGCCGCATCTTACCGCGTATTTCTCCAGCGCGCGCAATCCGGGCGTGGTCTTGCGCGTGCAGCAGATGCGCATCCTGGTGCCTTCGGTGCGCGCCACGTAGTCCGCCGTGAGCGTGGCGATGCCCGACAGGCGGCCGACGAAGTTCAGCGCGGTTCGCTCGGCGGTGAGAATGGCGCGCGCGGGGCCTGAGATCGTCATCACGTGCTGGCCGCGCGCAACCCGCGCGGCATCGCGGACATGTGCGCGCACGTCGATGTCGGGCGACAGCTTCTGCAAGGTCGCGAGCGCCAGCGGCAGGCCGGCGATCACGCCGGACTGGCGCGCGACGAGCACGGCTTGTGCGCGCGTCGCCTCCGGGACCGTCGCGAACGAGGTGATGTCGCCGGCGCGGCCGAGGTCCTCGTCGAGCGCGCGCTGCACGGCCGTGTCGATCGCGAGCGGCGAGAGAAACGCATCGGGATAGAGCAGTGAGGTCGGGGTGATCATATGGCCTCCGTCAGGCGATCATGGGTTGCGAGCTCCGCGGGCGCGAATGCTCGGTCAGGCTCTCCGCGACCTCGCGCGCTGCGGCGAGGGTGGTCATCGTTCTCCGCGCCGGCCCGGGAGCCTCGGCCGGATGATCCGACCGGAAATGCGCGCCGCGGCTCTCGCGCCGGGTCCAGGCCGCAGCGGCAACGAGCAGGGCCGACGCCGCCATGTTGCGGAGGACGTTGTTTCCGGCCTCCCGCTCGAGCATGGCGAAGTGGTGCACTGCTTCCGCAAGCCCGTCACCGTCGCGGATCACCCCGACGCGCGCGCTCATCATCGAACGGAGCCGCTTCACCGTTGCAGCGTCCAGCGGTCCGGCGCGTGACGCCACCCATGCGTCTGGTGAGCGGGCGGGCGAGGGAACAGCGCGACCCGCGATGTCGTCGGCGATGCGCGCAGCATAGACCACCGCCTCGAGCAGCGAATTCGAGGCGAGGCGGTTGGCGCCATGAGCGCCGGTCGCGGACACTTCGCCGCCAGCCCAGAGCCCGTCGATCGAGCTGCGGCCGCGCGCGTCCACCGCGATGCCGTTTTGGACAAA
>NZ_JAEMSD010000101.1:0-2056 GCF_016462955.1 Bradyrhizobium sp. | reverse complement strand
CCCACAGCCCGTCGACCGTGCTGCGTCCTTGCGCGTCGGTCAGGATGCCGCCCATGTGGTAATGCGCGGCCGGCGCGATCGGAATCGGCTGCGCAGCCGGATCGATACCGGCTGCGACGCAGCTCGCATGAACCGTCGGGAATTTTTCGGCAAAGCGCGAACCCAGCGCCTGCCGCGCGTCGAGGAAGGCGCCGCGCCCGGCCGCGATCTCGGCGAACGCGCCGCGGGCGACGATGTCGCGTGGCGCGAGCTCGGCGAGCGGGTGGTGCGCCGGCATGAAGCGCTCGCCGTTGCCGTTGATCAGCGTCGCCCCCTCGCCGCGCAGGGCTTCGGTGGCGAGTGGCGCGGGATCGCGGCCGACCATGATTGCGGTCGGGTGGAACTGCACGAATTCGGGGTCGGCGATGACGGCGCCGGCGCGGGCCGCGATCGCGAGGCCCAAGCCGCTCGCTTCAGATGGATTGGTGGTGACGCCGTAGAGATGGCCGAGCCCGCCGGTCGCCAGCACGATCATGCGCGAGGCGAGCATGACCGGCGGTGCAGCGGGGTATCCGGCCTCGCGCAATTGAAGCCCGGTGACCGCTCCGGCCTCGGTGTACAGTGCTTCGGCCACGAAGCCCTCCACCAAACGGATCGAGGGCGCGCGGCGTACCGCCTCGCTCAAGGCGGCGATGATGGCGGCGCCGGCGCCATCGCCGCGCACATGCACGATGCGCCGTGCGGAATGCGCAGCTTCCCGTCCGACGGCAAGCCTGCCTTCGAGGTCGCGATCGAACGGCACGCCGTAGGCAAGAAGATCCTCGATGCGCGGCGCCGCCTCGTGCGCGATCCCGAGCGCGATTGCGGCGTCGACGAGGCCACCGCCGACCGCGACCGTATCGGCGGCGTGTGCCTCCGGCGTATCGCCTTCGGCCACCGCCGCGGCGATGCCGCCTTGTGCCCAGGCGGACGACGCGCCCTGTCCGAGCGGTGCCGCCGAGATCAAGGTCACCGGCCGCGGCGCCAGCTTCAGCGCGCAGAACAACCCGGCGAGGCCGCCGCCGACGATGACGACGTCGTCGGTGCGGGCGAGGTCGTGGATGCTGTGTTGCATGTTGTCTTGCTCTCAATTCTTCAGATTGATCATCCGCTCCACCGAGCGCCTGGCGCGCTGTGCCAGCGCGGGATCGATCGTCACCTCCTCGCGCAGCGTCAGCAGGCTCTCCAGAATGTTGGCGAGCGTGATGCGCTTCATGTGCGGACAGAGATTGCAGGGGCGCAGCATCTCGACGTCAGGCAGCTCGGCCCTGACATTGTCGGCCATCGAGCATTCGGTGATCATGACCAGCCGCCGCGGCCGCTTCGCGCGGACCCAGCTGATCATGTGTGCGGTCGAGCCGGTGAAGTCCGCCTCCGCCAGCACGTCCGGCGGACATTCCGGATGCGCGATGATCTTCACGGACGGATCGGCTTGGCGATATTCGCGCAGCTCCTCGCCCGTGAAACGCTCATGCACCTCGCAGGCGCCCTTCCAGGCGATGATCTTCACGTCGGTCTTGGAGGCGACGTAGGTCGCCAGATAGCGGTCGGGCAGGAATATCACGGTCGGCGCGTTCAGGCTCTCCACCACCTCAACCGCGTTGGATGAGGTGCAGCAGATGTCGACCTCGGCCTTCACCTCTGCCGAGGTGTTGACATAGGCAACGACGGGCACGCCGGGAAATTTTTCGCGGAGCAGCCGCACGTCCGCGCCGGTGATGCTGGCGGCAAGCGAGCAGCCGGCGCGCGAATCCGGGATCAAGACGGTCTTGTCCGGATTGAGCAGCTTCGCGGTCTCCGCCATGAAGTGCACGCCGCACTGGACGATGATGTCGGCCTTCACCTTGGTGGCTTCGACCGCGAGCTGCAGCGAGTCGCCGCCGATGTCGGCGACGCAGTGGAAGATCTCCGGCGCCTGGTAGTTGTGGGCGAGGATGACGGCGCCTCGCGCGCGCTTCAGCTCGTTGATCGCGTGAATCGTCGGCGCCATCAGCGGCCATTCCACCGGCGGGATCACATGCTTGACGCGCTCATAGAG
>NZ_JAEMSD010000541.1:2209-4374 GCF_016462955.1 Bradyrhizobium sp. | reverse complement strand
GCCCGCCTGCAGCGGACCGGGACGCGTCTGACGTCGCCGTTGGCGGTGTGGGAGGCGGGGGTCGCGGTGGCGCGGGTTCTTAATCTTTCGGTCAGCGCCGCCGCGGAAGCGGTCGACGGCTATCTGGCGCTGATGGAAATCGCCGTGGTGGCGGTGCCGCCGGAGACGGCGCGGATCGCATTGGATGCCTTCGACCGGTTCGGCAAGGGCCGGCATCCGGCGAGCCTCAATTTTGGGGACTGTTTTGCCTATGCCTGTGCCCGGCATCTGGGGCAGCCCTTGATGTTCAAGGGCGGCGATTTTCCGCAGACCGACATCGAGGCCGCCTGAGGCGGCCGCCAGGCCGTCCCTGCAACCGGAAGGGCAGGGGACTTTGTCTTCCGGAACGGCAAAGCGCCTCAGCATGGCGGGCTCACGGGCCGATCGGGTGCCCAGACGATGCGATGTCCGGGGCTCCCCAGAGCTCAGACTCGCTGATTTGCGCCGTGACGTCCAACCCTATCGATAAGGGGTGGTTATCGATAGTGAGAGGTGGCCGGGAACATGCCTCGCTATGACGGAACCCAAAGCTGTGTTAGCTTCCGTTTCGGTGATTCCTGTTAAGGTTATCAAGACCTTGTCGCCCAGCTACAAAATCCCCGATCCGCTGCCCTGGGCCCAGCTCGCCGGTCCGCTCGCCGCCGCCGAAGATGCGCTCGCCCGCCTCGACGAGCGGCTGGCCAGAAGTCCGATCCGCGAGGGTTGGGTCGCCCGCACCCATTATACCGATGCCTGCGCCAGTCTGTGGCTGGAAGGTGAGCTCGTCCATCTCGAAGATCTGGTTCTCCACGACGCCGGCATGGATATCCGCGCCCCGACCCACGAGCTGACCCGAGCCCGGGCCGTGCTGCGGACGCGCCGTCGCATCGCCGACGCCAAACCCGGCTGGGCGCTGTCGGTCGCCGGCCTTGCTGGCTTGCGCGGCCGGGAAGGGGAGGACGACCGGGAAACGGCGAGGGGAGACGAGCGCGACGACGCCGAATTCGACGGTGACGACGAGGCCGGTATCGACGGTCAGCCCGGGCTCATCGAGACGGACCAGCGCCTTGCGGCCGCCTTCGCCGCGGTCGACGCCGCGATGGTCCGCGCGGAGCAGACGTTAGCCGGCGAGGGCCGCCCCCGGACGGAGCGCGATCCGCTGGTCTACGATCCCGACTGGGACGAAGACGCCCGGATCGAGGACTGGCGCGCCACCCTCGACCAGACTCGCCCCCTGCCCCCGACCTTGGCGGCGGCGATCGCAGCGGAGGCTTGGGACCAGATTGCACCGCTACAGCATACGCCCTGGCTCGGCCGGCTGCTCGCAGCTAGCGTGTTGCGCGATCGCGGCAAGTCCCGCTGGCATCTGCCATGCCTGCACGAGGGGCTGAAGGCGATCCCGCGTGAACGCCGACGGCCGCGCGACGCTGCGGCGCGACTCGCCGTCCAGCTCGAGGCGATCACCGCTGCTGCCGCGGCCGGCCTCAAGGACCACGATCGCTGGCTGAACCAGCGCACCCTGCTTACCCGCAAACTCAACGGCCGCCGCACCACCTCCCGGCTGCCGGCACTCTTGGACTACGTGCTGACCCGCCCAATTGTCTCGGCCGGCATGATCGCCAAGGAACTTGGCATCACGCCGCGCGCCGCGCAGGACCTGGTGGCCGAGCTCGGCTTGCGCGAGGCGACCGGACGGGGACGCTATCGGGCGTGGGGGATTCTCTGAAAGGCCGCCCCCTGCTTGGGCTGTCCGAAGTTTGCATATGTATTTCGGACATCCAATTTGCCATCTGTGGCCGTCGGCCATTTGCGTTGTTTAAATCGGGCAGTAACCCCATCGTGAAACACTTCGATTGAGGTTATGATTCGTCCCACAGGGGAAAGTAAAGCAGAGCCATGGCCCGCGGGGAGTTGATGAAGAAATTGCTGGCCAGCTACGGTCGGGACGACGAGTTCCGCGCCGTGGCAGAGCAAATCATCGACGAGGAGGAGAAGAAGAATAATCGCGCTCTGGCACGGAGCCTGCGCAAGACGCTCGAGGCTGGCCCGAGCCGGCCGAGCGGTCCCAAGGCGCTCGCGCCCCTCATTCCCTTTCCCGAGGCGGCGGCGGATTTTATCGAGCGGGTTGAGCCGCGGCACAGCCGGAA
>NZ_JAEMSD010000541.1:365-2199 GCF_016462955.1 Bradyrhizobium sp. | reverse complement strand
TGGGCGCGACGAACGCGCGCGTGCTGCTTGGCCTCGTCAAAGAGTTTCGCCGCGCCGATGAAATTCGGCGCCACGGCCTCAGGGTGCGCTCGAAACTCCTGTTCTGCGGGCCGCCGGGCTGCGGCAAGACGCTGTGCGCGGAGATTTTCGCCGCGGAGCTTGGACTACCGCTCTTTCTCGTCAAGCTTGACCGGCTGATCTCGTCCTACTTGGGTGAGACGGCCGGCAATGTCCGCAAGATTTTCGAGTTCGCCCGCAAGCAACCGTGCGTTCTGTTTTTTGACGAGTTCGACGCGCTGGCGCGCTCGCGCGATGACAGCAGCGAGCACAATGAGCTGCGCCGCGTCGTCAACAGCTTGTTGTTGTTCATCGACCACATCCAGCCGAAGGGCTTCTTGATCGCCGCGACGAACCTGGACCGATCGCTCGATCCGGCGGTCTGGCGGCGGTTCGACGAAGTCGTCTGGTTCGACAAACCTGGCCGGTCGATGATCGGGCGATTCTTGCGGTTGAAGTTCAAGAATGTCGACCTCACCTTCGATCCGATGCAGCATGCCGCTGCGCTGGAAGGCTATTCCTACGCCGAGATCGAGCGGGTCTGCACGCAGGCGGTCAAGTCGATGATCATCGACCGCCGCAAGCAGATGCAGGAACGCGATTTCAATCGCGCCTTGGAAGATGAGGCGCGGCGCCGAGCAGGACAGTCTCGCCTCGCGCCGACGAGCTAGGCGCATCGTGGCACGCTACGATCATCTTGAGCTTGTCCGGCTCCCCGAACAATTCGAGCGCCGCAAACACGGCGGCGGCGGGCCTCCGCCAACACGCGATCGCGACCAGCACAGCACGAAACTGCGCGACGAACTCGATGCGGCGACGCAGGCGCAGAGAGGCCGGCGAAAGCCTGAATTCGTCGATCCCTCTCTGATCCTGCGCGTGCAAATGACGGGCGCCCTGCTTGAGGAGGACTGGGAGCGTTTGGGGCTTACGGTCTTGTCGAGCGATGCGGACCGCACGCTCGTTCTGTTCTCTTCAAACGAAGACATGCAGGACTTCCGCGCCCGCCTCGATGCCTACCAGCGCGGCGCGCCGCCCGGCCAGAAGCACGCCCCGTACAACAGTTTCGTCGCAGGGATCGAGAGGATTGGGTCCGTCGAGCCCCGGGACCGGATTGGTTCGCGCTTCCAGGAGGAAGGGTTTGCGGACTTCAACGACTTTGTGCCCCAAACATCCTACCTGGTCGATATCGAGCTTTGGGACCTCGGCGAGCGCCGTCTGCGGGAACGCAAGATCGAGGAGGTCATCCGTTACGTCGAGGCCCGGGCCGGCGATGTCTTGGATCGCTACATCGGTCCCTCGATCAGCATGTTTCGCGCGCGCCTGACGGGCGAGCTCATTCGTACCCTGCTAACGATTGAGGAGGTAGCGACGGTCGATCTGCCACCGGCGCCGGATGTAACGACGGCGGAAGCACTCGACCTGACGCTGGCCGAAGCTCCCGCGCTGAACGCGCTTGCCGAGGACGCGCCGCTCATCGGCATCATCGACAGCGGCGTCAACGATCACCCGTTCTTGGCGGATATTGTCGCCGGCGCGATCGGCGTTCCCGCCGATCTCGGCACGGCAGACGTTTGGGGTCACGGCACCCGGGTCGCCGGCGTCGCCGTGTTTGGCGACCTGCGCGCACAGCTCGCCGCCGGCGCATTGCAACGCGGCGCCCGTATCTGTGCGGCGAAGGTCGTGAACGATCGGGGTGACTTTGATGATCGCCGCCTCGTGCCCTCCCAGATGCGCGAGGCGATCACGACGCTGAACCTGCGCTTCGGCTGTCGGATCT
>NZ_JAEMSD010000541.1:0-355 GCF_016462955.1 Bradyrhizobium sp. | reverse complement strand
CGTCGTGGCCCTGGCCGACCGCCGACGCGTTTTCGATGGCGGAAAGGTGGGGACGTGGGCGGCCACGCTCGATGAACTGGCGCGTGAGCTCGACGTCGTCATCATCGTCTCCTCCGGAAACCGCAGCCCGCGAGGCGGCAATCGTCTGGAACAGGCGGTGACCGAATATCCGCGCTATCTTCTGGAGGACGCCAATCGATTCTTCGAACCCGCCGGCGCATTGAATGTGATCACCGTCGGCGCGCTCGCGCATGGCGAGGGTCTCGATCCGGATCGGGCCGAGGATGTGGGCGTGCGCCCGATCACGCTCTTGCATGAGCCGGCGCCGTTGTCCCGGATCGGACCTGGTCCTGGC
>NZ_JAEMSD010000540.1:1934-4376 GCF_016462955.1 Bradyrhizobium sp. | reverse complement strand
GCATTGCACGGCGCCATCGGGGCCGGTGAGCTTGAAGCCCAGCATGCCGCGGCTGACCACCTCGTCGCAGATGCTGCGATAGGGACCGACGCCGCCGGTATAGGGCATCAGGCCCTGGACCTTGCCCGGCACGTTGGCGCCCGTGTACCAGGTGTTGGCGAGCCGGTGCAGCGTCAGCATCGCGCAGTCGGCCATGTGCCTGTTCCAGCCGGCCTGCGCCGTCTCGGTCGGCTCCATCGTGGTGAAGCCGGCATCGCGTAGGCCGGCGATGCGATCGACCACCCAGTCGACATGCTGCTCGATCGACACCGCCATGTTCGACAGCACCGACGGGCTGCCGGGCCCGGTGATCATGAAGAAGTTCGGGAAGCCCTCGACCGTGAGTCCGAGATAGGTCTGCGGCCCCTGGGCCCAGACGTCGGTGAGCGACTTGCCGCCGCGGCCGGTGATCGGGTGCACGGCGCGGATCGCGCCGGTCATGGCGTCGAAGCCGGTCGCGAACGCGATGACGTCGAGGTCGACGCTACGCCTGGTCGTGGTGATGCCGCTCGCGGTGATCGCCTTGATCGGCTCCTGGCGCAGGTTGACCAGCGTGACGTTCGGCCTGTTGTAGGTCGCGTAGTAGTTGGTATCGAGGCAGGGACGCTTTGCGCCGAACGGATGATCATCCGGGGTCAGCGCCGCGGCGGTCTCGGGATCCCTCACGGCCGCGCGTATCTTTTCGCGGATCAGGTCCTGGACGATCTTGTTGCCGTCGAGATCGACGGCCTGATCGGCCCAGAGCTGGCTCAGGATGTGGACGAGATCGCCCGCTGCCCAGGCGCGCTCGAACCGCTCGCGACGCTCGGCATCGCTCAATTGCCAGCTCACGACGGTCTGCTGCGGGTAGGGCACGCCCGCCATCGACTGGCGCGCCTGCTCGCGATAGGCGGCACGGTCGCTCTCGAACAGGCTCATGCGGTCCGCCGGCGCCGGGCCGTTATGCGCCGGCAGTGCGAAGTTCGGCGTGCGCTGGAACACGGTCAGATGCGCAGCCTGCTCGGCGATCACAGGGATCGACTGGATCGCCGAGGAGCCCGTGCCGATCACGCCGACGCGCTTGCCTGTCAGATCGACGCCGTCATGCGGCCAGCGTCCGGTGAAATAGACCTCGCCCTTGAAATCCTTGACGCCGTCGATTTCCGGCGGCTTCGGCGCGGAGAGGCAACCGGTGGCCATGATGTAATGGCGGCAGGAGACCGGCGCGCCGTTGTCAGTGGTGACGAGCCAGCGTTCGGCCGTCTCGTCCCAGGTGGCTGCCGTGACCTTGGTCTTGAAGCGGATGTCGCGCCTGAGATCATAGCGGTCGGCCACGAAGCCGAGATAGCGCAGAATTTCGGGCTGGGTGGCGTATTTCTCCGACCAGGTCCAGGCCGTATCGAGCTCGGGATCGAACGTGTAGCTGTAGTCGATGGTCTGGATGTCGCAGCGTGCGCCCGGATAGCGGTTCCAGTACCAGGTGCCGCCGACGTCGCCGGCCTCGTCGAGCCCGACTGCGGAGAAGCCGGCCCTGCGCAGGCGATGGAGAAGATAGAGGCCGGAAAATCCGGCGCCGACCACGGCGACGTCGACCTGCTGAGCGGTTCCGCGCTCATCGGAGGCACGTGTAGCAACCATTGCGTCAGGCATGGCATTCCTCCCTTATGTTTTGTTTTGCCGGCAGGCTATCCCCGCAGGTTCAGCTTGTCATTACAGCAAGTGCAATCCCAGGGTGATCATCTGCGGCGGCATCGGACGGCGCAAAGGATTGCGGCACCACACGCACCGCGATGCACAATGGCCGTGGTAGCCCGGGGTAATCAGCGCGCATCCTTCTGTGTATGCTTGCGCCTACAAGCCACGCGTACCGTACGGCCGTCATGACAGAGTTGAGTGAGCGAACCAAAGCGAACATGGATGTCGTGCTCGAAGAGACATGCCGGCAGCTGCCGCATGGCGGCGATCACGACAGCCGCAGGTTCATCGCCGAGCGGCTGATCGAGGCGGCGCAGGCGGGACACTCAACGCTCGGCGAACTCGGCATCGTCGCGCGCCGCGCGCTGGCGGAGATTCTCGCAAAGCGCGATTAGCAAGGCGCGAGGCTTGCTTCGCAGACGACTCTGAACATAACCTGCCCGACCCTTCATCGAGATCGTTCGAAGATGCGAGCCTTGCTTGCATTCGTTGTGGCTGCCGCAGTTCCGTGCTGCACCGGCTCGGCCATGGCCCAGCCGGTCGGACAGTTTCCCTTCGCGCTGACGCGTGAAGGGCAAATGCTCGGCGCCGTGGAGGGCGAGGTGGCGTCCTTCAAGGGACTGGCCTACGCGGCTCCGCCGCTCGGTGCGTTGCGCTGGCGCGCGCCGCAACCGACGGCCGGCAGTTCCGAGATGCGCACCGCCTACGCGTTCGGCGCGCCGTGCCTTC
>NZ_JAEMSD010000540.1:0-1924 GCF_016462955.1 Bradyrhizobium sp. | reverse complement strand
GCCTGACGCTGAATGTGTTCCGGCCGTTCGGGGTCGATGGCCCACTGCCGGTGATGGTGTGGATCCATGGCGGCGGTTTCGTCAGGGGCACCGCGAACGACCCGCTGTTCGATGGCGCCAGGCTGGCGCAGGCGGGTCTCATCGTGGTCACCGTGAATTATCGCCTCGGTGCTCTCGGTTGGCTCGCCCATCCCGCGCTTCCGGACGGCGGCGGAAATTACGGCCTGATGGACCAGATCGCCGCGCTCAACTGGGTGCAGGATAATATCGCGGCTTTCGGCGGCGATCGGAGCAACGTCACCGTGTTTGGCAGCGGTGCAGGCGCGACATCGATCGCCCTGCTGATGCTGTCCGCGCCGGCGCGCGATCTCTTCCAGAAAGCCATTCTGCAATCGGTGCCCGGCCGCGCGCGCCTGCGTTCGGCAGAGGAGGCGGAGGCCGTGGGCCGGCAGTTCGCGGCCGCGCTCGGGCCGACGACGGATTGGCGCGCAGCCGAGCTGCGGCGCGTGCTCGCCGCCGAACGCCAATTGCTGGAGCAATCGCCGCGCAGCTTTGCGCCGATGATCGATGGGCGTCTCGTGACCGAGGACCTCGTCGCAGGCTTTACCGCCGGACACCAAATCCGCATTCCTCTCATCATCGGCTCGAACGACGACGAGACAAGTTCTGACGGCTGGTCCGATATCGAGAAGGATATTGCTTCGTCCGGCATCGTCACCGATGAGATGCGCCAGCTGTATGCAGATGTCGTCGGACCTTCCGATTTCGCTGCGAGGGTCTACACCGACAAGGTGTTCTCCGAGCCGGTGCGGCGGTTGGCCCGGCTGCATGCGTCAAGCGGCGCGCCAACCTTTCGCTATCGCTTCGCCTATGTGCCGGAGGCGCGGCGCGCGAATCCGGAAGGCGGCCATGGAAGGGAGCTGCAGTTTGTCTTCGGCGCGGAAGGCGTGCCCGGTGCGGGCATCCTGTCGCGGCGTGATCGCGAGGTCGCAGGCCGCATCCGCGCCTATTGGATCAACTTCGCCAGAAGCGGCGATCCCAACGGCGCCGGGCTGCCGCGCTGGGATGCTGCGGGCAGCGATCGCCTGCTGCTGATCACGAACGACGGCATCGCGAGCGGCGACGATCCGCTGGCGAAGCGTCTCGACCGGCTCGAAAATGAGGGCGGGAAATGAGCTGGAGTTACGCGGCGAGCTCGACGCGCGGCGCCGGGCTCAGCCGGTCTTCCTCCAGATAATCCATCGCGCCGTCCTTCTCGACGGCGTAGAACTGCTGGCCGTCCCGCGACTTGAAGGCGGCGCGGACGACACCGCGGCGGCCCTTGTCACTGTTGACGACGTCCCCCAGCGCAAACTTCCTCATCTCACGTCTCACTTGGCTTCAGGCCGACTGCTTCGGCCACGCCGGGGATTCTGAGCGGCAAATCGTTAACGGCTTGCTAACCATGCGGCTTTGCCTATGCTCGGCGCCGACCGTGCGGACTGCTCGCACGCGCCTGTCGACGAGCCGAGTCCCATGACGCGATTTCCGACCCTTTTCCTGTCGCATGGCGGCGGCCCCTGGCCCTTCATGGAGGACAGGCGGGTGCAATATGCCAGGACTGCCGAGGCGTTCGCGAACTTGCCGCAACTTCTGCCCGAGAGGCCGAGGGCCGTGCTCGTCATCACCGGCCATTGGGAGGCGGACGCCTTCACCGTGTCCACCTCGGCGCACCCGCCCATGGTGTACGATTATTACGGTTTTCCCGAGCATACCTACCGCCTGAAATATCCGGCGCCGGGCAAGCCCGAGCTCGCGGCGAGAGTAAAGGCGCTGCTCACGCAGGCCGGCGTCGATTGCCGCGAGGATGCCGATCAGGGTTTCGATCACGGCACCTTCGTGCCGCTCGGGCTGATGTATCCGAATGCCGATATGCCGATCGTGC
>NZ_JAEMSD010000539.1 GCF_016462955.1 Bradyrhizobium sp. | reverse complement strand
AATCGATCTCGATCACCTTGGAGATTACACGGTTGATGAACTCGCGGTCATGCGAGGTCATCAGCAGCGTGCCTTCGTAATCGTGCAGGAATTTCTCCAGCCAGATCAGGCTTTCGAGATCGAGATGGTTGCTGGGCTCGTCGAGCAGCATCACGTCGGGGCGCATCAGGAGAATGCGCGCCAGCGCCACGCGCATCTTCCAGCCGCCGGAGAGTTTTCCGACGTCGCCCTCCATCATCTCCTGGCTGAAGCCGAGGCCGGAGAGCGCCTCGCGCGCACGGCCATCGAGCGCATAGCCGTCGAGCTCCTCGAAGCGGTGCTGCACCTCGCCGTAACGGGCGATGATCTCGTCCATCTGGTCGGCCTTGTCAGGATCGGCCATCGCGGCCTCGAGCTCGCGCAGCTCGGCCGCCACCTCGCTGACGGGCCCTGCCCCATTCATCACCTCGGCGACCGCG
Source organism: Bradyrhizobium sp. (assembly GCF_016462955.1). Classification (GTDB taxonomy): domain Bacteria; phylum Pseudomonadota; class Alphaproteobacteria; order Rhizobiales; family Xanthobacteraceae; genus Bradyrhizobium. The sequence continues at coordinate 3,919 of NZ_JAEMSD010000539.1, read as the reverse complement.
CTGCGGCCGCTCATCTCGCCGACATCCTGGTTGAAATAGCCGATGGTGATGCCGCGATCGGTCGAGACCTGCCCTTCGTCGGGCAGATCCTCCCCCGCGATCATCCGGAACAGGGTGGACTTGCCGGCACCATTCGGGCCGACGAGCCCGATCTTCTCGCCCTTATTGAGGGCCGCGGAGGCTTCGATGAACAGGATCTGGTGGCCGGCTTGCTTGCTGACGTTGTCGAGGCGGATCATGAGGTCTTTTTGGGGGATTTTTGCGTTGCAGCGTCATAGGCCATGCGGGCGGCCAGGGGAAGCCCCGGCAGGGTACGGAATCCGGCTCGGTCGCCCCCCACTCCTCCCGCGCCCGGTCACCGGGGGCATTCAAACCCTGATCGTCGGCAGGTCCGGGCAATCAGGCATCACTTCGGCGAACGACAGTTTTCGGACGCAGCGCTTTCCGGACAAGCACTGATCTTGAAGACTTCAACACATCGGGCGACTGAGCCAACCAGTGGTCGCGCGACGGGCAGCTGGCCCGGCGACAACATTTCCGCTGAGGCCCGGCATGCAATCGCGGACGAGCATCGCACGGGCGTCCGGCTGCAGCTTTTGCTGCGCCGCGACAGGCGCGTGAGCATCCGGCTGCTGCGAGCCGAACGTCTAAGATCAATGCGACACCGGAGCGCTTGTCGGACGCGGGCAATACGTCCAGACTGGGATCAAAGTCGCTGGAATGCGGCATACCTCCAGCGATCAACAACAACAAAAAGCGCGCCGAGACGCGTTCGCACAATCACGCCGCCAGGGAGGACGTCCATGCTTGCAAAGTCTGAAAAGACCAGAACGACTCGTCGCAAATTCCTGCTCACCGCCGGCGCGGCCGGCGCTGCCACCATCGCCATGCCGCAAGTCAGCCGGGCGCAGACAGTAGCCCTGAAGATGCAGGGCTCGTGGGGCAAGGCCGACGTCTTCAACGAGATGGCCGAAGACTACGTGAAGCGCGTCAACGACATGGCCGGTGGCCGGCTGCGCATCGACTATTTGGTCGGCGGCTCAGTCGTGCATCCGTTCCAGGTCTTCGACGGCGTTCATGGCGGCCAGATCGACGCGGCGCACACGGTCACCGTCTACTGGTACGGCAAACACAAGGCCGCCTCGCTGTTCGGCACGGGCCCGGTGTTCGGCTTCAACGCCAACGAAGGCCTTGGCTGGATCCACAACGGCGGCGGCAAGGAGCTGTTCGAGGAGCTCCAGACCAAGATCATGAACGTCAACATCAAGAGCTTCTTCGCCATGCCGATGCCGACGCAGCCGCTCGGCTGGTTCAAGAAGCCGATCACCAGCGACGCCGATTTGAAGGGCCTAAAGTACCGCACGGTGGGTCTGGCCGCCGATCTGTTCCAGGCGATGGGCGCATCCGTCGCGCAGCTGCCCGGCGGCGAGATCGTGCCCGCGATGGAGCGCGGCGTGATCGACGGATTCGAGTTCAACAACCCGACCTCGGACCGGCGCTTCGGCGCGCAGGATGTCGCCAAGAACTACATGATGGGCAGCCATCATCAGGCGACGGAATATTTCGAGATCATGTTCAACCGAGCCAAATTCAACACGCTGCCGAAGGAACAGCAGGCGATCCTGCAATACGCCGCCGAAGCCGTGTCCTCCGCCAACGAGTGGAAGGCCATGGACTATTACTCCAAGGACCTGCAGGAGCTGATCAACAAGGACAAGGTCAACGTCCAGAGGACGCCGAAGTCGGTGTTCGACGCGCAGATCAAGGCGTGGGACGGCCTGATCGCCCAGCTCGGCTCCGACCCGTTCATGAAGAAGGTCATGGACTCGCAGAAGGAATGGGTGCGCCGCGTGGTCTATTACAACATGAACAACGCGACGGACTACCGCGGCGCCTTCGAGCATCATTTCCCGGGCGTGCTCAAGGTCTAACGGCCGTCGCGACGCATCGCGAGACGCCGAACGTGAGAGGGCGGCGCAATTGGTGCGCCGCCCACGAGTTGGGAGGGGGGACATCCGGATGGTCTGCTCGCAGCGAGTTCAGCTCGCATGACGAAATTCCTGTTCTTCATCGATGAGCTCAGCACGTGGGTGGGCAAGGCGTTCGCTTGGCTGATCCTCGTCCTGACGCTGGGTGTCAGCTACGAGGTGTTCGTGCGCTACGTGCTGCGGGCACCGACCACCTGGGCGTTCGACATCAGCTACATCACCTATGGCGCGATGTTCCTGATGGCCGGCGCGTACACGCTCTCGCGAAACGGCCACGTCCGCGCCGACGTGGTCTACCGCCTCTGGTCGCCGCGCACCCAGGCGACGATGGACCTCGTTCTGTATATCCTGTTCTTCCTGCCGGCGATCGCGGCGCTGATGTATTCGGGCTGGAACTACGCCCAGATGTCTGTGCGCTTCCGCGAAGTCAGCATCTTCAGTCCGGCCGGCGTTCCCGTGTTTCCGCTGAAGGCGCTGATCCCCCTCACCGGCTTCCTTCTGTTCCTGCAAGGGGTCGCTGAAATCATCCGCTGCGTGCTGTGCATCCGCACCGGTCGATGGCCGCAACGCCTGCACGACGTGGAGGAGACCGAAAGCCTCGTCATCCGCGAACGTCAGCAGCAAGCGGCCGAGCCGCAGAGCGAGAAGGGACCAGGCGCATGACCGATCCTCAACTCGGCATGCTGATGCTGTGCCTGTTCATCTTCATCATCATGCTGGGCTTCCCGATCGCCTTCACGCTGATGGCGATGGGCGTCTCGTTCGGCTACTATGCCTATTACACTCCCGGTCAGGACTTCTTCCAGAACCGCATCTTCACGCTTCTTGTGCAGAAGACGTTCGAGGTCACGTCCAGCGACGTGCTGGTGGCGGTTCCGCTGTTCCTGTTCATGGGCTATTTGATCGAGCGCGCCAACATCCTCGACCGCCTGTTCTATTCGCTGCAACTGTCGATGAAGAACGTTCCGGGCGCGCTTGCGGTGGCCACGCTGATCACCTGCGCGATGTTCGCGACCGCCACCGGCATCGTCGGTGCCGTCGTCACGCTGATGGGGCTGCTGGCATTGCCGGCGATGCTGCGAGCCGGCTACGACACCAAGCTGTCGGCGGGCGTCGTCTGCGCCGGCGGCTGCCTCGGCATCCTGATTCCGCCGAGCATCCTCCTGATCGTCTATGCAGCGACCGCCGGCGTCTCGGCGGTGAAGCTTTATGCGGCGGCGTTCTTTCCCGGGTTCTTGCTGGCCGGCCTCTACGTCCTCTATGCGATGACACGCGCGATCATCAATCCCGCGCTCGCGCCGAAGCTGCCACGCGAGCAGACCGACGTGCCGACCTCAAAGGTCATCTGGGCGCTCGCCACGTCGTTCCTGCCGCTTGCGTTGCTGATCGTTTCGGTGCTCGGTGCGATCCTGCTTGGCCTCGCGACGCCTTCGGAAGCGGCGGCGGTGGGAGCCCTCATGAGCATCGTGCTGGCGGCCGCCTATCGTTCACTCAACTACGAGATGATCCGCGAATCCGTGTATCTGACCGTGCGCGCCACCGCGATGGTCTGCTATCTCTTCATCGGATCCTGGACGTTCTCGGCGGTTTTTGCCGTTCTTGGCGGACAGACGGTGGTCGAGCAGTTCTTCGCCTCGATGAACCTGTCGCCGATCCAGTTCCTGCTGTTGACCCAATTGATCATCTTTCTGCTCGGCTGGCCGCTGGAATGGACCGAGATCATCGTGATCTTCGTGCCGATCTTTTTGCCGCTGCTCGCGCATTTCCAGATCGACCCGGTCTTCTTCGGCACGCTGGTGGCGGTCAACCTGCAGGCGGCTTTCCTGTCGCCGCCGGTCGCGATGTCGGCCTTCTATCTCAAGGGCGTCTCACCGCCGCATGTGACGCTGAACCAGATCTTTGCCGGGATGATGCCCTACATGCTGATCGTC
>NZ_JAEMSD010000100.1:3027-16525 GCF_016462955.1 Bradyrhizobium sp. | reverse complement strand
CCCTCATGGCGATGCATGCCATTGTGAATGACGAAGATGATCGCCTGGGAGGCGGCGTCCGCATCGCCTGCGGCGATGGCATCGACGATCCTCTGATGCCAGAGCAGCACGGTATCGCGGTCCCCCGGCTCGACCGGGGCGCTGAGCAGGAACGAAGCGCGCAGAGCGGCTTCGATGACATGGCCGATCGAGCGCATGAACAGATTGCCGGAGGCCCGCGCAACGGCGACGTGAAGCGCAAGATCGGCATCGGCAAAGCCCGCCGAGTCGGAAGCTTCGAGCCGCATGCGATCCATGCAGCGGCGCAGCTCGGCGAGATCCTCATCGGACCGCCGCACTGCGGCGAGCATCGCCGCACGCGGCTCGACCGCGAGGCGGATCTCGGCGAGGTCGTTGAGGAAGCGCTTGTCGATGCCGGCGTCGAGGTGCCACGCCAGCACGTCCGCATCGAACATGTTCCAGGCGCCGCGCTCGCGGACGACGGTGCCGACCCGCGCCTTGGTGGTGAGCAGGCCCTTGGCGACCAGCGTCTTCACGCTCTCGCGCAGCACCGGCCGCGATACGCCGAACATCGCGATCATCTCTGCATCGCCCGGCAGGCGCGTGCCTTCCGCATAGCGGCCGGCGATGATGTCGATACCGATCGAACGCGCCACCTCCGCATGGTTGGAATGGGCCCGCCGCGTCGGGATGACGACGATGCGCGAGTTCATGTGGCCGTTCCTGCGCCCTGCACTACCCGACGGTACGCAATCATGCGGCGCGCGGCCCCAGCCGGCAGCAACGCGGCCGTCGTAAGGCAACGAAAGGGCGGTGAAGCATCAGGCGTTCTCCCAAGCAGCGCTCTTATGATGGCAGGCGCCGATTAGTATTATGGCACCTCTCTGCCACCCTCGTTGGACATGGCGGGGTACAATTTCACGGAAAATGGGTTCCGACTAGTCATATTATTTGACTATTAAAGGGCAAAGTTGGACTTTCGCGGCGGGCTACGTCTTGACACCCTTAGCGAGATTTATAGCGATCCCCCAACTCAAAGCCGAACAAGGGATTGATGGCCTGCGAAGCCGTGACGAGAGAGCTCGTAACCATTCCTCCTCGTCAGTCCGAGCGCCGTGAAGCAATTCCATCCCTGCGGAAAGACTATGGATGGCCTCGCCGCTCTCGCGGCGACGATGCAGATGGAGCTCTCGCGCCTTCGGTCGGCGCGACAGGAGGGCCAGAAACTTGCCTCGCAAATTCCTGGCCCTGCCGTCGGCGCGGAGAGGCGAAGAGCGAGCTAGATAAGCTTTCGCTGCGCCAGATTCTTCATCAGGGCGCCGATGCCGAACGTCCACGGCTCACATTCGTCGCTGGTGCGCATGCGGTTGACCAGCTTGCCGAGCTGGGGCGCTGCGATCGTGACGATGTCGTCGCGCTTGTGGGTGAAGCCCTGCCCCTGCGCGTCGCGATCCTTGACCGGCGCAAACATGGTGCCGAGGAAGAGAACGAAGCCGTCGGGATATTGATGCACCTTGCCAATGGTCTGCGCGACGAGATCGGTTGGATCGCGGCTGATCTTGCTGATCGAGGAATGGCCGTCGAGGACGAAGCCGTCCGTGCCCGTCACGTTCAGACTGATGTCGAGCTTGCGCGCATCGTCGAGCGTAAAAGTGTCGTCGAACAGGCGCAGAAGCGGGCCGATGGAGCACGACGCGTTGTTGTCCTTCGCCTTCGACAGCAGCAGCGCCGAACGGCCCTCGAAGTCGCGCAGGTTCACGTCATTACCCAGCGCGCCGCCGACGATCTTGCCGCGGCTCGACACGAACAGCACGAGCTCGGGCTCGGGATTGTTCCAGGTCGATTTCGGATGCAGGCCGGCATCCATGCCGGTGCCGACCGAGGACAGGGTCGGCGCCTTGGTGAAGACTTCAGCATCCGGGCCGATGCCGACCTCGAGATATTGGCTCCAGGCGTTCTGCTCGATCAGCACCTGCTTCAAATGCATCGCCTGATCCGAGCCCGGCTTGAGCTTGGATAGATCGTCGCCGATGAGCCGGGTGACTTCCTTGCGGATGGCCTCGGCCGACGCCGGGTTACCCTTGGCGCGCTCCTCGATGACGCGCTCCAGCATCGAGATCGCGAAAGTGACGCCGGCCGCTTTCAGTGTCTGGAGGTCAACTGGGGCGAGCAGCCACGGCTTGCTGGTGTCACGGCCGTCGGGGGCGGTATTGGCAACGATGGCTTGGAGATCGCCGATACGCTCGCCCTTGACCGCAGCGAGCGCCTTGGCCGGATCGTCTTCCTCGCACAGCGCGCTGACCGTCGGAAACCTCGCGGTGACGTCGAATACGCCATCGCCACGCACAGCGACGACGGCCGGACCGGCGACCTGCGGCAGCCAGACGCGGCCCACCAGCGTCCCCTTCGTTCCGTCCTCGGGGAGGAGGTCTCTCACCGTCAAAGTCATCATGGCCGCGTCCTCGCTGTTCTCAGATCGGCCATGTTTCGGCGGTCGATCCATTGGCGAAGACAAATAAACGTCTGGCAGGGGAAGTCCAGACCAGCCGCGAAGAACCGCTATGCCCCTGCCCGCGCCTTGCGGGCCGCAATCTGCTGCAGTGCCCAACGCGCATTCTTGCGCACGTCCGGATCGAGATCGTCGGCAATGACGGCCAGGAAAGCTTCCCCGTCGGGGTGAGCGATCTCGCCGAGTGCGGCGGCGGCCTCCTTGCGCAGGTTCGCCTGGTCGTGGTTGATGCAATTGCCGATCGGACGCACCGCACGCTCGATCTTCATCTTGCCGAGACTGCGGATCGCCTTCAATCGTACCTGCCAGAACGCGTCGCCGAGCGAGCCGATGAGCTGATCTGCCGCCAGCGAGCCATTGGCGTTGAGGCCAAGGGTTTCCGCCGCCATTTCGCGCACCATCCAGTCCGAGTCTCTCAACGCGCGCGTGATCGTCTCCGCCGCAGGCTTCATATGCGAGAACGCCAGCGCACTGACTGCCGCGCGACGGACATGGGCGTCGGGATCGTTGATCAGCGCGGTCAGCGCCGGGATCGATTCCTCGAGCTTGAGGAAGCCGATCACGCCGATCGCCTGCACGCGCACGGCGGCGTCGGAATCCTGGAGCGCTTCCAGCGCCGGCTTCAGCGTGTCCTTGCAGCGCAATTCCTTCAGCGCCCGCAACGCTCCCATGCGGACGAAGGCATGGGCGTGCTTCACCAAGGGCAGGATGATCGCGGCACAGGCCGGATCCTTAAATTCGGCCATGCTGTCGGCCGCCGCCGCCGCAACGATTCGCTCTGGGTCGACCAGCAGCTTCACCAGCGCGCTCGCCGCCTCCGGCCCGTCGAACTCACCGAGCGCCATCGCAACCTGCTGGCGCACGCCGGCATCGGGGTCCGCGACCATGTTGGCGAGGTGCGCGACTGCGGCGGGATCGCCGGAATGGCCGAGCGCGATGATGGCAACGCGGCGCTCGGCGGGATCGGCGGCCTGCAGCCGTTCGTCGGCATCTTCGAGATCGTCATAGGATTCGAACGGGCTCGACATGATCACCTCAACAGATAGGGAATGTTGACGGTGACCGCGCCGGTCGGACAATCGGCCTCGCAGGGCATGCAATACCAGCATTCGTCATAAGCCATATAGGCCTTCTTGGTCATGTCGCTGATGCGCAGCACGTCGAGCGGGCATACGTCGACGCAGACCGTGCACCCTTTGTCCGCGATGCATTTGGCGTCGTCGACGACCACCGGAACCGAAGTCTGATAGGACGCGAGAGGCATTCGATGTCTCCTATTGCTTTGGCGCGGTGGATCAGGCGGAGGCGCGGATGCGCTGCTTGTCGTAGAGGTCCTTCTCGTCGTCCGAGATTGGAACGACATAGGGCTCGACGGCACGCTTCTCGCTGGTCATCTTGCCATCACGCTTGCTCAGCAGCGTGTGGCAGAACCAGTTCTCGTTGTCCTTCTCCGGAAAATCCGTGCGCCAGTGATAGAGGCCCCAGCGGCTCTCCTCGCGGTAGAGCGAGGCGTGCGCGGCCATGTCGGCGCAGTCCATGATCGACTGAACTTCGAGGGCGCGGAGCAGCTCGTGCGCATTGCGCGCGATCATGCGATCCTGCATGTCCTCTCGCGCTTCGGCAAGGCGGCGCATGCCGAGCTCGTATTTGCGCGTGACCTTCGGCGGCTGCAGGTAGTCGTTGACGAGGCGCCGGGTCTTGTACTCGATCTGGTTGGGCGGAATGCCGTCCTCGCGCCTGGTCGGCGCCATCACGCGCTCGCGTTCCATGGCGACGTCGGCGGCGTCGAACTCCGCGAAGTCATGGCTGTCGGCGAAGTCCATCGCATCGATGCCGGCGACCGACCCGTTGGTGAAGGCGCCCAGCATGTAATTGTGCGGCACGCTGGCCATGTCGCCGGCGGCATAGAGGCCGGGCACGGTGGTGCGCGCATTGTCGTCGACGAACACGCCGGAGGCGCTGTGGCCGGAGCAGAAGCCGATCTCCGAGATGTGCATCTCGATCGACTCGCTGCGGTAGTCGACACCCCGTCCCTGCTGGAACAGACCGCGGGTCGGACGCTCGACCTTGTGCAGCGTGGATTCGATCTCGGAGATGGTGTCGGGATGAAGATGCTTGAGCTGGAGGAACACCGGCCCCTTGCCGGACAGCAGCTCGTTGTAGAACTCGAGCATCATCTGGCCGGACCAATAGTCGCATTCGATGAAACGCGATCCTTCATTGTTCGCCGTGTAGGCACCGAACGGGCCGGCAACATAGGCGCAGGCCGGGCCGTTATAGTCCTTGATCAGCGGGTTGATCTGGAAGCATTCGAGGTTCGCGAGCGCGGCGCCGGCGTGATACGCCATGGCGTAGCCGTCGCCGGAATTGGCCGCGTTCTCATAGGTCCCGAACATGTAGCCCGACGTTGGCAAGCCCAAGCGTCCGGCAGCGCCCATACAGAGGATCACGGCCTTGGCCTTGATCACCAGCATCTCGGCGGTACGGGTATTGACGCTGACGGCCCCTGCGATGCGGCCATCGGCAGATTTCAGGAGCCGCGTCGCCATGTAGCGGTTGGAGATCAGGATGCGGGCGCGACGGAGCTGGCGGTACAGTGCCTTCTTCACGGTCTCGCCGTTCGGCATCGGCAGCACGTAGGTGCCGATGTGGTGCACCTTCTTGACGGCGTAATCGCCGTTCTCGTTCTTCAGGAAGCGGATGCCGAAGCTGTCGAGCTCCTCGATGATCTTGTAGCAATTCTGCGCGTATTTATAGACCGCCTTCTGATCGACGATGCCGTCGTTGGCGATGGTGATTTCCTTGGTGTACTGCTCCGGCGTCGCATAGCCGGGAATGACGGCGTTGTTCAGCCCATCCATCCCCATCGAGATCGCGCCGGAGCGCTTGACGTTGGCCTTTTCGAGCAGGACGACATTGGCCTTCGGATTCTTCAGCTTTGCCTTCAAAGCCGCCATCGGGCCGGCCGTCCCGCCCCCGATGACCAGCACGTCGCAGGAAACCTCGGAAAGTCCGTCGACGATCTGATCTAGTGCCATCACTTGCTCCTGGTCCGCCGATAGCCGGCGCCTTTGCGTCAGATTTGTTCAGGGAGCTTCCCGGCGATAGCAATTAGTTGTCGCCGGGCCGCGATTTGCGTCTCAGCGCTCGACGAAAGCCTTTTCGATGACGAAATGGCCGGGCTGGCTGTGGTTGCCCTCGACGAAACCGCGTGCGGAGAACATCGCGTGGAGTTCCTCGAGCATCGCGGGGCTGCCGCACAGCATGATGCGGTCGGTTTCGATATCGAGGCCGGACTGCCCGATATCGTCGAAAACCTGGTTCGAGGCGATCAGGTCGGTGATGCGACCACGGTTCCGGAACGGCTCGCGGGTGACGGTTGGATAATAGACCAGCTTGTCGCGGATCAGGGGGCCGAAGAATTCGTGGTTGCGCAAGCCGTCGACGACGTGCTCACCGTAGGCAAGTTCGGAGACCTGGCGGCAACCATGGGCAAGCACGATGGTCTCGTAGTTCTCGTAGACGTCGGGATCCTTGATCAGGCTGGCAAAGGGCGCAAGGCCCGTTCCGGTCGAGAGCAGCAGCAGGCGCTTGCCCGGAATGAGGTTGCCGGTGATCAGCGTTCCGGTCGCCTTGCGGCCGACCAGGATGATGTCGCCTTCCCTGATCTTCTGCAGGCGCGAGGTCAGCGGGCCGTCCTGCACCTTGATCGAGAAGAATTCGAGCGCCTCCTCGTGATTGGCGCTGGCCATGCTGTAAGCCCGCATCAACGGCTTGCCCTCGACCTCGAGTCCGATCATGGCGAATTGGCCGTTCTGGAACCGGAAGCCGGGATCTCGGGTCGCAGTGAAGCTGAATAGGGAATCAGTCCAGTGTCTGACCGACAGAACCGTTTCCTTCTGAAATGCGCTCATGGTCTCTCCTTGGCCATCGATGGCGCAGAGGTTTTCGGAGAGAGAAGAGTCCGGCAACGCGGAAGTGGAATTCCCGGTCGATTAGTTTCACATTTCGCGGGCCATGACGGAAAAGACACGCGATCACACCGCGCCGGCAATTAGTTGCTATTCATATGCGCCCGCGCCGACCTATCAGGACGTCGGAGGTTCGTCATGAGCATGACCTTGGTGGCGCCGACCGTGGCCGATTACGAAGCCAGCGCTGATCTCGCCGCGCTGCTCGTCCGCACCGCACGGGACGACGCGCTCAGCGTTTCCGCAGAAACGCTCCGCCTCTCCTGCAAATGCGCCCACTGCACCCGCGCCCGCTTCGACGGCCGCTTTCCGGAAGCATTTCCGGGCATCGCGATCACCGAGATCGGCGATCTCGGCTACGGGCTGAACATCTCGTTCTCGGATGGGCACAACCGGGGGATTTACCCGAGGCCGTATTTGTTGAGCCTCGCGGGGACTGCCGCATAACCGGCATCGTCTTGCCGGGGTACCGAACGCCGCTCAGAATGACGCAGGCTGTTGGCTCGCCATCTGGCACGGACATTGCTCCTCTTTAGAACGATTTGAACGTTCCGGAGGCAGACGATGTTGCAGGCGGCGAATGCGGTTCGCGGGTCCGCTCCCGGAGCGGCGCGGTCTACCGGCAGCTCCTCGCTGCTGCTCACCGAGAACCAGCAATGGATCGGCGGTCCGCCACCGCTGATGGACAAGCTCTCGCCGCGGGAGCGGGAACTGGTGCTGAAGCAGGGCCGCCGCAAGGTGCTCAATCGCGGCCAGACCCTGTTCAGCCAGGGCGCCAAGCATGACGGCATCTGGCTGATCGAGAGCGGCCGCATCCGGGTGTTCTACACCTCGCCGCTCGGGCGCGAGATCACGCTGGCTTACTGGCACGCGGGCAATTTCGTCGGAGGCCCCGAAGTGTTCGAGGGCACCATGCATCAATGGTCCGGCGTGGCATCCAGCAATTGCAGCGTGGTGCACCTGCCGGGAAAAGAGCTGCGCTCCCTTGCCGCGGAGATCCCGAATCTCGCGATCGGCCTCATCGAGGGCCTCACCTTCAAGGGCAAGTGCTACTCGGCACTGGCGCAAATGCTGGGAACGCGCTCGATCACGCAGCGTCTTGCGCATCTCCTGCTGCATCTCGTCGAGCTCTACGGCGTCGAGGATGCCGACGGCACTGTGATCGCCGCAGCCTTTACCCATGCCGATATTGCCCACATGGTCGGCGCCACCCGGCAATGGGTCACGATCAGCCTGAAGCGCATGCAGGAGAAGGGAATCGTGTTGACCAAGCGGTCGCAGATCGTGGTCTGCCGGACCGACGTGCTGGAGGAGATGCGCGGTCACGCAGCCGACTGAGCAAATCTGCGACCAAGGCCGGTGCACAGGCAAGCGGCTTTATAGTGCAGGACTGCCCAAGGAGTATGCAATCAGAATTTCCCGGCAACTAATCGACTGCAACGGCCAATCCGGATTTGCCCTGCCTGCGACCTCACCCAATCATGGCAACCACAGCACATCCAACCAAATGAGGATGAGAATGGTCAGCCGTCTTCCCACGCTCTCGATCGCGATGTCGGTGACGTCGCTGGCGCTATTCGTCACGCAGCCGGTGTCGGCGGAAACGATCACACTCGGCATCGGAACGCAGGACACCACGACGAACACGGTCACCGCCGGCGTCGTCATCCGCCAGTTGCGTCTCCTCGAGAAATATCTGCCGAAAGACGGCAAATATGCCAACATCAAGTTCGAGCTGGAGTGGCAGAACTTCACCTCGGGCCCGCCCGTCACCAATGCGATGATGGCGAACAAGCTGCAGATCGGTATGATGGGCGACTATCCGCTGATCGTGAACGGCTTCACCTTCGAGAGCAACCCCGAGAGCAAGAGCCGGCTGGTCGGCATCGCCGCCTATAGCCTCTCCGGCTCCGGCAACGGTCTCGTCGTTCACAAGGACTCGCCCTACTACGACCTCGCCGATCTCAAGGGCAAGCTCGTCAGCGTCCCCTTCGGCTCCGCCGCCCATGGCATGGTCCTCAAGGCGATGCAGGACCGCGGCTATCCCGCCGACTTCTTCCAGTTGGTCAGCCAGAGTCCCGAGGTCGGGTCGACCAATCTCCAGGAGAAGAAGATCGACGGGCATGCCGACTTCGTCCCCTTCGCCGAGTTGCTGCCGTTCCGCGGCTTCGCCCGAAAGATCTTTGACGGCGTCGAGACGAACTTGCCGACCTTCCACGGCATCGTCGTCCGCACCGACTTCGCCGAGAAATATCCTGAGGTCGTGGTCGCCTACTTCAAGGCCGTAATCGCCGCCAATCAATGGCTGCGCGACGATCCCAAGCTCGCGGCCGAGAAGATTCAGGAATGGACCGGCATCAACAAGGAAGTCGTGTACATTTTCCTCGGTCCCGGCGGCAACATGACCACCGATCCCACGGTCAAGCCGGCGCTGATCGATGCCGCCACGACCGACGTCAAGGTGCTGCAGAACCTCGGCCGCATGAAGGAATTCGATCCGAAGAAGTGGGTCGACGACAAATACATCCGCAAGGCCTATGCCGAGATGAAGCTCGACTATGACGCGCAGCTTGCGAGCACGAAGAACTACGAGATCTCCGGCGAAGACGCCTTCTGCAAGAAGCCGATCGCCGATCCGCGCAAGGCGGGCGAGGTCTGGCTCGATGATGCCGGCATCATGCCCTTCTCATCGGCCAGCTGCACGCTTGGCGCCTATGCCGACTACAAGGCCAAGGGCAAGAAGATCAACGTCGCCTATGTCTTCGATACCACCCGGGGCATCAAGCTGTTCGCCGACCAGGCCTTCTTCGCGGTCGGCAACGGCGAAGTTGCACCGTTCCTGCTGAAGAAGGATGCCGAGGCCTACGCGGCCAAGATCAGCGGCAAGGTGCTCGGCTTCGACGAAGCGGTGAAAGCGTCGGTCGGCGGAGGCAGGACGTGAGCAGTCCCGCCCTCGTCAGACATCCCGAGGACGGCATGCCGACAGCGTCCATTGCAGAGGCGGGCCCTGTGCCCGCCGTCACGCCAGCAGCAGCACCGACCTCCTTCGGCGCGCTCATGCTTCGCTGGTACCGCCTGAACCAGGGCCGGCTGCGCGCGACCGCGATCGGCATCATCTCGCTGCTCGCATTCCTGCTGGTCTGGCACCTGCTCACAACCTATCGCGTCGTATTCTTCGTGCGCTTCACCAATGTGCCTTCGCCGCTCGCGGTTTATGCGAGCTTCGTCAAGGCGATCCACGACCCCAAGTTCCTGATGCATGTCCTGCTCAGCTGTCGCCGCATCTTCTTCGGCTTCTCGCTCGCCGCCATCGTCGGGGTGCCGCTCGGCCTGATCATGGGACGCTTCAAGCTGGTGCACGAGATAATCTTCCCGGTGGCGGAGGTGCTCCGGCCGATTCCGGCGATCGCCTGGGTGCCGATGGCGATCATGCTGTGGCCGACCAACGAGCAGAGCATCGTCTACATCACCTTTCTCGGCTCGTTCTTCCCGATCCTGGTCAATACGCTGCACGGCATGTCGCTTGTCGATCCGGTGCTGGTGCGCGCCGCCCAGTGTCTCGGCGCGCGCGAGCGCTCGATCTTCCGCGAGGTGTATTTTCCGGCCTCGCTGCCGCACATCTTCACCGGCCTCACCGTCGGCATGGGCGTCGCGTGGGTGTCGCTGATCGCGGCCGAGATGATCTCCGGCCAATACGGCATCGGGTATTTCACCTGGGAAGCTTACTCGCTGGTTCAATATGCCGACATCGCACTCGGCATGATCGCGATCGGGGTGCTCGGCCTCGGATCGAGCCTGCTGATCCGGGGGGCGGGACAATTGGTGATGCCGTGGAGGTCGACATGAGCGAAGTCCTTGCTGCAAAGCCAAAGGGTCACATCGAGGTCAAGAACTTCTCGCTAGCCTACGAAACGATCGAGGGCCCGGTGCAGGCCGTCACCGACACGCAGATCCATGTGAACCCCGGCGAGTTCGTGTCGATCGTCGGCCCGTCCGGCTGCGGAAAGTCGACGCTGCTCAATGCGGTCGCAGGCTTCCTCAAACCGACGACGGGGATCGTCACCGTCGATGGCGAGCGCGTCAACGGCCCGAGCGCCGAACGCGGAATGGTGTTCCAGCAATATTCACTGTTCCCCTGGAAGACCGTGCGGGAGAACGTCGAGTTCGGCCTGAAGATGCGCGGCATGCCTCGCTCGCAGCGCGAGCGCGCCGCGCGCACCCTGCTCGGGCTTGCCGGGCTGGAGGCGTTCGAAAAGCATTATCCGGAAAGGCTCTCCGGCGGCATGAAGCAGCGCGTCGGCATCGTCCGCGCGCTCGCGACGGGGCCGAAAGTGCTGCTGCTCGACGAACCGTTCGGCGCGCTCGACGCGCAAACGCGCGTCATCATGCAGCAGATCCTCACCAATATGTGGCAGCGGCTGAAGATCTCGGTCCTATTCGTGACCCACGATATCGACGAGGCGATCTTCCTGTCCGACCGCGTCTATTGCATGACCGCCCGGCCCGGCTCGATCAAAGCAGAGATCCCGATCCCCCTGGAGCGGCCGCGGCAGCAATCCATGATGATGTCGTCGGAATTCCTGGCGCTGCGCCGCGGGCTGATGTCGCTGATCCGCGAGGAGAGCCTGAAGGCGATGGGCGGCGAGATCAACGATCTGGGCATGCAGGGGCTGAGCATCGAGCTGCAGGGGCACTCGCTGGCGGACGTGATTTGATTTTGCCCTTCCGCTCGCTGCGATGACGCTCCTTTAGGGTGGGCAAAGCGGAGCGTGCCCACCATCTCTTGCAATAAGAGAGAGATGGTGGGCACGGCGCTTTCGCGCCTTTGCCCACCCTACAGCAGTGTCGTTTCAATCACTTGAACCAGTGCACCAGCGCGATACTGATCCCCAGCAGCAGCATCAGCGAGAGCGTCACGGCAGCCGTCACCCTGCCGCCGACATTCGCCAGCACGCGCACGTCCACGCCAAGGCCAAGGGCAGCCATCGAGACCACCGTGAGAAAGCCGGTGATCTTCGTCACGGGGCCAACCACCGTGGCCGGCACGATCTCCAGTGACCGCAGCGTCGCGAGCACGAGGAAGCCGAGGATGAACCACGGCACCAGGCGGAAGAAGCCGACGCTGGTCTTCTTGGCATCGGTCTGCCAGCGCGAGGCGACCAAGGAAAAGCCGACCACGACCGGCCCCAGCATCAGCACACGCATCAGTTTCACCAGCGTGCCGATCTGCGTCGAGACCAGGCCGGCGGGCACCGTTGCCGCGAGCACCTGGGGCACGGCATAGACGGTGAGGCCGGCGAGAATGCCGTATTGCGTCGCGGACAATTGCAACAAAGGAATCAAGAGAGGCAGGCCCAGCACCATCATCACGCCGAGGATGGCGGTGAAGGAAATCGAGGATGCGATCTCGTCGTTGTTGGCGCCGATGATCGGCGCGACGGCGGCGATCGCCGAGTTGCCGCAGATCGAGTTGCCGCAGGCGATCAGGATCGACAGACGTGTCGACAGCCCGAGCATGCGGCTGAGGCCGAATGAGACACCGAGCGTAATCACGACGACGGCCGCGATCGATGCCAGCAGCGCGATGCCTGACGCCGCTATCGCGGCGAAGCTGATGGAGGCACCCAGCAGCATCACCGCGACTTCGAGCAGCTGCTTGGCGCTGAAGGCGATGCCGGCTTGCCAGCGCGGCGCGGGTTTCCAGAAGCTGCGCAGGGCCATCCCGAGCAGGATCGCCATCACCAGCGCCTCGACATAGGGATGGTCGAACATGCCCAGTTCGGCGTGCTCCAGCAGGGCGGAGACGCCGGCCACCAGAACGCAGAGGAGTATGCCTGGAATCAGCGCCGCAATGCGGCTCGCGGCGGAAGCCGGCTTGGTGCCGGCCGGGCTGGATGCTTGATTCTGCGACACAAATCTCTCCCAGAGGAGAAGGATTTATACGCAGCGCGCTTCCATTGGGGAATAAGTTTTCGACATATCAGGGCCGAGGGAAGTTCTGTCCTCGGATCTGGAATAAAGGGCGGAAAGAGGCTCAGAAGATCAGGCTCTTGGCAAGCGAGGCAACCCGGCTGAAGCCGTCATAGACCCCCGGCTCGAAGAAGGCGGCACGCGCGAGCACGATGCCGGCAACCAGCGACCAGAACAGCGTCGTGCCAGTCCGCAGCAGGAGCTTTGAGGCACGCGACTTCGGCTGGCTGTCCGTTGCGGACACCAATTGCTCGCCGAAGGGCTCGAATCCACTGCGTTCCATAGCTGCCAATCCACCAATTTCTGGCAGGAATGTCGTCGTTTCGCCGCGAAACAGCAATGGAAGCGATTGGCTTTTTTGGGCTGCGACGGGGAAACTCCTTCCGTTCGGAGCCCAAAAGGCGATGGTTTTCTTCTTCGCGGTTGGTGCAACGACAGCGCCTACGCCGCCAAGCCACTTCCAACCGGCGCAAACTCGAGCCCGAGGCTTTCCGCGACCGCCTTGTTCGTGATCCGCCCGCGATGGACGTTCAAGCCGTTGCGCAAATGCGGATTTTCCAGCACGGCCGCAAAACCCTTGTTCGCGAGCATCAGACCGAACGGCAGCGTCGCATTGTTCAGGGCCTGGCTCGAGGTTACCGGCACCGCGCCCGGCATGTTGGCAACGCAATAATGCACGACGCCGTCGACCTCGTAAGTTGGCTCAGCGTGCGTGGTCGGATGAGAGGTCTCGAAGCAACCGCCCTGGTCGATCGCGACGTCGACCAGCACGGCACCCGGTCGCATCGACTTCAGCATGGCGCGCGTGACCAGCTTCGGCGCGCTCGCGCCCGGCACCAGCACTGCGCCGATCACGACGTCCGCGGCGAACACCTCGTCCTCGACCGCCTCGAGGGTCGAGAAACGCGTGCGCACGCGCCCGGCAAAGAGATCGTCCAGTTCGCGCAGACGTGGGATCGAGCGGTCGATCACGGTGACTTCGGCACCGAGCCCGGCCGCCATGCGCGCAGCCTGTGTGCCGACCACGCCGCCGCCGAGCACGACGACG
>NZ_JAEMSD010000100.1:1015-3017 GCF_016462955.1 Bradyrhizobium sp. | reverse complement strand
GACACGCGCCGGCTGCACCCCCGGCACACCGCCCAAAAGCAAGCCGCGGCCGCCGGCCGAGCGCTTGAGCGCGGCGCCGGCGGCCTCGATGGCGAGGCGGCCGGCGACTTCGCTCATCGGGGCGAGCAGCGGGAGGTGACCGCTCGCATCCGTGACGGTTTCATAGGCAATAGCGGTGCACCCGGAAGCGAGCAGACCCTTGGCCTGTTCGGGATCCGGCGCAAGATGGAGGTAAGTGAACAGGAGCTGGTTTTCGCGGAGCTGAGCCCATTCACTCTTCTGCGGCTCCTTCACCTTCACGATCATGTCCGACTTGGCGAAGATGTCAGGGGCGCTGTCGCCGATCATGGCCCCTGCCCGCCGATAGACTTCGTCGGACGCGCCAATGCCGCTGCCGGCGCCGGTCTCGACCGTGACCTGGTGTCCGGCGGCAACATATTCACGGACGGCACCCGGGGTGAGCCCGACCCGATATTCCTGCACCTTGATCTCCTTGGGCACACCGACGCGCATCGCGAGCTCCTTTGCCAACACCCTGATTCCGCTCAATCATCCTAACGAGGGCTCTCGTTTGGTTCCGTGCAAATATCCGCTAGTCTCGGCAGGCGCGCGCCGGTTTCCGGCGCAGAACTGCCCTTTCACGCTGGAATCGAAACATTGGCCCTCGACCGGAAAGACCTCGCGATTCTCGCGGAACTTACGACCAACGCGCGCGCCAGTCACACCGAGCTTGCCAGCAAGATCGGCTTGTCGAGCACCGCGCTGGCGCGGCGGCAGAAGGCGCTCGAGGACGACGGCTACATCCAGGCCTATCAGGCCGCGCTCGACCTCGGCCAGTTCGGCCTCACCACCACCGTGCTGGTCCGCATCGCGCTGGAAAGCCAGAGCGACGAGGCTCTGAAGGCGTTCGAGGCGGAGGTGGTGAAATGTCCCTCCGTCGTGCGCTGCTTCCTGATGTCGGGCACCGACGACTACATCCTGATCGTGCTTGCTCGCGACATCCAGGATTTCGAGCGCATCCACCGCACCGAGCTGTCGCGCCTGCCGCGCGTCGCGCGGGTGCAATCGAGCTTCGCGCTACGCGAGATCGTCAACCGCGCGGTGCCGACCGTGGTGTTCGGCGAGGCGAAGCGCTGACCTCGTCCGTCAGGCCGGGAAAGCCCGTGGAACGAAGCAACCCGTCGTCCGTTGGGCGCTATCGGCCAGCGGCGGCAACGCATTATCGCGTCACGTCCACAATTTTGCCCAGCTCGGCCTTTCCGCAGGGAACAGACTATGGCCGACATCACGATCCCAGAACGCATTCCGATCGACCTCCTCGTCAATGGCACAAGGCGCACACTGGAGGTCGTGCCATGGACCACGCTCCTGGATGCCCTGCGTGACCGCCTGGAATTGACCGGCACCAAGAAAGGCTGCGATCACGGGCAATGCGGCGCCTGTACCGTGCTGGTCGACGGACGACGGGTCAATTCCTGCCTGACGCTCGCCGTCATGAAGGACGGCGCCGAGATCACGACGATCGAAGGTCTGGCCAAGGACGGCGCGCTGCATCCCCTGCAACAGGCTTTCATCGATCACGATGCCTTCCAATGCGGCTACTGCACGCCGGGACAGATCTGTTCCGCCGCGGGCCTCTTGGCCGAAGGCCACGCGCGGAACGCCGACGAGATCCGGGAGCTCATGAGCGGAAATCTCTGCCGCTGCGGCGCCTATCCCAACATCGTGGCCGCGATCGAGCAGGCAATGAGCCGGTCATGAACAACTTCCAATATTCCCGCGCAAGCGACGTCGCCGACGCCATTCGGCTGCTCGTCGCCGATCCCGGCGCAAAATTGATCGCCGGCGGCACCAACCTGATCGACCTGATGAAGGAGAATGTCGAACGGCCCTCCCGGCTGATCGACATTTCCCATCTTCCGCTTCGCGACATCGAGGAAACGGCTGACGGGGGCCTGCGCGTCGGGGCCCTGGTGCCAAATTCGGACCTCGCCTACCATCC
>NZ_JAEMSD010000100.1:0-1005 GCF_016462955.1 Bradyrhizobium sp. | reverse complement strand
TGATCGAACAGCGCTACCCCCTGCTTGCCAGCGCCATTCTGGCAGGCGCCTCCGCGCAGCTGCGCAACATGGCCTCCGTCGGCGGCAACCTGATGCAGCGAACGCGCTGCGCCTACTTCTATGACACCACGACGCCATGCAACAAACGCAGCCCCGGCACCGGCTGCTCGGCACTGGATGGCCTCAATCGCAACCACGCAATCCTCGGCACGAGCAAATCCTGCATCGCGACCAATCCATCCGACATGAGCGTAGCTTTGGCCGCGCTCGGTGCGCTCGTGCACATTGCAGGCCGCACCGGACAACGCACCATCGCGCTGACCGATTTCCATCGGCTTCCCGACGACAAGCCTCATCTCGACACGAATCTCGGCAGCGGGGAGATCATCACCGCGATCGAGCTGCCGCCGCAGAGCTTGGCGAGAAACTACAGCTACCTGAAGATCCGCGACCGGTTGTCCTACGCCTTTGCCTTGGTCTCGGTCGCAGCTGCGCTCGAACTGGAGGGCAACGCCATCGTCGATGCGCGTCTTGCGCTCGGCGGCGTGGCTCACAAACCATGGCGAAGCCTCGAGGCCGAAGCGGCATTGCGCGGCCAGGCGGCAACACCGGATCATTTTGGGCACGCCGCCGACCTGCTGCTGCAGGGAGCGACCGCTCGCGCGCACAACGGTTTCAAGATCGCGCTCGCGCGCCGGGCCGTCGTGCGTACGTTGATGCAGGCAATGCGTGCCACACCGCAATCCCAAGCTGACAAAAAGATCGCATGAGGGCCCGATGAACGCCTATGTGGGTACACCAACGTCGCGCGTCGACGGCCGGGCCAAGGTCACGGGTGCTGCGAAGTATGCCGGCGAATTCTCCGCCGAGGGCCTCGTTCATGGCTTCGTGGTTGAGGCGACCATCCCCCGCGGTCGCATCGTGCGGCTCGACACCAGCGCGGCGCTGAAAGTGGCTGGAGTGATCGACGTGCTCACGCACGCCAATCGCCCTTCCCTCGCCAAC
>NZ_JAEMSD010000538.1:3745-4397 GCF_016462955.1 Bradyrhizobium sp. | reverse complement strand
CATCGACCTCCTGCCGGAGGGATGGAAGGGACCGCCGCCGAGCCTGCCGATGGACGTCGTCAAGGAACTGGCCGAACGCGCGCGCGCCGCCGAGCGTGCGCTGCGGGCCCAGCGCGCCGCCGCCGAGGCCAAGAAGCGTCCGCAGATCCGCGTGCGTGCCTCGGTGCAGCCGACCTTCGTACGCTTCGTGTTCGAGATGCCCGACGGCGTCGGCGTCTCCTCCGTGCTCAACGAGCAGAAGCTCACGCTCCTCTTCAACGCCAATCTCAATTTCGACCTGGCGGACGCCGTCGTCGCGGCGCCGCCGAACGTCGCCTCGATCAAGCAGAAATCCGAGATCGACCAGACCAATGTCGAGATCGCGCTGATCGGCGATTCCGACGTGCATTCGTTCCGGGACGAGAAGAACTATGTCGTCGACGTCTCGTTCCAGCCGGACAAGGGCAAGTCGGCCGCGGGGCCCGAGGCGGCGATCGCGCAGTTGAAGCCTGCCGGTCAAGCACCTGCGCCTGCGCCGGACAGGCGGGCGGCCGAGAAGGCGAAGGATGTCCAGCGCGAGATCGCACCGCCGAGCTCCGAGACCATCGCGCGTGAAGCCAAGATCGACATCAAGCCCGAGGTGAAGCCGGAGGCGTCCGCCGCGCTGCCGCCC
>NZ_JAEMSD010000538.1:0-3735 GCF_016462955.1 Bradyrhizobium sp. | reverse complement strand
AAGCTGCAAAGCCGCCGCCTGCGCGGGAAGCAGCGGCTGCGCCGGCTGAAGCGCCGCGAGAGACGGCGACGGACCCGCTCAAGGAAGCTGCCAAAGCCGAGCCCGCCAAAGCCGAGCCGATCAAGGCTGCGCCTGCCGAACCGCAGCCTGCGCCGCAGCCTGCGATTGCGAGCGTCGATGCCCGCCGCGACAGCGACGGCTTGCGCGTGACGTTCCCGCTTCAGGTCGCAACGCCGGCGGCGGCGTTCCGCCGCGGCGACACGGTGTGGCTGGTGTTCGATACGCCGAAGCCCATCGATGTCGAGGCGATCCGCACGCGGGGCGGCGCGATGATCGGCGAGGTCGGCCGCGTCCCGCTCGACAAGGGGCAGGCGGTGCGTATCCGTCTCACCCGTCCGCTGGTCTACTCGCTGACGAGCGAGGAGGTCGGCAAGGAAACCAACTGGATGCTGACGCTCGCCGACAAGATCCAGTCCACGCCGCTTCCGCTGATGATGTCGCGCAACATCACCGATCCTGCGCTGGCCAATATCGCAATTCCCTTCGCCAATCCAGGCCTCCTGCACAAGCTCATCGATCCCGATGCCGGCGACACGCTCTTCGTCGTCACCGCCCAGCGGCCCGTGCGCGGCTTCATCAAGCGGCAGGACCTCGTCGATCTCTCGCTGCTGGAATCCGCGCACGGCATCGCGATCCGGCCGAACTCCGACGAGGTCGGCGTCGAGGTCGGCCTGGACAAGGTGATCCTCGGCAAGAAGGGCGGACTGACGCTGTCGCCGGTCGACATCTCGGCCGAGCGGGCGCCGACCGCGGTCCGCCCGGTCTTCAGCCCCGAAGGCTGGCGCAAGGGCCAGTCGGAGAACTTCATGGCGCGGCAGAGCGAACTGATGACGGCGATTTCGGCCGTCGAGCCGGCGCTGCGCTCGCTGCCGCGGCTCGATCTCGCGCAGTTCTACATGTCGCGCGCCATGTATCACGAAGCCAAGGCCGTGACCGACGTGATGCTGGGCGATCCTCTCAACAAGGAGGAGAGCGGTGCGCTGATCATGCATGCGATCGCGAGCATCCTGATCGGCCGGCCCGCGCAGGGCCTGAAGGATCTTGCCAATCCCGTGATCGGCAACAGCCACGATTCCCAGCTCTGGAAGGCGCTTGCCTATGCGCGCCAGGGCAAATGGGCGGACGCGCGCGAGAAGTTCAAGAACGTCGAATTCGCCATCGCCTCGCTGCCCCTCGACATCCAGCGCATCGTGACGATGGAGGCGATGCGCGCCTCGCTCGAGGTGAAGGACTATGCCGGCGCCTCCAAACGCCGCAGCGAGCTGGAGGTGGTCGGTGTCCCGCCCGAGGCTGCGCCCGGCTTCGCCGTGCTGCGCGGCCGGCTCGCCGAGGCGCTCGGCCACGACAAGGATGCGCTCGACGACTACAAGCTCGCCGCCGCCTCGAACGACCGCCAGGCTGCGGCCGAGGCCAAGCAACTCGAGATCGCGCTGCGGCAGAGGCGCGACGAGATCGGCAAGGACGAGGCGCTGCGCGAACTCGAGACGCTGTCGATGACCTGGCGCGGCGACGCGATCGAGGTCAAGACGCTCCAGATGCTGTCGCGGATGTATGCCGAGGCCGGACGCTACCGGGACGCGCTCACCGCGGCGCGCACGGCGACGCGGCTGCAGCCCAACGCCGAAGCCTCGCGTCAGGCGCAGGATCTCGCCTCCGAGCTGTTCACGCAGCTCTTCCTCGGGCCGAAGGGTGACGAGCTGCCGCCGGTGGAGGCGCTCGGGATGTTCTACGAGTTCCGCGAGCTGACGCCGATCGGCCGGCGTGGCGACGAGTTGATCCGTCGGCTCGCCGACCGTCTCGCCTCGATCGATCTGCTCGACCAGGCCGCCGAGCTCTTGCAATACCAGGTCGATCATCGTCTCGAAGGCGCGGCGCGCGCCCAGGTGGCCGCGCGCCTTGCCATGATCTATCTCGCCAATCGCAGGCCCGACATGGCGATCACCGCGCTGCGCGCGAGCCGCATCAGCGATCTCTCGGGCGAACTCCGGCAGCAGCGCCTGCTGCTGGAGGGGCGCGCGCAGAGCGACGTCGGCCGTCACGATCTCGCACTCGACATCGTCTCGAACGTGTCCGGGCGCGAGGTGCTCCGTCTCCGCTCCGACATCTTCTGGGCGGCGCGGCGCTGGCGCGAGTCCGCCGAGCAGATCGAGCTCTATTACGGCGAGCGCTTCCGCGACTTCAAGCCACTCAATGCGGTCGAGAAGAGCGATATCATCCGCGCCGCCGTCGGCTACGCGCTCGCCGACGATTCCATCGGCCTATCGCGCTTCCGCGAGAAATACGCGCCGCTGATGAGCGAGAGCGCCGACCGCCTCGCCTTCGACATCGCCAGCAAGCCGGCTGCAGCCTCCAGCGCCGAATTCGCGGAGATCGCCAAGCTCGCCGCCAGCGTCGATACGCTCGACGGCTTCCTGCGCGAGATGAAGCAGCGCTTCCCCGACGCCACCGCCCGTGCCCCCGGCGCGCCGCAGGCCAAGGACGACAGCGACCACACCGGCTCGCTGCCCACGATTCCGGTGGTGCGGCAGATCAAGATGACGCGGTAGAGAACGGTACCGCCCCATCCGCCGTCATTGCGAGCGGAGCGAAGCAATCCGGCATCTCTCATCGGCGGCAGTCAGGGATTGCTTCATCGCGAAGAGCTCCTCGCAATTGACGAGGAGGGAGCGGGGGCTGTCGCTGAGAGCGGAAAGGACGCGGTCGCGAACGAAGCCTCATCCCCCGTAACTCTGCACCAAACTCCCAGCCACCAACGACCAGCCGTCGACCAGCACGAAGAAGATCAGCTTGAATGGCAGCGAGATCGTCGCCGGCGGCAGCATCATCATGCCCATCGACATCAGCACCGAGGCGACGACGAGGTCGATGATGAGGAAGGGCAGAAACAACAGGAAGCCGATCTCGAAGGCGCGCTTCAGTTCCGAGATCATGAAGGCGGGGACGAGAATGCGGAGGGCGAGATCGTCGGGCGTGGCCGGCGGCGGTTCGCCGGAGAGATCCAGGAACAGCTTGAGGTCCTTCTCACGCACGTTCTTCTGCATGAAGCCGCGCAGGGGCACGGAGGCGCGCTGGAACGCATCCTCGACGCCGATCTGGTTGGCGACGAGCGGGCGGATGCCCTCGTCGTAGGATTTCTGCAGGACCGGCCCCATCACGAAGAAGGTGAGGAACATCGCGAGCGCGATGATCACCGAATTCGGCGGGGCGGTCGCGGTGCCCATCGCTGTGCGCAGCAGCGACAGCACCACCACGATGCGCGTGAACGACGTCATCATGATCAGGATCGACGGCGCAATGGACAGCACCGTGAGCAGCGCGATCAGCTGGATCGCGCGCTCGGTGACGCCGCCGCCACCGGCGCCGCCGCCGAGATTGATGCTGATGTCCTGGGCATGCGCCGGCATCGCGAGCGAAGCCGCGCCGACCAGGACAGAAAGGAAAAGAACTCTACGCGGGAGGGCCGGCAACCTCACGAAGACGGCTTCGGACGGCCGAGCAGGGAGGCCATCTCGTCTTCGAGATTTTCGAAACTGGTCTTTTCCGCGGCCGGCTTTGCAGGCGGGACAGACGCCGCATGTCAGCGCGCCATACATCACGACCTTCTGGCCCGGCCTAAAGCGCGTGACGCCTTCGCCGACGCTTGCGATTTCGCCGGACGCCTCCGCGCCGACGACG
>NZ_JAEMSD010000537.1 GCF_016462955.1 Bradyrhizobium sp. | reverse complement strand
GCAAGGAGTTTTCGATCAAGCTCGGCAGCAACGAGCTGATGAACAACCGCTTGTCCGGCTCGGAAGCCGCTCTGGCAACGCTCGCGGCGAAACAGATCGAGAAGGTGGCCAAGCCCGTCGTTCTCATCGGCGGACTCGGCATGGGCTTTACGCTGCGTGCAGCACTCACGGTGCTTGGGCCCAAGGCGAAGATCGTGGTTTCCGAGCTCGTGCCCGCGGTGGTGGCCTGGGCGCGGGGACCGATGGCCGAGGTGTTCGGCGACAGCCTCGATGACGCCAGGGTGAACATCCGGGAGGTCGACGTCGGCGAAATCATCCGCGCAAAGCGAGCGGCCTTCGACGCCATTCTTCTCGACGTCGACAACGGGCCGGAGGGACTGACCCGCAAGGGCAATGATGCGCTCTATACTGCAAGCGGGCTCTCGGCGGCCAAGGCGGCGCTGCGGCCCGGCGGCGTGCTCGCCGTCTGGTCGTCGGGACCCAATCCGCCGTTCACAAGGCGTCTCAAGCGTGCGGGTTTCCACGTCAACGAAGTCAATGTCCGCGCGACCGGCAGGGGCGGCGGTGCGCGCCACGTGATTTGGATCGCGAAGAAGAGTTAGGCCGCCTGCGCCGCTGCGCCATGCGCGTGCTTGTCGATCGCATCGATGATCTCCGGCCAGAAGCGCATGGGCAGCGCGTGGCCCATGCCCTCGATCATCAGCAGTCTTGCGTTCGGGATCGACGCCGCCGTGTCCTTGCCGCCTTCGGGACGGACCAAGGGATCGACGGTGCCGTGAATGACCAGTGTCGGCGTCTTCACCGCGTGCAACCGCTCCTTGCGGCTGCCGGACGCCAGCACGGCGCGGAGCTGGCGGCCGACGCCGGCCGGATTGAGCCCGCGTGCGAACACGCGCTCGGCGCGGCCGGGGTCGAGCGCTTCCTCCTCCGGAAAATGTCCGGCGCGCAGCACTTTCCAGGTCTGGCCGAAGCGGACGATGAACTCCTCCTTGCTGCGCGGCGGCGGCGCCATGAGCATCGCCGCGGCCTCGCGCGTCGGCGGCGGCACACGCGGATTGCCCGTGGTCGACATGATCGAGGTCAGCGAACGCACGCGATGCGGAAACGACAGCGTCACCTCCTGCGCGATCATGCCACCCATGGACGCCCCGACCAGATGCGCCGACTTGATGCCGAGCGCATCCATCAGCCCGACCGTGTCCTTGGCCATGTCGATGAGCTTGTAGGTCGCGGCGACGGGAATTTTGAAGAAGCGCAGCTTCAGCAGCTCGAGCGGCGTCAGGCGTTTGCCGCCGGTGAGATGGCTGGACTTGCCGATGTCGCGGTTGTCGAAGCGGATCACGCGGAAGCCGCGCGCGGCAAGCTGCTCGCAGAACGCGTCGTCCCAATGGATCATCTGCGCGCCGAGGCCCATGATCAGCAGCAGCGGCTCGGCATTGTCGTTGCCGAAGATCTCGTAGCAGATGTCGATGCCGTTGGCGCGGACGGTCTGGGGCGGCTGATGGGCGGTCACGGATCCCTCCTGCTGATCCATGCTGTATCGCATGGTTTCGTTCCGCAAAGAAGCGGCGTGGGCGGCGCCGCGCCCGCTGCTTGCCGGTTGACCGGCACCGCGCAACGGTGTGGTATGGCGCGACAAGAAGGGTGTAAAGCCCTCCACCTCGGGAGGACGCTGATGACCGACAAGACCACCGATCCGGTCGCCTTGTGGCAGAAGATGGTTGGCGAGATGGAGAAGGGTTTCAACTCCTTCGCGACCAAGGCGATGGAGACGCCCGAATTCTCGCAGGCCGTCAACCGCGCCGGCGGCGTTGCTGCAGGTGCTCAGAAGCAGTTCGGCGATCTCATGGAGAAATACCTGCTCTCCATGAACCTGCCCAGCCGCGAGCAGATGAACGGGATCGCGGAACGGCTCCATTCGATCGAAGGCCAGCTCGGCGAGATCAAGTCGATGCTGAGCCAGATGTCGGCAAGTTCCGGTGCGCAGCAAACCGGCGCCGCGCCACGTCCGCCGCGCACGAAACGTCCGCCGTCCGAAGGCGGAGAGCAGAAATGAACGCGCCGGCGGGACTTGATCTCGCGTCGATCCCGGAGCGTATCCAGTCCGAGGTGCAGCGCGCGATACAGCGCAGCATCAAGGGCGTGGAGTATTTCTCGACCTCGGGGCCCTCGCTCGGCTCGACACCCAAGGACGTGCTGCACTCGCGCGGAACCATGAGCCTCTACCACTACCGGCCGATGTCGGACGAGATCTACCGCGTGCCGGTGCTTATTGTGATGGCGACGACCAACCGCGGCTACATCCTCGATCTCGTGCCCGGCCAGAGCTTCATCGAGTTCCTGCTGAGACGCGGCTACGACGTCTACATGCTGGACTGGAGCGCGCCTCGGCCGGAGGAAAAGAGCCTGCGCATGGAGGACTATGTCCTCGACTTCATCCCGGATTGCGTCCGTCGCGTGCAAGCCGATTCCGGCGAGCAGGACGTCTCGATCATAGGCTATTGCTTCGGCGGCGTGCTGTCGCTGCTCTACGGCGCGATCCACCCGGATGGTCCGATGAAGAACCTGATCTGCTTCACGACGCCGATCGACTTCCGCGAGATGAAGCTGTTCTCGAACTTCTCCGACCGCCGCTATTTCGACGTCGACCGTCTCGTCGACAGCGTCGGCAACGTGCCGCCCGAAATGATCCTGTCCTCGTTCGAGATGCTGCGCCCCGCCTCGCGCACGGTAAGCCAGATCCAACTCTGGGAGAACATCTGGAACGACGAGTTCGTGAAGTCCTATCGCATGTTCGATCGCTGGGCGACCGACACGCTGCCACTCGCCGGCGAATATTTCCGCACCATCACCAAGGACCTGATGTGGGACAACAAGCTGCTCAACGACACCATGTCGGTCGGCGGCCGGCCTGCAAGGCTCGCGGACATCAAGGTGCCGATGCTGCACGCGGTCGCCGAACACGACCACATCGTGCCTTATGAGGCCGCAAAACACCTGATCGCGAAGATCGGATCTGCTGACAAGGAAGAGGTGATGCTGAAGGGCGGTCACGTCTCGCTTGTCGCAGGCGCCAATGCCGTGAAGCGGCTATGGCCGAAACTGGATTCCTGGCTGGGGAAGAGATCGACATGAGCGAGCAGCGTTCCTATCCGCGCCACGCCAAGACCGATGCCGGCGATATCGAGATCCGGCTGATGTCGCCCGCCGACGAAGCCGCGGTGCTGGCTTTCGGCAGGGGCCTGCCGACGCATGACCTCTTGTTCCTGCCCCGCAACATCAGCGAGCCGAAGGTGCTGTCGGCCTGGGTCAAGGAGATCGAGCGTGGCGCGATCACGAGCCTGCTCGCGCTCCGGGACGGCAAGGTCGTCGGCTGCGGCACGCTGGTGCGCGACCCGCATTCCTGGTCGCCTCATGTCGGCGAGATCCGGATGGTGGTCTCGCTCGATGTCCGGGGCAAAGGGGTGGGGCGGGCGCTGTCGCAGGAGACCTTCGCGCTTGCGCTCGGCGCAGGCCTGGAAAAGCTGTCGGTCCAGATGACGGTCGACCAGCAGGCGGCGATTGCCCTGTTCGAAGGCCTCGGCTTCAAGGCCGAGGCGCTGCTGCGGGATCATGTCCGGGACGTCGATGGCAAGACCCATGACATCGTCGTGCTCGGCCACAACATCGTGCAGGTCCAGGCTCAGATGGAAGCCTATGGACTGTCGGACGCTGTCCAGCATTAGGGTGCTCGGTACCCTCTTGGCGACAAAGGCATCATGTTGCCGCTTCTTAAGACATATCACGGATTTGTGATCTCGCACTGCAACATAAATATTGCATCGCACAATTAACTATCTTATATCGACTTTGCCCCGGGCCAATGCGGACGGGGTGAGCCCATAGCTCAAACCATTGAGGATGGAGAGAACCCCATGACCACCGATACCAGCACTGCCTTTGAGGGCTTCAAGGACGCTTTCAAGAACATCCAGAACCTGGAAGTTCCAGAGGCCGCCCGCGAGTTCGTCAAAAAGACTGCCAACACCGCCAAGGACCGCGCTGCCGAGGCGTTCGCCGGCTCCGAGCGGGTGACCGCGGCCGTCGAGAACGCGGTTGCCGAAACCGTTGCCGAGGCCGGCAAGATCAGCCGCAACATCCAGCAGGCGATCTACGAGGATGCCGAGGCGTTCTTCTCGGGTATCGATAAGCTCGCGTCCGCCAAGTCGGTCAGCGAAGCCGTCGAGATCCAGTCGGGCCTGCTCCGCGCCCGCGGCGAAGTGTTCGTCTCGCGCGCCAAGGCGACTGCCGACTATCTCGGTAATCTTGCCGCCAACGGTGCCAAGTCCGCTCAGGACAATTTCGCCAAGGTCTACAACAAGACCGCCTGATCCGGCGCCCTGAGCAGAAACTGAATTTCAGG
>NZ_JAEMSD010000536.1 GCF_016462955.1 Bradyrhizobium sp. | reverse complement strand
GCCTGCGGAAGCCGATCTCGTTGGCGCTCACCGATGTCTCCGCGATCTCGGTGGTGGAGATGCGGCTTTGCATGGTCTGGTCCGTCGCCGACGACCAATTGGTGTTCCAGGCCGGGCTCGCGAACTCGGCATCGAAGGTGGTGTCCAGGAAGGTCTGCATCTGTGCCGGAGTGATGGTGGCCACGGCGGGCGAGGATTGCGCGAAGCCGAAGGTCGCGAGAAAATCGGCATCGACCTGGTTCTTGCTGGCAGAGCCGGCGGCGTAAGGTGTGATCGGCGCGTTCTGCGTGTTGATGCCCGAGAACAGCGAAGAACCGTTATACGAGACATTCAGCGCGCCGATCAGGTCCTGGAGATTGGACGACGCTGGCGGCAGGATGACCCGGCCGCCGCCGTCGGTGCTGCGGGCCGCGATCAGATCCTTGAGGAAGTCGGTCGCGGTCTTGTTGAGCTGGGTAATCCGGTTCTGCGTCACGTCCAGGCGTCCCGCGACGAGCCCGTTGGTGTCGACGAGCTGGTCGGCGAAGCTCCAGTCTGCCCGCAGCGTGAGGTCGCTTCCGGTCGTGGCACCGAGCTCGAGGCCGACATCGTAGAAGCGTCCGGTGGTCGCCTCGGTCGACGCCCTGCTCAGTGCGGCCTGGTTGTTCGTGATCGAAGACCGCAACGACGAGGACAACATCAGGGTGGAAATGTAGTTCGCGCTCATCATGACTCAGTTCCCCACGGCAGCGAGCAGGCTCTGCAACATTTCATCGACAGTCGAAATGATCTTCGACGATGCCGAATAGGTACGCTCGACCTGGAGCATCAAGGCCATTTCGTCGTCCATGTTGACGCCGCTGACGTTCGACAGCGCGGCGATGCTGCGGTTGAGGAGCGTGCTCTGGTACTCGGAATTGGCATCGGCGGTCTTTCGCTGGTCTTCGATCCAGCTGGTCGATGACGATGCGAAGTCGATCAAGCTGCCGTTCGGCTTGCCCTGCGTGGTCGCGTCGAAGGGCTGCGAGGCGTCGATGCCGCCGACGAGCTGATGCAGCCGGGCGGAATAGCCGCTGTTGCCGGCGGTGTTGTATTGGTAGGCGGGATTGCCGCTGATCGCGCCGTCGCGCAGCAGGTTCGGATCGCCGCCCAGGGCCGGATCGACCGATGCCGCAACCGAGATCGTGCCGGCGAGGCCCACCGAGACGGTGGCGCTCGCAGGCATTGCCGGCGCACCGGGATAGGTGAAGAGGCCGGGAACGTCGGGCAGCGCTGCGGCGGTTTGATCGCTTTCCCGGAACGTATTGATCAAGCCGCGCGCGATCTCGTCGAGCTGGCTCTGATAGGTGACGGTGTCCCGGTCACGCAGTTGCGCGAGGCCGGCGAGCTTGCCCGATTTCAGCGGCATCACCGAATTGGCTCCGGTCACCGGGACGCCATCGATGTAGACGGCGTTGCCCGTGGTCCCGGCGGTGTAGACATTCGTCGCCGCGAAGCTCACGGCCCGCGCCGTCTTGTCGAACAGCACGACGCCGCTGTCGGCGTAGAGCGCAGCGTCGCCGTTGGGACGGATCGACATCGTGACGCCGACCTCCTCCGACAGCTGCGAGACGATGTTGTCGCGCTGGTCGAGGTAGTCGGTGATGTCGTCGCCGGAGATCGTGCCTTTCACGATCGCGGTGTTCACGGTCTCGAACTGGGACAGCAGCCGGTTCATGGTCTGGACCGAAATGTTCATGTCGGCATCGGCGCTCTCGCGGGCCGACTGCACCGTCTCCGTCGCCTGGTTGAGCGCGGTCGCCATGTCCTTGGCCGACGTGACAGCCGCCTGCGCCAGCGTGGTGTTGTCAGGAGCGTTGGCAAATTTCTGCAGCGCCTGCTTCAGGGCGTTGAGTTGCGCCGTCGGCGAATGGTCGATCTCCGGATCGTCCACCGTCGCGGCCGCGATCTTCTGCAGGCCGTCATAGATGGCGCTTTGCTTGGCGGAAGACGAGGTCGCGATCAGAACGTTGTTGTAGAGACCCGAACTGGCGGCGCGCTGGATCGCCGCGACATAGACCCCGGCGCCGGGCAGATTGTCCAGCACGGTGAGCTTGCGCGAATAACCGGTGGCGCCGGCACCAGCGATGTTGCGCGAGATGACCGACGACTGGACGCTCGACGCCATGAGCGAGGAGCGGGCCGAGTTGAGAGCGGCGGTAAGCGACATGGCGTGCTCTTGCTCGAATCGAGCGCTGACGAATTCAGCGCTTCAGGTTGACGACGACGTCCAGCAGATCCGAGCCGGTCTGGAACGATTTCGAGTTCGCCGTGAAGCCGCGTTGGGCTTCGATCATGCCGGTGAGCTCGTCCGCGAGGTCGACGTTGGAATCCTCCAGGGCGCTGGACTGGACCGTGCCGAGCCCTCCGGTGCCGGCATTTCCGACCTGCGCATTGCCGGAATTCATGTTGGTCGAATAGACGTTGCCCGGCTCGGGCGTCAGATTGTCGGGGCTCGCGACGTCGGCGAGCATGATCGTGTAGAGCGTCAGCTGCTGCCCGTTCTTGAGGATCGCCGTCACGTGGCCCGCATCGTCGATATCGACCTTCTCGATGGCCGATGGGACACTGCCATTGACGGTGGCCTTGAAGCTGAAATCGGTGCCGACCTGGGTCAAATTCGACAGGTCCAGGGTCATCGCCGCACCTCCGGGAACGGTGAAGGCGAGACCGGTCGGGCTCGCCGCGTCCAGCGCGCCCCTGCCGGCCGCCGTGGTGTCGAAAGTGAAGGTCGTGGCGGCACCGAGCGAGGTGCCCGTCGCGGAGTCGTAGACCCCTATCTGCCAGGTATCCAGGCCGGCAGCCGTCGCCGTGTGGGACATGTAGACGTCGAGCGTAACGGCCTGGCCGATATTGTTGTAGGCCACGATCGAGCTCTTCGATGAATATGAGGCCGGGCCGGGTGGGCCAGCAATGACGGCCGCTTTCGGATCCAGATTGCCGGTCGTGAGCGTGCCCGCCGTCGACGGCACCGGCACCTGCGAGACCTGGGCGATGTTGACGATCTGCATGCCTGACAGGCTGTTCTGCGAGAAATTGCTTACGTTGCCGGGCTGGCCCAGGAGGTAGTAGCCGGCGGCGTTGTACAGATTGCCCTGGCTGTCAGGCACGAAAGAGCCGGCGCGCGTCAGATATTGCTGCGTGTTGTTGGCGTTCGACACCACGAAGAAGCCATTGCCCTGGACGCGGAGGTCCGTGGTCGACGTGGTATACTGGGTATTGCCGCCGTCGCTGATGGCATAGCGGACCTTGGTTTCGACCGCGCCGGAATCGCAATTGCCGGAGCCGCTCTTCAGGATCAGCGAGGAGAATTCGGTGGAAGCCCGCTTGTAGCCCACCGTGTTGACGTTGGCGATGTTGTCCGAGACCGTCGACAGCTTGTTGGACTGCGCGTTCATCCCGGAAACGCCGGTGCGCATAACACCATACAGGCTCATGAATTGGGCTCCTTTGGTAGGTTGCAGTTACAATGGGGGTTCTTGCTTGCGCGGGGCTGATGATGGGGCGGGATGCACAACTTCATGTTATCAGCTCGTTTTTGGCTGGCAGAAGGTGCGCGCTTTGTCGGTCCATGCGCCGAAGCCGCTCGAGACGAGATGCGCAACGATGTGGCAGACATAGCGCTTCTGCGCCGGCTGATTGTTGGGACCCGCATTGTAGCGGGCCACCGCCATGGTCCAGCTGCCTTCGCGCTGCTTCAACTCCTTGAGGAAGCGCGCGGCGTACTCGACGTTCCCCGCGGGATCGAACATCGCCCGTACCGACGCGAACTTTTCGCCGTGATAATAATGGTTGATCTGCATGCAGCCGAGATCGATCAGCTTGATGCCCCTGCTGCGTATCGCCTCGAAATGCGAGATGGCGTCGTTGATGTCCTTGGCGAACACGGTCTGGCCGTCGGCCCCGAGCGCGTAGGGATGCAGCGCGCCGCGCCTACCGGTCTCGGTGAGGCCGACGGCATAGAGAATGCCGAGCGGAATCCCGTGCCGTTGCGCGGCACGCGCCATCTCCCGTTCGCAAGGGCGCGCGGCTTCGGCGGCCGCCTGCGCAGCGCTCGCGTTAGAGATAAACAGGGCCGCGACGATGATGCGGCGCCACGTCCTGGTCATGACGCGTCTCCTGGTTGGACTCGCGCTCCTGGCGAGCTTGCTTCGCGCCGCCGTCGGATTGCCCCGGCGACGCGCCGGCACCGCCGAAAGTGCCTTGCGACTGCGGCGAGGATTGTTGCTGGCCCGGGCCCTGCGGCTGCGACTGGCCGGAGCCGCTCTGGAATCCGTCCAGCGAGCCGTGCTGCACCGGTGCGACGTCGGCGACGTAGCCCGCCGACTGCATGAGATCGCGGATCTGGTCGCGCTGCTGGTCGAGCATCTGGCTGGTGTCTTTCCG
>NZ_JAEMSD010000099.1:7075-16608 GCF_016462955.1 Bradyrhizobium sp. | reverse complement strand
ATCGACATCAGGCAGATCGCCGAGTTCCTCGGCGATCTGCCTGATGTCGATCGCGCGCCCCTTGTAGGTGAAGGACGAGTTGCGGGCGATCACCATGAACCAGCGCTGCTTCGACAGCGCGGTGAGGATGTCTTCGCTGATCCCGTCGCCGAAATAGTCCTGCGCGGGATCGCCGCTCATGTTCTCGAAGGCGAGCACCGCGATTCCCGGGCGCTCCGCCACGCGCGGGGCAGCGGGCCTGGCTTCCGCAAGCACCGGGGACGGTGCCGCTTCTTCCCGGACCTCGCCGACGAAACGAAAGCCCTTGCGCGGAATGGTCTTGATCAGCCGCTGGGTCGCGCCGTCGTCGCCGAGCGCCTTGCGGGCAGCGTTGATCCGGCTGTTGAGGGCGGAATCCGAAATGCTGCGGTCGCTCCAGATCCGGCTGATCAGGTCATCCTTGCTGACCACCCGGTCCCGCTCCGTGACGAGGTAGAGCAACAGATCGAACACCTGCGGCTGCAGCGGCACGGCTTCCCCGCCGCAGGTGAGCTCCCGCAGATCCCCGTCAAGAACGTTGTTTTCAAAGCGGAATCGCACGTTTCGGTCGTCTCAAGCAAAAATCAAAGTCGTCTCAGGCGAAAATCAACCGTCCGCGAAAGCCGCGGGACGTCCGATCCGGCATGGTGCGAAGACCAAACCGTGTCGATGCCTCGGCACAACGGAGCGTTTCATGACCCAGATTGATCACCAAATTCATTCCACCGGCCCGGAGGTTGCGGGCTCCCGCGTTTTCAGGTTCATCGCCTTTCTGTACGGAATTGCGGCATATCTCGTGTTTTTCGTCACCATTCTCTACGCCATCGGCTTCGTCATGGGGGTGATGGTGCCCAAGACCATCGACACCGGCGCCGAAGCGCCGGTCGTTCGCGCGGTCATCATCAACCTGCTGCTGATGTCGCTGTTCGCGGTTCAACACAGCGTGATGGCGCGCCATCAGTTCAAGGCCTGGTGGACGCAGTTCGTCCCCAAGCCGGTCGAGCGAAGCACGTATGTGCTGCTTGCGAGCCTGTCACTGCTCCTCCTGTTCTGGCAGTGGCGTCCGCTGCCGGCGGTGGTATGGAACGTCGAGAATCCGGATCTCGCCGTGACACTGGTCACGCTGTCCTTCGCCGGATGGGTGCTGGTGTTCACCTCGACCTTCATGATCAACCATTTTGAGCTGTTCGGATTGCATCAGGTCACCGACCATCTCGTCGGCAAGGAAGCGACACCGCCGCGCTTCAAGACGCCGCTGCTCTACAAGTTCGTCCGCCACCCGATCTATCTCGGCTTCATCGTCGCGTTCTGGGCGGCGCCGACCATGACGGCGGGCCATCTGCTGTTCGCCGCCGTGACCACGCTTTACATCTTCGTCGGAATTGCGCTGGAGGAGCGCGACCTCGTTGGTCTCTTCGGCGACGAGTACCGGCAATACAAGCAACGCGTTTCCATGCTTATTCCCTGGCGCCGGTCGGTATAGTCTAGCCTCGTCCCGTGCGCCTTCGAATGGAGGATGCACGGGACGCCGACGCGCAAACAAGATCCCAAAAAACGGAGACGCCCAAATGAAACATGTCGGAAACTGCTTCTGTGGCGCGGTCACGGTCGAGGTCACGGGTGCACCTGAGGCGATGGGCTATTGCCATTGCCGCTCCTGCCGCTCCTGGTCGGGCGGCCCGGTCAACGCCTTCAGCCTGTGGAAGCCGGAAGCCGTGCGCATCACCGAAGGCGCTCAGAACGTCGAGACCTTCGCCAAGACGCCGCTCAGCCAGCGCAAATTTTGCAGGACGTGCGGCGGCCATCTCATGGCCAGCCATCCGCCGCTCGGTCTGGTCGACGTCTTCGCCGCCACCATCCCGACGCTCGCCTTCACACCCGGCGTCCACGTCAATTACGCCGAGACCGTGCTGCCGATGCGCGACGGCCTGCCCAAGCTGAAGGATTTTCCCGCCGAGTTCGGCGGCAGCGGCGAGATGATGCAGGAATAGCGGTGCGCGTTTAGCATTTGTTCGAGAGGGCGGCAGAGCGCCGCCCTCTCGGTCTTCTTCCAAGAGAGAAGGATGAACGGCTAGCCTCCGCGCGATTCAACCACCTTGCGGCAGGAATCCGAGAGCTTCGACTTGTTCTCGCGCAGGCAGGCGTTCATCTGCGGCGGCTTGCCGATATGTTCGGCGCAGAATTTGCTGGCGTCGCCGCGGCAGGCCATCTGCTCCTGGACCGATGGGCCGGATTGTGCAGCAGCGGGCAGCGCGGCAGCAGCGAGCAGCAGCGCGGCAAGAACCGAAATCTTCATGAAGCACCTCTTTGGAATCCTCGTTGGTCCCGACCGGGATCAATCGCGCCGGACCATCCCGCGAAGCTCAGTCCCGGGTCCATGCCATGTTCATGGCACCGGCCAGTTCTTCTCGGCGGCGGGACCCCCATCTTCATGGCATGTTTCCGCGCGCCGATTTTTGCCATTCAGGCTGCACCTCGGCTGCGAGATCCGGTGATCGCATCGGAACGCCGAACGGGAAGCAGGAGAGCAGAATGAAGAGAGCTGGAGCGCTGAGCGCCAGGCTGACGATCATGGCCTTGGCCGGCGCGGCGATGCTGTCGCTGGGCACGAGCCCGGCGCAGGCGGTGGTCTATTGCAAGACCGTGGGGGTGCCCAAGGGCTGCGTGGTGCGGCCGACCGCGGCGGTGGTGGTCGCGCCGGGAGCCCCGGTTGCGCGAGCTGCGGTCGCGACGCCCGGTGTCGGTGCGCCCGGTGTCGGCGTGCGCGCGGGTACGCCGATGAACCGCGGCGGCCCGGTCAATCGCGTCGGCCGGCGCTGATATGTTCATTCGATCGATTTGATTGCATTGCTTCGGGCCAACGGGGCCTGCGGCCGAACACCCCCCGTCCTCCGCAGGCAATCACCCGGCCCGTTCCCTCTCTCCGTGCGCCCCATACGTTCGGAGAGGGGGCTTTTTTAGCCCGCTGCCATGTCGCTGTCGGGAAAGCGCTGCGGCAATTGCAGTTGCACGCGGGTGCCTGAGGCATCCGAGCTCAGATCGAGCGCTGCGCCGCAGCGCGTCGCGCGGCTTCTCATGTTGCGCAGGCCGCGCGCGGTCTGGCCGGCGCCCGCGGCCGTGCTATTGCCGGCCGACGCGAAGCCGCGGCCGTCGTCCGCCACGCTGATCATGCCATAAGGTCCGTCGCTGCCGTCACGTGTCTCGATGGTGACAGCGACGTGGCGGGCCTGGGCGTGCTTGACCGCGTTGGTGACGGCCTCGTCGAGGATGCGCACGATCTGGATGACGTGCCATGGCCTGAGTTCGGAATGCAGCGGCAGGCCCTGCGGCGTCGCCACGCGCCAGTCGAGCGCGATGTCGTGCGGCCGCAATTGCGCCGTTGCGCGCTCGCGCCAGGAGCCGAGCGCGAGCATCAGGTCGCCGCCGATGTCGTCCATGGAGTCGATGACGAGGCGCAGATCCTTCAGGGCCGCACGGGCAGCGTCCGTGATGGTCGCGCCCTCATGGCCGCGCTCGGACAATGCGACGATGCTCACGAGCTGCCCGCCGAGACCGTCATGCAGGTCCCGCATCAGGCGCGTGCGCTCATTGGCGAGCGCGGCGGCGCGGGCGCGCTCCTCCTCGCGGGCGAAGCTCGCCTTCAGCCGTTCCTCGGCTTCACGCACGCGCGTCACGAGCTGCCCGGCAAAGCTGTCGACCTGGTTCAATGCTCGGGCAAAGCGCCAGGTCAGCCCGGCGCCGATCGCGACCAGCATTGCCGAATAGGACAGCCGCGAGACGAAGATGCGATCGTTGCTCGTGATCTCGAGCACCGTGAGCATGTCCTGGATCCAGCAGACCAGCACGATGGTCACCGCGCAGCCGATCGTGAAGCTCGCCGCGTCCTGCCGCCGTACCACCGCGGCAGCCGTGACGCAGGCCATCAGGAACAGGCACAGCCCGACGGTGGGAATGCCGAGCACCAGGAACAGGATGCGCGGCAGCGGCGGGCCCCCGATC
The DNA here is from genome assembly GCF_016462955.1 of Bradyrhizobium sp. GTDB lineage: Bacteria > Pseudomonadota > Alphaproteobacteria > Rhizobiales > Xanthobacteraceae > Bradyrhizobium. Next base: position 12,591 of record NZ_JAEMSD010000099.1, on the reverse strand, counting down.
AGCCCGACCACGAACACCAGGATTCCGGGCATGAACAGCAGCGTGCCGTAGCGCGGCCAGCGCCAGCCGAAGAACAGCACGCCGAACACGACGACCAGCGCGCTCTCGATCGGGGCGGACGCCAACAGCACCGCGGAGAGCCGGGACGCGTTGGCCGGCGGCACCGGCGCTTGCGCGAACGCCTGCACCACGCCGAGCACCATCGCCACGGCGAGCACGCCATAGACCGGCTCACGGCGCCGCATCAGCCACATGATCGCGAGGATGACGGCCAGGATCGCCTGCCAGGCGGAGAACACCACCGGCAGCGTGACGAACAGCAGCGTGCGTGTCTCGTAGGCTGGGCGCAAGGCGGCATCCGGTCCGACATAGACGGTGTCCAGAAAGCCCTTCAGCGGTCCCCACACGAACAGCCGCACCGTGATCTCGTTGCCGCCCTCGCGCAGCAGCGAAGCGGGAATGGACGCGATCTGCGGCGTGTTGCGGTCGGGCCGGTTGGCGTTGGCATCGCGCCGGGAATCGAGCACGACGACGCCGTTGACGGCGACCTCCACCGCGTTGCTGAAGCGCGGCAGGAACACCGACCAGCCTGCCGTCGCATCCTCACGCCGGAACGTGAAGGCGCCGGTGTACAGCGGCGGGTCGGCCAGCGAGTCGCGCGACGTGGTGAAATGCGGCAGCGCCACTGGGCGGGTCAGGCCGTTCTCGCGTACCGAAAAATCGCTCAGGGCGAAATCTTCCGGATCGTTCGGTTGCAGCAGCCGAAGCCCGAGGAGGGTGACGATCACGATCAGGGCCTGGAGCAGCAGGTAGGGAACGAGGCGCGCGGCCAGCAGCCGGCGCCGCGCGGGTCCGGCGGGGGCCTTCGCAGGTGCTTTGGCCGCGATCTCGCTCACAGCTTGATCAGGCCCTGCTGCACGGCCTCGAACACCGCTTCGCTCCGTGTGTGCACTTCGAGCTTGCGGTAGATGTTCTTGATGTGGCCCGGCACGGTCTGCCTGGACAGGCCGAGATGGCTCGCGATCTCGGCATAGCTGAAGCCCTTCGCGATGCCCCAGAGGATGTCGATCTCGCGTGGGGTGAGCCTCGCCGTGTTGAGCGCTGGCCCCCGCGGCGGTTCCGCCGAATTCTGTGCGACGCCTTGCGTTCTGCGGACGATGAAACGGGCGATCGAGGCCGAGATCGGCGAATGCCCCGCGACCAGGTCGCGAACGGTGGTGGCGATGTCGGTAGGGAAGGCGTCCTTGAGCAGATAGCCGGTAGCGCCGACCGTGATTGCGGAAATCACGCTCTCCTCGTCGCCGAGTGCGGAGATCACCATGATCTCGGTGTCCGGAAAGCGCTGCCTCATCTCGCGGATCAGCTCGACGCCGTGGCCGTCGGGCAGCCGCAGGTCGGTCAGCAGCACGCGCGGCGCGCCGCTCGCGAGGGCGGAGCGGGCTTCGCCGAGCGTCCCGGCGCTGCGCACCTCGTAGCCGGCTTTGACCAGCGCATCCTGGAGCCGCCAGCAGGTCGGCGCATCGTCCTCGACGAGGAGGATGGTGATGGGGTCACCCGTCTCGCCCTGTTCGCTCATCTTCATGGTCCCGCGACCCGCGTGTCCCCCGCGGCGCGAGGCAAGTTTAGCCGCCGCGCGGAAGCCGCGACACCCATAATCATGGGGGCGGGCGGCGACAACTTGGCCTCGGCGCGGATGCACGGTGCCGGATGCTGGTCTCGGCTTGATGACTTTCATGATCGGGCTGCGCTCGGCGGAGGCAACAACATGGGCGAGGTCGAGCAAGCCACCCAACGACAATGCCCATGGCGATGAACGGGTTGCTATACCCAATGCGGCAACAACCCGATATGAAGGAGGCGATGTCAATGAGCCACGGCCTGGCGGATCACCCGTGGGGAGTGCAAAATCAAGGTGCTTTTGGCCGGCGATCCAAAGGAGCGCGCGTGGTGAGGGTCCGCCTTGATTCACTGATATTGCCTGGGAAGGCTGGTTGACGGGAACGGTCATCGTGAGCACGCCGCCCTTTGATTTCGATTTGTTGCGCACCTTCGTGGCGGTGGTCGACAACAACGGCTTCACGCGAGCCGGCGAGCGCATTGGCCGGACGCAGTCGACGGTTAGCCTTCAAATCAAGAAGCTTGAGGACAATCTTAAGAAGCCGCTGTTTGAGCGTAGCGGCCGCGAGGTTCTGCTGACCGCCGACGGCGAGGTCCTGTTGGCCTATGCCCGGCAACTCCTGCATATCGCCGACGAAGCCCGCGCCCGTTTCCTGGAGCCCGATATCGAAGGCACCGTCCGTCTCGGCACCACGGAGGATTTCGCGACTGTCTACCTGCCGGACATTCTGGCGCGCTTTGCCCGAGCCCATCGTGGCGTCACGCTCGACGTCAATTGCAACTTCAGCTTCAGTCTTCTTGAGGGCTTCTCGCGAGGTGAGTACGACCTCGTGCTGATCAAGCGCGAGCCGCAGGCCCCTTTGGGCGGAGTTCCGGTCTGGCGGGATGTCCTCGTCTGGGTTTGCTCGCCCCAGTTCGTCTTCGAAAGCGGAAGTCCGATTCCGTTGGCGTTGGCTCCTGCACCGGATGTCTACCGCAAGCGGGCGTTGGCGAGCCTGCAGGCGCAAGGCCGCGAGTGGCGCATCGTCTACACCAGTGTCAGCAGCGAGGGCTTGCAAGCCGCCGTTCGTGCCGGCTTGGGTATCACCATACTGTCCAAGGACATGGTGCCGCCAGGCCTGAAGATTGTCGGCGTGGAGCAGCAGCTTCCGCAGCTTCCGGATTCCGAGATCGCCCTTTACCGCTCGCCGGGCAAATTGTCGCGTGCGGCCGAAATGCTCGCCGAGCATATCACGCACTCGCTTGAATATCGGCGCCCGCAATCGCCGGAGTGACCTCCTAAGGTTATGTGACGGAGGAGCGGCGCTGCGGTCGCCTTCTGTGGCAGCCATTCGAAGTCCGGCAGGCCTTGCGAAATCGGGCGGCTCGATCCCCGCGCCGACGCCTCCACCCATCAAGCCCTCCAATCGAATGCATTGAGCATTCCAATTGGCGTTCGACCGGCCGCGCCCATATCCAGGGTGGAGATCAACTGGAGCTAAGACGGTGGCCAAGGATCCGGCTCTCACGAAACTGGATTTGGACGTGTACAACGGCTTGGAACGGATCGACGACGACACGCGAGACGGCGAAATCGCGCGCAGAAACGTCCTGTTCGGCTTATGGGCCGGGAGGCATGCCGGACTGAAAGATGAGGCGCTCGAGGCTTACGCTCTCGCGGTTCATCTGGCCGACCACCATAGCCCCGGCCATGACGACGTGGTTGCGAAAGTTGCTGCCGACCTCGTTTCCTGCGGGAAGCCGATGAGCGAACGGCAATTGCGCAACCGTCTGCGAGAGATGGCGCTGCGGGCCAGTCTTTAGCTGCCTTGCGAGCCGATGCCCGACGACTTCGGCCTGCGAGCGGCCTGCTGCTACGGCCCTTTAGACATCGGCTGCAGCCGTTTCCGATCGTTCGACCTCGGACTTGTCCGGAAGGAGAAGCACCATGAAGTCGCTGGTTGTCGTATCTCTGGCGTTGGCTGCAGCGACCTGCGCCAACATCACGGCGTCCTTTGCGCGCTGGCCCGACTATCCCGGGTTCTGGGTCGTGGGCAATCATGCGACCAAGACATGCGAGATCGTGACCGTCAACCCGATCATCGATCGAGCCGTGATCTGGTTCGGCGCCGGCCCTTACAAATCGCTCGACGATGCCAAGCTCGCTCGTTCCAATATCCGTGCGTGTCCGAAGGAAGAATCCGGCGATTGAATGCGAACCGAATTCCCGATTGCCGTCGATTGCGAGAGCGGCGGCCCGGAATGATCGCCGTCGGGCGACGGCATGATCCGTCGACGCCATGCCCGGCGGACCGCCCGCCACGCCCGTCATAGGCAGCTTCAATGCATCTCATTTGAAATCCCGATGAGCGCATTTCGCTCTTGTCGAATTGAATGAAGAGCTCCCATCTCAGCGGCGTACTCGCAGGACGTCCTCATCCCACATCACGCCTTCATTCAGCTCTCAGGGAAACCATGCATCCGCTCGTCGAACGATTGCACACGCGCACCACGCTTGTCCCGGATCCGCCGGCGCGGCCGCCCGAAACAGCGGGGGCAATCGATCAGAAGGTCCTTATGGTGATGTCCAGAAGGCGGCATTCTTTCCGACACTCCGCGCTCGCGGGCCTGGTGCTCGCGCTCAACGTGTTCGCCGCTGCGACGTCGATGGCGGCGGAGGGTGACATCGCGATCACGATGGACGAACGGGAGATCAGGTTCGCCGGCATCACCACGGTTCGTCCTGACAAAGAGCAGCCGGAGATCGAGCTGTCCTTTCCGGGCACCGTCGTCATTCCGCCACAACAGATGCGGATCGTCGCTGCGCCGGCGAACGGCCTGGTCGAATCCATGCTCGCGGCCGCGGACGAGCCCATCAATGCCGGCGAGCCGGTCGCGCAGCTACGCTCGATGGAAATCGTCGAGGCTCAGCGGCAATTCCTGGCCGCGCTGGCCGACGAAGCTCTGGCTGCCGACCGGCTGCGGCGCATGCAGCAGCTGTTCGAGGGACGCGCCGCTCCCGAACGCGAATTGCGGACCGCGGAGACCTCGGCGATCAACGCCAAGGCACATCTCGACGAGCGCCGACAGATCCTGGCGCTGATGGAGCTCTCGGAGGCCGATATCGGGGCTCTGCAAAGCACGAGGAAGATATTCCCGGCGATCACGGTTCACGCGGCGGTGAGCGGAATCATCGTGAAGCGGCACGTTTCGCCGGGCGAGCGCGTCGATGCGGCCGCCCCGCTCTACACCATCGCCAACCTCAATCCGTTGTGGATCAATATCCAGGTGCCGGCCTCGCGCCTGTCGGCGCTCAAGACGGGCGCTTCCGTGGTGCTTCCGGCCTATGGAGCGCGCGGTCGCCTCATCCGGCTCGGGCGCTCCGTCGATGCGCAGACGCAATCGGCGACCGCCGTGGCGGAGATCGACACCAACGGAGGAACGGTGCGTCCCGGCCTGGCGACCACTGCCACGATCCGTCTGGATCAAGGTCCGGGTGCACAATGGTCGGTCCCGGCTGCAGCCCTCATCCGGCATCGCGATCGTAGCTGGGTCTTCGTCCGCACCAAGGACGGCTTCGCCGCCCGGCCGGTTCAGGTTCTCGCGGAGTCGCCGGCGCGCACGTCGATCCGGGCCGATCTGAGCGCGGACGACATGGTCGCGGACCGTGGACTGATCGCGCTGTTGTCCGAACTCGCTGCGGCGGACAAGGGCTGACCCGATGCTGGCAGGGCTGATCAACGGCGCGCTGACGCAGCGCATCCTGGTCGTGCTGGGAGCGCTGGCGCTGGCGGTCTGGGGCGCCAATGCTTACCGCCAGCTTTCCATCGACGCCTTCCCGGATGTAGCGCCGACCCAGGTCCTGGTCTCCATGAGAGCTCCGGGCCTGACGCCCGAGGAGCTCGAGAGCCGGATCACGC
>NZ_JAEMSD010000099.1:0-7065 GCF_016462955.1 Bradyrhizobium sp. | reverse complement strand
GTCAAGATGCGATCGACGACGCGGTACTCGGTCGCGCTGCTGACGTTCGAGTTCGCCGACGGCACCGATATCTTCTGGGCCCGCGCACAGGTCAACGAGCGGCTGGCGGATGTGCGCGACCAATTGCCGGCCGGCGCGGACGGTGGACTGGCGCCGATCGTGACGCCGCTGGCTGAGATGGTAATGTTCACCATCGAATCCGAGACGATGACGCCGCAGGAGAAGCGCTATGCGGTGGACTGGACCATCCGCCCCGCCCTGCGCGGCCTCCCCGGAGTCGCGGACGTCAACGTGCTCGGCGGATTCGTGCGGACCTTCGAGGTCGTTCCGTCGGCGGCCGCGATGGCCGCGCGGGGGATCACCACCGAACTGTTGGAAAACGTGCTCCGCTCCAACAACCGCAATGACGGCGCGGGGCGGATCCGCAACGGCGAGGAAGCCCTTCTGGTGCGGACCGAAGGCCGGATCCGGACGATCGAGGATATCCGGAACATCATCGTCACGACGCGGGAGTCCGCCGTGGTCAAGGTCGGCGACGTCGCGGACGTGCGGTTCGGCTCGCTCGCCCGCAACGGGGTGGTGACCGCCAACGGCGAGGAGGAGACCGTCTGGGGCATGGTGCTGGCGCTGCGTGGCGCCAATGCGCGAACCGTCGTGGACGGCGTCAAGGCGAAGTTCGAGCAGCTCAAGCCGTTGCTGCCGGACGGGGCCCGCATCGAAATCTTCTACGACCGCAGCGAACTGATCGGCAAGGCGGTCTGGACGGTTCAGAAGGTCCTGCTGGAGGCGATTGCGCTCGTCGTGATCCTGCTGCTCGTGTTTCTCGGAAATCTGCGTTCGGCACTCGTGGTGTCCGTCATTCTCCCGCTTGCCGTCCTGATCACCTTCGGAATCATGCGTCTGTTCGGCTGGTCCGCCAACATCATGTCGCTCGGCGGCCTCGCCATCGCCATCGGACTGTTGGTGGACTGCGCCGTGGTGGTCGTGGAAAACGTCGAGCACCGGCTGGCACATGCCCATAATCCCGATCTACGGGCGCGGCTCAGGCTGACGTTTGAGGCCACGCGGGAAGTCGCCTTGCCGCTGATCTCGGGCGTCGCCATCATCATCATGGTGTTCACGCCGCTGCTGTCGCTGCAGGGACTCGAGGGGCGGCTGTTCAGCCCGGTGGCCTTGACCATTGCGTTTGCACTCGGTGCGGCCTTGCTGCTGTCGCTGACGGTCGTGCCGACTCTGTCGACCTACCTGTTGCGTTCGGGCTCCGCCAAGGAACCCTGGCTCGTGCGTAAGCTCCACGCGTTGTATGATCCGGCGCTGGCCTATGTCATGCGCCGTCCGCTCGTTCTCGTGATCGGACTCGCGCTGGGCGTCGCGTCCGTTGCGGTCGTGTTTCCGCGCATCGGCGCCACCTTCATGCCGGTCATGGACGAGGGCACGCCGGTCGTGACCATCAGGAAGTTTCCCACGGTTTCGGTCGAGGAGGCGGCGCAGACCGATCTGCGGATCCAGCGTGCGCTCATGGCGGAGATCCCGGTGATCAAAGGCATCATCGCGCGGGCCGGTGCCGACGAGCTCGGCATCGATCCGGTCGGCTTGAACGAGACCGACATGTTCATGTCGCTGGCGCCAAAATCGGAGTGGCCCAGCTCCGACAAGCAATGGTTCCTTGGGGAACTCCGGCGTGTGCTGGATTCGATCCCGGGCATTGCCTACGCGTTCACCCAGCCGATCGACATGCGTGTCCAGGAGATGATCATCGGCGCCCGGGGCGACGTGGTGGTCAAGGTGCTGGGCGACGATATCGAGACGCTCAACCGTCTCTCTCGCGACGTCGCCGGGGTCATTCAGCAGATTCCGGGCGCGGTCGACGTTTTCGCCCTTCGCAACGCCGGCATGCGCTATCTCACCGTTGCGGTGGACCGTGCCAGGGCCGGACGGTTTGGACTGAACGCCGAACAGGTGCAGGAAGCGCTGCGCGTCTGGGTCGACGGGCGTGACCTCGGCATCGTCCTGGAGGGCCAGGTTCGCACGCCGCTGATGGTTCGCGGAGAGGAGCGGCAGAGGGCCTCGGCCTCGGACCTCGCGCGCGTGCCGATCGTGCTGCCGCGCGGGGGAACGGTGGAGCTGTCGCAGATCGCCGACGTTCGCGTCGAGGACGGTCCCATCCAGGTGATCCGGGAAGATGGCCAACGCTTCGCGACCGTTCTGAGCAACGTGCGCGGACGCGATCTCGTCGGCTTCGTGGACGAAGCGAAGGCCGCCGTTGCCGGCAAGCTCGAGATTCCGCGCGGGTACACCTTGGTCTGGGGCGGACAGTTCGAAAACCAGCAGCGTGCCTCGGCCCGGCTCGCGCTGGTCGTGCCGGTTGCGCTCGCCATGATCTTCCTGCTGCTGTATCTCACCTTCAACTCGGTGCGGCAGGCGGTCCTGGTGTTCTGCAACGTGCCGTTTGCCACCATTGGCGGCGTGGTGGCCCTGTGGGCTTCGGGCGAATTCCTCTCCGTTCCCGCGTCGGTCGGGTTCATCGCCCTGATGGGCATCGCCGTGCTCAATGGTGTCGTGCTGATTTCCTACATCAATGAAGTCGTGGCCCGGCGCGAACATCCGTTGCGGGAGGCGGTCATGGAGGGCGCGAGGCGCCGGCTCAGGCCGGTGATGCTGACCGCCTCCATCGCGGCGCTTGGTCTCGTGCCGTTCCTGTTTGCGACCGGACCGGGGGCTGAGATCCAGCGCCCGCTTGCCATTGTCGTCATCGGCGGCCTCGTCACCGCGACCGCGCTCACGCTTCTGCTGCTACCCGTGCTCTATGAGCGCTTCGGCCTGTCCCGAGGCGAGCGCGCCCTTCTCGCGGAGGTGCCGAGGCCGGAACCGGCCATGCCCGACCACGCGCCCCCGCCGGAGCAGGCCCGCACCACGTCGGCGCCGCGGACCGTCAGCGAGGTCGCACCATAGAGCGCTTGCGAGACATGTCCGTCGCGGGCATTGCCCACCGCGGCCATCGAGCCTTTCCGCCCGAGAAGCGGACGTGCGAGCGTCAGGGAAGATCCACCCGTGGCGGCGGATAGCGCCGGGCCAGCACCGATAGCGACAGGTGCCGTTCGTCCGCCGGCAGCTCCAGATAGGCCAGCACGAGCGGCCGCTTCCAGTCACTGACGCCGAAATCCATGGCCATCCACTTCTGCGGCTCGGGGCCTTCGAGGCCTCGAACCCAGACGAAGTAGCGGGGAAGATCGTCGGCCTCCGTCGTGCGTGTTCTGGCCATGTGAATATCTGCCTCGGGTCTTTGCCGGAGGATATAGGGACTGGCGCTGCGAAGTCGAAGGGGCGGGAGAGATCGAGCTAAGTTGGTCGCGGCGATGGTGGGCGATCCAAAGCGGGCCATATCTTTCGGTCCGCCATCGAAGCCGCACTAATTCTGCTTGACCGAAATTCGGAAATATCGTATGTGTTGCTCACCCTGGCCCAAGGACAAGGGGCGTTTCGCGATCGTCACGTTACGCGGGCCGGGTGGCGGTGGACGTGGAGTGCATCGGCGCGCCAGCAATGGCAGGGCGGGTTTTGGCCCGTGAGCGGTTGAGCAGCGCGCACACGACCGGTGCGGTTCGCGTACGGCGAAAGCGTGTGGTCCTGACGCCCGGGGTCTGTGCGTCAAGGCTTGCGGTGGTGCAGCGGCCCGACCGGGCATGCGCATCAGTCATCGGCAAGACGACGGGGGCAATAGTGCATCGCTCCCCGGGGAGAGCGCGCCATAAGCCGTCAAACCACTGCGCAGGGAAAGGCCGGGATGTCCAGGCTGCCCTGTATGCCGCTGTGCATTTGTCTTCGCGCTATTTGCGCACAGCGGACCGCGGGTGCCAGCCGGCGCCCGGCCTTCCCTGCGCCCTTTCCAAGGAAGGGCGCCGAGAGAAGCATAGGACTCGGGCGTCATGCGCCGCGAGGCCGCAGTGGCGTGACTGCTGTTGTTCGAAGATTGCGCCGCGGTCTCGACCGGGCGTCAGGTCGCTCGAAGGGGTCTCAACATGGTTGCCGATGAGCCTGTTCAGCGGGTGGTGCGAGCCTCCACGTGAAGCGGTATGCAAGGCAAAACGAAAAGACACGTCGGCGGTCTTGTTGCTTGGCAGAGCACCTACATCAAGCGGCCATCCGCCGGCGGCGCCAGGCGAGAAGGCGGCAATAGCCATGATCAGGCGAGGCAATCCTGCCCGACGGTGGTGGGCACCGGGCCTTTCCGGCCTGGTGCCCACTCTTGAGGCATCCCGGTCACGACTTCATGCCGGCAAGTTCTGCACGAAGGAGAGACGAACTCGGGATCTCGGAGCGCTCAAAGACGTTACGCGTTGGCAGCCAGGCGGCGCCGCCTCCAGGCCAGCAATCCGGCGCATGCGGCGATCAGGCCGGGAAGACCGGCGCCGACGACGGGGCCCGGCACCGGGGTGACATCCAGGCTTGCACTGCCGGTCGAGGACTGGAACAGCAACTGCGAGCCGGTCAACGTGCTGGAAAAGCCGCCGATGGCGAACAGGTGGTCAGCAGAGTTGAGCGCGCTGTTGATCGCGGCGACGGCGTCATCGTTCAGCATGATCGTCAGGATTGAAAGAGCGCCGACCGGCTTTGCAATGACGGCGCTTCCGTAGCTGATCCCGCTGCGCAGGTCGTCTCGGATCGATGCTGCGTCTGCCGCTGACGGCGGGTTGGCAAAGCTGTAATTCTTCAACGCATTCACATTCCCGGTAAAATCCCACAATGTGAAAGTCTCTGTCGCGTCCGCGCTGCTGTAGAAGCCGGGCTGGTTGAGCGTCAACGTGACGGATTTGGCATCCTTGCCGCCCAGCATGGCAGCGAGAGGGCCGACGTCGAAAACGAGATAATTCGAACGATTGTTGGCGGCATCGAGAATGATGTTGGGAAATACCTGACCTGTTTTGCAGCAGTCAGCTCCCACGACAGCCACGCTGCCGCTGGCGACGTTGTTGATGCTTGCAGCCTGGGCACCATTGATGCCGGCTGCCGCGAACGCAATGGCCGCTAGGCCGAACCTAAATTTATTCACTGTACTTGATCCTTACTGGATGCTGATTTCCGGGGACAACGTTCGTTGCCCCGTCTCGGGCAGACCCTCCAGCGACCCTGCAGCCCTACGACTGAAGGTGGGACCGCTTGTTCGCGAGTTGGCATCCCCGATGCGGTGGACGCTAGCGACCCCATATGTAGCTTCGATGACACAACAAGCAGCGCCGACTTTGGCCGGAGTTGCGGAGCCGGGGTCGGAAAACAAGACTGGACATTTCGCGGCGCATCGGATCCGGACGGCAGGCGCGACGAAGCTGCAGGCGCTTCAGCAAATCCGAATGGTGCCCCTGGCCGGAATCGAACCAGCACTCCTTGCGGAACTCGATTTTGAGTCGAGCGCGTCTACCAGTTCCGCCACAGGGGCCCTCGGTCGGCCCTTGAAGGGAGCGTCGCGAAGCCGGCGGACTATAGCCATGGACAAAGCGGGGTCAACCCGCGCCAAAGTGATGCCGGACGTTCTCGACAGCCGCGGGGGCCGGGGCTAGAGGCTTGGGAGCGCGAGAGATGCGAGAGAGGCTGCCGTGACGACCCAGAGTGCCGCGATACCTGCGTTCAAGCCGGCCGCCGGCGGCGCTGCGCTGACGGCCTCGCTGCTCGTCACGCTGATTGCGGCCACGACGATCGCGGGGGCCTGGTTCTTCCAGCTCGTGCTGGAGATCCTGCCCTGTCCGCTCTGCCTGGAGCAGCGCTACGCCTATTACCTCGCGATTCCACTCGGCGCGCTGACGGCGCTGGCGGCGAGGAATGGCGCGCCGCGGCCGCTGCTGCTCGCGGGGCTCGCGATCCTCGCGCTGGCGACGCTCGCCAATGCCGGGCTCGGCGCCTACCACTCGGGCGTCGAATGGGGATTCTGGAAGGGACCGACCGATTGCAGCGGTCCCGTCGTCAATCTCGGCAGCGCCGCCGATCTCCTCTCGAAGCTCGACACCGTGAAGGTGGTGCGCTGCGACGAGGTGCAGTGGCGCTTCCTCGGCCTCTCGCTCGCCGGCTACAACGTTCTGATCTCGCTGCTGATGGCCGCGCTCGCCACATGGGGATTGGTGCGGACGGCGCAACGCTAAAGTTCAATCATCCACGTCGTCCTGCGTGCGTCCGAACAGGTGCACGATGCCCGGCGTTGCGATCGTCACGAACACGAAGCGCGAGAGGTGGTGGGCGCCGACGAAGATCGGGTCGAGGTGCAGCGTCAGCGCCAGGGCCAGCATCGCATCCATCGCGCCGGGCGCGAAGGCGACGACGACGTCGGAGAGCTTCACCTGCGTGGTCAGCGCCACGATGCCGACGAAAACGGCGGAAACGGTGATGGCCACGGCGAACGATCCCAGCGCCGCGCGGAGGTGGCCGGCGAGTGTCTTGATCCGCATGCGCGCGAAGCGGCTGCCGATCAGCGCGCCGATTCCGATCAGCGCTACGCCCCGCATCCAGTCCGGCAGGCCGCCCTCGACCCATCCGGCGCCATGCAGCACGCTCGAGCCGATCATCGCGCCAAACATCCAGCTCGCCGGAAATTTGATCAGCCGCAGCACGAGTGCTGCGGCCAGCGAGGCCGCGGCCAGTTGGAGAAGGTCGAGCGGCGAGGCGATCGCCGTCGTCGGCGAGGGGACAGCGGAGGGCGTCACGCCTGCAAGCGCAAGCACCATCGGCAGCGCGGCGGTGAGGATGATGACGCGCAGGGTTTGCACCACCGCAATACCCGGCAGGTCGGCGCCGCGCTCGACCGCCAGCATCGTGATCTGCGACAGCGCGCCGGGGCTGCCGGCCAGGAGAGCCGAGGTGCGATCCCAGCCATGGATGCGCTGGAGATAGTAGCTCGATCCGAAGGTCGAACAGAAGGTGGCGAGCGCCAGCAGGCCGATGGTGACGGGATAGGCGCTGACCTGCTGCAGCAAATGGCGCGAGACCACCGAGCCGAGCGAGATGCCCAGCAGCACCAGCACGGTCTGAGCCAGGATCGGCGGCAGCGTCAGCTGGCGGCCGGCCCTTGCGGCGATCCCG
>NZ_JAEMSD010000098.1:16168-16664 GCF_016462955.1 Bradyrhizobium sp. | reverse complement strand
GCCACAGGCGAGATCACTCCCATATGCGATTCCCCTGCAGGATGAGGGCGGAGCGCGTGGCAGCTGCTTTGACAGGCACCGTCGCCGCTGAGCCTCATTCCGAGTCCCTAGCGCCGAAAGCGGATGCGGCATATGGAACCATCGAACGCCCATCAAGGTTGACACTGCTCGGGCCGCGATCGGCCGGCTCGTCGGCATTGTGATCGCGACAATGAGGCGCAGGCGATCGATTTTCAGCTTCGCGATCTACGCGCGGATTGCCTTCGACAGCATCACAGCGAAAATCTAGCAGTGGAGATATCGGCCTGCCTCGGCTAAGCAATCGGGGTCCAGCACACGACATCTCTCCAACTCGCAGTTCGGGGCAACGAACGCAAATGTTCCTCCTTGCCGTTCTCGTCCTTCCTTTCGCGGGATCATTCATTGCCGCCCTGCTGCCGGTCAATGCGCGCAACGCCGAGGCTTGGCTCGCGGGAGGAATAGCACTCGCCGCCTT
>NZ_JAEMSD010000098.1:0-16158 GCF_016462955.1 Bradyrhizobium sp. | reverse complement strand
TGACGAATGGCGGCGTGATCTCGTGGCGGACGGAATGGGTCGTCGAACTCGGACTGGACTTTATCCTGAGGCTCGACGGATTCGCCTGGGCCTTCGCGATGCTGGTCACCGGAATCGGCTTTCTGGTGGTGTTGTATGCCCGCTACTACATGTCGCCCAGCGATCCCGTTCCGCGCTTCTTTTCCCTGCTGCTGGCGTTCATGGGCGCCATGCTGGGGATCGTGCTCTCCGGCAATTTGCTGCAGCTGGTGTTCTTCTGGGAGCTGACCAGCCTGTTCTCGTTCTTGCTGATCAGTTACTGGCACCACAATTCGGCTGCCAGGGATGGCGCGCGGATGGCGCTCGTGATCACCTCCAGCGGCGGACTTTGCCTCTTTGCCGGCGTGCTGCTGATCGGCCATATCGTCGGCAGCTATGACCTCGACGAGGTGCTGGCGTCCGGCGAAGCGATCCGCTCGCACGCGCTCTATGTCCCCGCGCTCGTGCTGATCCTGCTCGGTGCCCTGACCAAGAGCGCGCAGTTTCCTTTCCATTTCTGGCTGCCGCATGCGATGGCCGCTCCGACACCGGTGTCCGCTTATCTCCATTCGGCGACGATGGTGAAGGCCGGTGTGTTTCTCCTGGTCAGGCTCTGGCCGGCGCTGGGCGGAACGAACGAGTGGTTGTGGCTCGTGGGATCGGCGGGTCTCATCACGTTCCTCCTCGGCGCCTTCCTCGCGGTATTCCAGCAGGATCTGAAGGGGCTGTTGGCCTATTCGACGATCAGCCATCTCGGCCTGATTACGCTGTTGACCGGGCTCGATACGCCGTTCGGACAGATCGCGGCGATCTTCCACATCATGAACCACGCGACCTTCAAGGCGTCGCTGTTCATGGCGGCGGGCATCATCGATCACGAGACCGGCACGCGGGACATTCGGCGCCTAAGCGGCCTCTGGGCGTTCATGCCGATCACGGCGACCCTGGCCATGGTTGCCGCGGGCTCGATGGCGGGGGTCCCGCTCCTGAACGGATTTCTCTCGAAGGAGATGTTCTTCGCCGAAACGATCGAGATGCATGACAATTCACTCGTCGATCGAGCGCTTCCCTACATCGTCACCGCGGCCAGCACTTTCACCGTGGCCTATTCGCTGCGTTTCATCCGCGACGTGTTCTTCGGCCCGGCGCCCGTCGGCCTGCCGCGGACGCCTCACGAGCCCCCGCTGCTGATGCGACTTCCGGCCGAGCTCCTCGTGCTTGCATGCGTCGTCGTGGGCATCGCCCCCGGGATCACCGTCGCCCCTCTCCTCGATACCGCGGCTGGAGCCGTGCTCGGCTCCAAGATGCCGGAGTACAGCCTGTCGATATGGCATGGCTTTACCCCGGAATTTCTGATGAGCATCCTGGCGATGACCGGCGGGGTCGGGGTCTATGTGATCCTGCGCCCCTATCTCCTCGTCAACGAGGGGCCGCCGCTGCTCAACCGGTTCAATGGCAAGCAGGTTTTCGACTGGTTGATGGTGACGTTGTCCTGGCGCCTGGCGCGATGGCTCGAGAGCATCCTCGAGACGAGACGCCTCCAGCCACAGCTCAGGATCTTGGCCGGCGTCGCTTGCGTCGCTGCCCTGCTGCCGCTCTATTCGCGCGGCATTCCGTTGGATGATCCCTTCGGCGGCAAGTTCGATCTCCCCTTCGCCGTGCTCTGGGCGGTCGGTTGCGCCTGCGCCATCGGCGCTGCGGTCCAGGCGAAATTCCATCGCGTGGTCGCATTGATATTGCTCGGGACCGCAGGCCTCGTGACCTGCGTCAGCTTCGTGTGGCTGTCCGCGCCCGATGTTGCACTGACCCAGATCGTGGTCGAGTCGGTCACCACGGTCCTCCTCCTGCTCGGCTTGCGATGGTTGCCGAAACGCGTCGGACCGGCCGGTTCGGACGAGGCAGGTCGCAGGATTCGATGGCACCGCATTCGCGACTTTTCCATTGCGCTCTTCGTCGGCGTCGGACTGGCCGCGCTCGCGCTCGCGGTGATGCAACATCCCGGCACCGAGAGCATTTCGCGATATTTCGTCGAGAATGCATACACGAAAGGCGGCGGCACCAACGTGGTCAACGTCATCCTCGTGGACTTCCGCGGGTTCGACACGTTGGGCGAGATCACGGTGCTTGCGGTGGTCGCACTGACCGTCTACGCGCTCCTGCGCCGCTTCCGTCCCGCGCCCGAGAGCATTCCCGTTCCCGAACAGCAGCACGCCCAGGACAGCCACGACGAAGCGCATCCCGATCGACAGAAGGGAGACACTGCCAAGGAAACGACGGAGACTGCGGCACTGATCATGGCGCTGCTGTTTCCGGTGATCGGCGTCGTTGCGATCTTTCTCCTGCTGCGCGGGCATGACCTTCCGGGTGGCGGCTTCGTGGCCGGCGTCGCCATGGCGACCGCATTCATCCTGCAGTACATGGCTCGCGGCACGATCTGGGTCGAAGCCCGGCTTCACGTCCTGCCGGTGCGCTGGATGGGCGTCGGGCTGTTGCTTGCAGGCTGTACGGGAGCCGCGGCCTGCGTCGTCGGATACCCCTTCCTGACCTCGTATTTTGCCTATGCCGAACTGCCCCTGGTCGGCCGCATCCCCACGGCCAGCGCCTTCCTGTTCGACATCGGCGTGTTCTCGCTCGTGGTCGGCGCCACGGTGCTGATGCTCATCGCAATCGCCCATCAATCGTTGCGTCGCTACGGAAAGCCGCCCCAGACCGTTAGTCCCCTGGCCGGCGAGCCAGCGAAGGAGGGACTGGTCTGATGGAGCTCGTGCTGGCGATCGGTATCGGCACGCTTGCGGCGTCCGGCGTGTGGCTGATTTTGAGGCCGCGCACATTTCAGGTCATCATCGGACTGTCATTGCTCTCCTACGCGGTCAATCTCTTCATCGTGGCGATGGGACGAGCGCGGACGGGCGCTCCGGTGCTGATCGCAAAGGAGATCGGCGATCCGTCGAAATATGCGGATCCGCTGCCGCAGGCGCTCGTGCTGACTGCAATCGTCATCAGCTTTGCGACCACGGCACTGTTCCTGGTGGTGCTTCTCGCATCGCGCGGCCTCGCACGGACCGATCACGTGGACGGACAGGAGCCGGAAGCGTGAGCGGCATTGCGGATCTCGTCATCGCGCCAGTCCTGCTGCCCCTGCTGGCGGGGGCAGGCATGCTGCTGCTCAACGGCGAAAGGCAACGGGCCGTCGTGGCCGGCCTCAACGTCGCCGCAACCCTTGCCCTCGTTTGCATCGCGGCGGTCTTGCTCGCAATGTCCGACACCGGAACCAGAGAGGTCTATCGGCTGGGCAATTGGCCCGCTCCGTTCGGAATCGTCCTCGTCCTCGACCGGCTGTCCGCCCTCATGCTGCTCCTGACCAACGTGCTGGCGCTGGCATCAGTGGTGTTCTCTCTTGCCCGTTGGCACCGGGCGGGTGCGCATTTCCATTCCCTGTTCCAGTACCTGCTGATGGGCCTCAACGGTGCCTTCCTGACGGGCGATCTCTTCAACCTGTTCGTGTTCTTCGAATTGCTGCTGGCGGCATCGTACGGTCTTCTGCTGCATGGCTCCGGCCTGACGCGGGTGAAGGCAGGGCTGCATTACATCGTCGTCAACCTGGCGGCCTCGCTGCTGTTTCTGGTCGGGGTCAGCCTGATCTACGGCGTCACCGGGACGCTCAACATGGCCGATCTCGCAGCACGCGTGCCCACCGTCGCGCCCGAGAGCCGCGGCTTGCTCGAGGCCGGTGCCGGCGTGCTAGCTGTCGCCTTCCTGCTCAAGGCCGGAATGTGGCCCCTGAGCTTCTGGCTGCCGACCGCCTATGCGGCCGCAAGCCCGCCGGTGGCCTCGATCTTTGCGATCATGACGAAGGTGGGCGTCTACATCGTCCTGCGTCTTTCGCTGCTGCTTTTCGGCGAGGGCGCCGGCGCATCGGCCGGCTTCGGCAGCGACTGGTTGTTATGGGGCGGACTGGCGACGATCGTGTTCGGAACGATCGGCACCTTGGCATCGCAGGACACGGCCCGGCTCGGCGGCTTTTCCGTGCTGGTATCCTCCGGAACGGTGCTCGCCGCAACGGGGATCGGACAAGCCGGCGTCACCAGTGGCGCACTGTTCTACCTCGTCAGCTCGACGCTCGGCATCGGCGCGTTCTTCCTTCTCGTCGAGCTTATCGAGCGCGGCCGCGAGCCGGGAGCGGACGTGATCGCCGTCACCCGCGAAGCCTATGGAGACGAGGACGAGGTGGACGAAGCGGAGGGGGACGTCGGTATCGCTATCGTGGCCACGATGGGTTTGCTCGGTGTCGCCTTCATCGGCTGCGCGGTGGTCATCGCCGGGCTGCCACCGCTGTCCGGGTTCATCGCCAAGTTTGCGCTGCTCGCTGCGGCCCTCAATCCCGGCGATCGGAGCGGTGCCGTTCCCGGCAGCGGATGGGCGCTTCTGGTCGTGTTGATCCTCTCCGGTTTCGCGACGCTGGTCGCGATGTCGCGCGCGGGACTTCGCATCTTCTGGGCCTCGCCTGATCGCACGGTGCCCCGCGTCCGCGCGATCGAGATGGGGCCGGTCATGTTCCTGCTGATGATCTGCGTCGCTCAAACCATCCTGGCCGGTCCCGTGATCCGCTTCATGCAGGCCACCGCGCAATCCCTTCATGCGCCGGCGGGTTACGTCAGCGACGTGCTTCAGACCGGCGCTCGGAGCGGCCGTCACTTGGAGGGCAAATGACGCGCTTGCTGCCCTTTCCGATCGTGAGCTTTTGTCTGCTCGCATTGTGGCTGCTGCTCAACCAGGCGGTCACGGTCGGGCACATCCTGCTCGGCTGCCTGCTGGCGCTGGCCGGCGGGTGGCTCCTGACCGTGCTGGAGCTGCCGAGCACGCGCCTCCGACGACCCGGCGTCATGCTGCGACTGCTAGGACTGGTGGCGATCGACATCGTCCGTTCGAATCTCGCGGTCGGCCGCATCGTTTTTGGTTTCGGGCGGCAAGAGTGGACGTCGGGGTTCGTGAACATTCCCCTCGACATGCGCAATCCCTACGGGCTGGGCGCGTT
This sequence comes from Bradyrhizobium sp., assembly GCF_016462955.1. Lineage (GTDB taxonomy): Bacteria > Pseudomonadota > Alphaproteobacteria > Rhizobiales > Xanthobacteraceae > Bradyrhizobium. The sequence goes on along the minus strand of NZ_JAEMSD010000098.1, from coordinate 11,105 downwards.
GGCCTGCATCATCACCTCGACACCGGGAACGTTGTGGGTGAAGTTCGACGCCCAGAAAGGTTCGCTGATGATCCACGTTCTCGACCTCGTCGACGAAGGCGAGTGGATCCGCATGATCAAGGGTCGTTACGAACGGCATTTGCTGGAGATATTCGAATGAGCCAGCTGCTGAGCTACTCTCTTCTTGCCGCCCAGCTGCTGCTGGGATTGGCGATCGGTTGCGGCGCATTCCGGATCCTGGCTGGGCCGCGGGCGCAGGATCGCGTGCTGGGCTTCGATACGGTGTCCGTGAACGCGATGCTGCTGCTTCTGACGTTCGGGATCCGATCCGGCGAGGCGCTGTATTTCGAAGCAGCTTTGGCCGTGGCCCTGTTCGGTTTCGTGGGGACCGTCGCATTTGCCAAGTTCCTCCTGCGCGGCGAGGTCATCGAATGAACGGCATCGAACATCTGCCCCCCTGGGCTGCTGCTCTCACGGCCATTCTTGTTCTGCTCGGCGCTTCCGTCACATTGGTGGGCTCGCTCGGTCTGCTGCGGCTTGGCTCGTTCTACGAGCGGGTTCATGCGCCGACTCTCGGGACGACGCTCGGCACGGTCTTCATCGCAAGCGCGTCAATGGTCTGCTTCTCGGTCCTGGAGAGCAGACCGGTGTTGCATGAAATCCTGATCATGGCGCTCGGCCTCGTGACCACCCCCATCGCGCTGACCGTGCTGGTGGGAGCCGCGCGATTTCGTGACACCGCCGAACGGCGGGCTCAGGTCGGTGAAGCCGAGGATGGTTAGGGCGAGGCGCGACTTGGCCGCCAACGACGCGCTGGTTCTGCGCGCCCAGCGGAGGCGCAGATCGCCCGTTGTCCAGGTGTCATGACAAATTGCTAGCCTCGTGCGGCTCGCATGATCCGGAAAAGTGCAAGGCGGTTTTCCGGAAAGATCACGCGCAGACAACAATCTCGAGCACGATGACGATTAATGCAAATCTCATCGCGCTTTGGATCAACCCCGAAGGACAATCCATGGAATTGAAAGCCGGCGATATCGTGATGCTGAAATCCGGCGGTCAGCCGCTGACCGTTGCGGAGGTGAAGGCAGACGAGGTGCTCTGTCTGTGGATGGGCATGGAAGGCGACCTCTTCCGCGAAACGCTGCCGCTCGCCGTGCTGGTGCAGGTGGAAGAGGAGGATGAGGACGACGAGGATGAGGACGACGACGAATAGGCCTTTCGCACCGTATACTCGTTAGAACGGGGCGCCAGCGCCGGCACGCGCGATTGTCCGGCTTTCCATCGACAACGGTGCGATCGCGACCTCGCTCGCGCGAGCTTTGTCAGCGGCTCCAGAACCCAAATGGTCGAGAGCGTCTCGGTGCAAGCAAGCGGGGGTCAACACCCCCGCCCTGCGAATGCCTGCCGGATCAGAACCGGTAGTTGATGCCGCCCTTGGCCGTATGCAGTTTAACCTCGGTGTCCGTGAAGGACGCGCCGGGGAAGGCAAGAGCATTGTTGTTGGACTTTCCGAGATCGATGTAGATGTACTCGGCCTTGAAGGTCCAGCGCGGGTCGAAGGCCCATTCAAAGCCGCCGCCCACGGAGAAGCCCACCTGGACGTCCGACGACGACGCGCTGCGCGTCAAGGCCGGGAAGAAGCCGTTGAAATTGGCGATGTTCGGCGTGGCGAGGTTGGAGGTGAAGATGCTGTTCTTGACGTGCCCCCAGGCGAAGCCGCCGGTGCCGTAGATCAGCAAATTGTTCGCGGCATAGCCGATACGTCCGCGGACCGTGCCGAAGACGTCGATTTCCTGCTTGAGGTTGAAGACGCCGGTGAACGCGCCGTTGTCGCCGCCGATCGTGCCGGTAACGCTGAAGGGGCGGCTTGCCGTCTCCTTGATGGCTGCGCCGCTGACATCCGCTTCCAGGCCGTAGACGAAAGCGCCGGACTGCCAATTGTAGCCGATCTGGCCGCCGCCGAACCCACCCTTCGGATTCACGTCCAGCGAGAAGGGGCCGGTGCCACCCGTGACGACATAGCCGGGGACCGTACCGGTTGCGAGCGCACCCGGATTGAAGGTCGCGGTCGGATCGCTCCAGCCATAGCCACCGTGCACGCCGGCATAAAAGCCGGTCCAGCTGAATGCGACCGGCACGGGCGGCGCCTTGGTGTAGGCCCTGCCGAGGTCGGCTGCGGAGGCGGCGTGGGAGAGACAGAGAGCCGAAAGCAGGAGAGTACCGGAGACGATGGATTTCATGACTTCCCTCGAACGTTGCGTGCGTGACGAGGCGGCCCCGCGCCGCGTGAGCATTCATAGAACCGCCGATCACCGGCCGTTCGTTTCGAGGCAATTTGTAGAGGCGATCTCGCAGTGCGGCTGTAGCGTCGGCGACACAGCGTGAAGCTGTCAAATACGGCTTATGCGCGCGAAGTTTGTTTGACGCGACGCAGCCAAGATTGCCGCGACGCCAGATGCTCCTGAGACGCCAAACAAGCAGGGGCGCGCTGACCAGGACCTTGGGGGCGAGCATGTGGATCGACCTGTGGTCCGGCGCGAGCGGCGGGTCGCTACGCCGCGAGCTGCCGCGCCGCCACCGATATCATCACCAGCCCGCCGGTGATCACGGCGGCATCGAGGATGGCGGTGTGGATGTGCAGCGGCATTCGCTCGACGAAGGCCTTGGCGAGGAACGCGCCGGGGATCGCGATTACGCCGATCAGCAGCGCGAAGGCGAGCACCTGCGCGGTGACAGCGCCGGCAAGCCCGAACACCGCGATCTTGATCAGACCGGTACCGAGCGAGATCATCGCGTCGGTCGCGATCACGGCCGCGCCTTCGAGGCCGGCAGCCATCAAGAGCGACAGCAGGATCACGCCGGAGCCGGAGGTGCCGCCGACCAGGACGCCGTAGCCGACCGAGCCGGCGGCAAGGCCGGCGTCGCCGATCTTGACCTCGCGGCGGCGGAGCACGCGGCGCAGCGGCACGCTCAGGATCAGCATGGTGCCGATCACGAGCGCGGCGCCGGCATTGGTGAGGCGCGTGTAGCCATAGGCGCCGAGCGCAGTGGTCAGCGCCGCGCAGGCCAGCACGATCAGCGCGCGGCGGCGGTCGGCATGGCGAATGTAGGCGACTGCGCGACTCGCATTGGTCAGCATCGCCGAGATCGCGATGATCGGCACCACCGGCTCGGCGCCGACCAGCGGCACCAGCACCAGAGGCATCAGGGCCCCCGTGCCGTAGCCGGCGAGACCGCCGATGATCGACGCGAACAACGCCATCGCAGCGACCAGCAGCAGCTGGAGAAGCGAGATGTCGGCGAAGCCTGAGACGATGGTCAATTTCTCTCATCGCGGCCGACGCGGGCCGCAGCTTGATCGGCGATGGCAGCGAGCGCGGCTTCCTCTAATGGAAACTCCGCCGCGAGCCAAGCGTCCTCGGCGAGCGTCAGCACATGGCCCAGCGCGGGTCCTTCGGCGAGACCACGCGCGATGAAGTCGGCGGCCTTCAGCGGGAATTTCGGCGCGGTCCAGCGCTGCGGCAGCTCGGCAAGCGCGCGCCAGCGCGGCGAACGCACGTCCTCGGCGGCCCGCGCCCAGCCGAGCAACACGCGATCGTGATAACGCTCCGCGCCGAGCCGGTAGAGCAACCGCCGCGCATTGGCCTCGTCCTTGGTGGCGAGGCGCCACCAGCGATGGCCCATCGAATCCAGCGCCTTGGTCTCGGCATTGGAGAGCCGCAGGCGCGTGGCGACGCGCTTGGCGTCTTCGGTGACGGCGACCGTCAGCGCGGCGAGGCGGCGCGTGCCGCTCGCGGCCAGGCCGAGTTCGCGCTCGATCGCGATCATCGTCGCGAGCGGCCCGGTGTAGACGACGCCGCCGACCAACGGTTGCAGCAATCCGCCCTCGGCCATGGCCAGCACGGAAGCGGCTGCACCGCCGGCCAGCAGGAGTTTCAGCATCTCCATGCGCACCCGCTCTGCCGACAGATTGGCCAGGCCCGCGCGGCCCCTTATGCAGGCGAGATAGCCGTCGCGGTCGGGCTCGCCGGCGCCGAAGGCGGCGTGGATGCGGAAGAAGCGCAGGATGCGCAAATAATCCTCGGCGATGCGCTGGTCGGGATCGCCGATGAAGCGCACGCGGCGCGCTTTCGCGTCGTTGACGCCGCCGACATGATCGTGGACGACGCCGCGCGCATCGACTGACAGGCCGTTCATGGTGAAGTCGCGCCGCTCGGCATCCTTCACCCAGTCGCGGCCGAATGCGACCTTGGCCTTGCGACCGAAGGTCTCGGTGTCCTGGCGCAGCGTCGTGACTTCGTAAGGGTGCCCGTCGATGACGAGCGTGATGGTGCCGTGGTCGATGCCGGTCGGCACGCTCTTGATGCCGGCAGCCTTGGCGCGCCGTATCACCTCGTCCGGCAGCGCCGTGGTCGCGATGTCGATGTCGCCGGGCGCAAGACCGAGCAGCGCGTTGCGCACGGCGCCGCCGACCACCCGTGCTTCCTCGCCATCGCTGCCGAGCAGCTCCAGGACGCGCGCGGTCCCGCCTGCGGTCAGCCAGGGCGCATCTGCGAGTAACGGCTCGGCGCTCATCGATCGGTCCCTATTTTTCCACGCCCGGCACGAGCTTGCCGTTCTCGATATGGGCGGGAACGTAGGTCGAATCCGGCGGCGCGCCGGAGTACTGGGCAAGGCCGATCAGGCCGGCGATGACGAGCGCGAGCGCGACCAGGGTGAGGCGCGCAACGACGGTGACCGGCCATGAGGAGCGTTCGAACACACCGGACCGCGTCGCCGCCAGGAACAGCGCATAGACGGCAAAGGGAATGAGGAAGATTCCGATCTCGGTCAGAACCGTCCGGATCATGACGCGTAGATCCGCTCATACAGCACACGCAGCATCCCGGCCGTCGCACCCCAGATGTAGCGTTCCGCGAACGGCATCGCGTAGTAGGACCGCTCCATGCCGCGGAATTCCTTGCTGTGCACCTGGTGGTTGACCGGGTTCATGAGGAAGGATAGCGGCACCTCGAACGCGTCATCGACCTCGGACTGATTGATGGTGAGGGAGAAGCCGGGCCGCACCCGCGCCACCGTCGGCAGGATGCGGAAGCCGAAGCCGGTGCCGTAGAGATCAAGATAGCCGAGCGGCTCGACGAAGTCTCTGGACAGCCCGACCTCCTCCTCGGCCTCGCGCAGCGCCGCATCCAGCGGCGAGGCATCGACCGCGTCGATCTTGCCGCCAGGAAACGCGATCTGACCGGCATGGTCGTTGAGATGCGCCGAGCGCTGCGTCAGCAGGATGGTCGGCTCGGGGTGGTCGACCACCGCGATCAGGACCGCGGCCGGGCGCACCGGCTGCTCGCGCGCGATGATCTCCAGCATCTTGTCGGTGCCGGGATCGCCCGAGGCCGGGATGATGTTCGGATCGTACAGCGCGGGGGGCACGTCGAAGCCGAGCCGAGCTTTGGAGCGGGCGAAGAAATCCGCAGCGCCAAGCGCGACCGGCTCGTTCGTCGGGATGGGCTTGTTCAAGTTCAAAGCGCGGTCCTCACCTGCTCCGCATCGGCCATGGCGAAGAATTCGCCGGATGATTCGACACCGAACATCGGCTGGCCATCGACCATCCGCTCCTCACCCATGTCAACCAGATCGTAATAGAGTGCCCGCGTGACCTTGGCCCAGAGGTCGGCACGGACGTGCAGGTAGGGCGTCAGCCCGCCGTCCCTCGCCTGCTCGAAGCGCAGCCGGTGCGCGGCATCGCAGGTGACCCAGTCGTCGACATTGGTGCGGAAGCGCAGCACGCGCTGCTTCCCTTCGCCGTCCTTCTGCATCTCGACCGCCATGAACGGCGCGTCGTCGACGCGGATGCCGACCTTCTCCACCGGCGTGACCAGGAAATGCTTGTCGCCCTCGCGCTTGAGGATGGTGGAAAACAGCCGGACCAAAGCGGGACGGCCGATTGGCGTCCCCAAATAGAACCAAGTACCATCGGATGCGATTCGGATGTCGAGATCGCCGCAAAACGGCGGATTCCACAGATGCACCGGAGGCAGGCCCTTTTTGGCGCCTTCGGCACCGGCAGCGCTTTTGGCGGCGGCGGTCAGCCCATCGAGCCCGCGGTCGGCGCTCTGCCCTTGGTTCGCCATGGTTTGCCCTGACTTTGTGATTGGCACGATTGGTGCAGGTCTACGTTGTACGCGGGCGTACGGTTCCATCCGGAATAGTCCGGTGTGGAGGTCGCCGTTTCGTGATGCCCTACATAACCCGAAGCCGATAAGGTGGGGATAGGTTAATTCAACGAATACATGGCCTTCCCTGCAAGTCTAGCATGGGTCCATGATCTGGCGTGTCGATCTGACGATGCAAGCAAGCCGTGTGGCAGGCTGAAGGAGCGAGCGAATGGCGGAGAGTGTCGAGAAACTCGAGGACGGGATCGTCCGTTCGGCCGAGCAGGTGTCGAGCCAGGTTCGCGCGGCCAAGGACGCGATCGCCTCCGTGATCTTCGGCCAGGATCGCGTCATCGAGAACACGCTCGTCACCATCCTCTCCGGCGGCCATGCGCTCCTGATCGGCGTGCCCGGCCTTGCCAAGACCAAGCTGGTCGAGACGCTCGGCGTCACGCTCGGCCTCGATGCCAAGCGCATCCAGTTCACGCCCGATCTGATGCCCTCGGACATCCTCGGCGCCGAGGTACTGGACGAGAGCACCACGGGCAAGCGCGCCTTCCGCTTCATCTCGGGTCCAGTGTTCGCGCAGCTCTTGATGGCCGACGAGATCAACCGCGCCTCGCCGCGCACCCAGTCGGCGTTGTTGCAGGCGATGCAGGAGCAGCACATCACCGTCGCCGGCGCGCGCCACGACCTGCCGAAACCGTTCCACGTGCTCGCGACGCAGAACCCGCTGGAGCAGGAAGGCACCTATCCGCTCCCGGAAGCGCAGCTCGACCGCTTCCTGATGGAGATCGACGTCGACTATCCCGACCGCGACGCCGAGCGCCGTATCCTGTTCGAGACCACAGGCGCCGAGGAAACGCTGGCGAGGGGCGCGATGACGCCCGACGCGCTGATCACCGCGCAGCGGTTGATCCGCCGCCTGCCGGTCGGCGATTCCGTCGTGGAGGCGATCCTGTCGCTGGTGCGTTCGGCCCGCCCGGGACCTGACGCCGGCGAAGCCGGCAAGTTCATTGCCTGGGGTCCCGGTCCGCGCGCGAGCCAGTCCTTGATGCTGGCGGTGCGCGCACGTGCGCTGATCGACGGGCGCCTCGCGCCCTCGATCGACGATGTGCTCGACCTCGCCGAACCCGTGCTGAAGCACCGCATGGCGCTGACGTTCCAGGCGCGCGCCGAAGGCCGCACCATTCCGGACGTGATCCGGCAATTGAAGGCACGGATCGGTTGATGGCAGCAGAGAACGGGCACGCGGCGAAGGAGACACTGGCGATCCGACGTGCCGATGGCGAAAGCCGCACGCTCGCCGCTTCGCTGCCGCGCCTGGTGCTCGAGGCCCGCCGCATCGCCGCCAACGTCATCCACGGTCTGCACGGACGGCGCCGCGCCGGCTCCGGCGAGAATTTTTGGCAGTACCGCCGCTTCGTCTCGGGCGAGCCGTCGCAGAACGTCGACTGGCGCCGCTCGGCGCGCGACGACCATCTCTATGTCCGCGAGCTCGAATGGGAGGCCTCGCACACGGTCTGGATCTGGCCGGACCGTTCGCCCTCGATGGCGTTCGCCTCCAAGACCGCGCGCGAGTCCAAGCTCGAACGGACGCTGATCGTCGCCTTTGCGCTCGCCGAGCTGCTCGTCGCCGGCGGCGAACGCGTCGGCATCCCAGGCCTGATGGCGCCGACCGCGAGCCGCAGCGTGGTCGACCGGATGGCGCAGGCGATGCTGCATGACGATGCCGACCGGCTGAGCCTGCCGCCCTCCTTCGTTCCGGCGGCGCTGGCCGAGATCATCGTGCTGTCGGATTTCTGGTCGCCGATCTCCGAGATCAGGACGACCCTGGCTGGGCTTTCCAGTTCCGGCGCGCATGGCGCGCTGGTGCAGGTCGTCGACCCCGCCGAAGAGTCCTTCCCCTATTCCGGACGGGTCGAGTTCGTCGAGCCGGAAGGCTTCGGCGTCATCACCTCCGGCCGCGCCGAGAGCTGGGCGCAGGACTACACCGCGCGCCTCGCCCTGCACCGCGACCAGATCCGCGCCGAGACGGGCAAGCTCGACTGGCTGTTCACGACCCACGCCACCGACCGCTCGGCCGCTGAGCTGTTGCTGTTTCTCCATGCCGGCATGCAGGTGAGCAAGTCGGGCGCCCGCACCACGACAATCAAGGCGGGGCCGGCCGCATGATGGGATTGCCGCTCGCCTTCACCCAACCGTTGCTCCTGATCGGCCTCGTCAGCCTGCCGGTGCTGTGGTGGCTCCTGCGCGTGACGCCGCCGCGGCCGCGCCGCATCGAGTTTCCGCCGACACGGCTGCTGTTCGACATCACGCCGCGCGAAGAGACGCCGTCGCGGACGCCGTGGTGGCTGACCGCGCTCCGCCTGCTCGCCGCCGCGCTGGTGATCTTCGCGGCCGCCGGCCCGATCTGGAATCCGCAGACGGGCCTTGCCGGCAGCAAGGCGCCGCTGATGATCATGTTCGACGACGGCTGGAGCGCGGCCTCGCACTGGGACGTCAGGATCAGGACCGCGGACGAGCTGATCGCCAATGCCGACAACGAGGGCCGCGCCATCGCGCTGGTGCCGCTGTCCGAGCCGAACCGCGACATCACCCTGATGCCGGCGGGCGCAGCGCGCGTCGCGGTCCGCCAGCTCGCGCCAAAAGCCTATTCGATCGACCGCGTCGAGACGCTGGCTGCGGTCGACCGTTTTCTCAAGCTCACCGGCGACTGCGAGATCGCCTGGCTGTCCGACGGCGTCGACACCGGCCGTGGCGAGGATTTCGTGGCAGGCCTCGGCAAGACCATCGGCGATCGCAGCCTGACCGTGTTCGACGGCGGCACCTCCTCGCCGCTGGCGCTGGTCGCGGCCGAGAACGCCGCGGCGAAGATGACGGTGAAGGTGCTGCGCGCCGACAGCGGTATCGCGGCCGGCACCGTGCGGGCGCTCGACCAGAAGGCCTCGCCGATCGGCGAAGCCCGCTATTCGTTCGGGCCCCAGGACAAGGAGACCGAAGCTTCTTTCGACCTGCCGGTCGAACTGCGCAACGACATCACCCGGCTCGAGATCTCGGGCGAGCGCTCAGCCGGCGCGGTGCAACTGCTCGACAAGCGCTGGCGCCGCCGCGCCATCGGCATCGTCTCGGGCTCGACCAGCGAAACCGCGCAGCCGCTGCTGGCGCCGACCTTCTATCTCACCCGCGCGCTGGCGCCGTTCGCCGACGTGCGGCTGCCCGACAAGGGCTCGCCGCAGCAGGGCATCACGCAGTTCCTGGACCAGAAGCTGCCGATGATCATCCTCGCCGATGTCGGCACGATTGCACCCGAGGTCCGTGAGCGCCTCAATGCCTGGGTCGACCAGGGCGGCGTGCTGGTGCGGTTCGCAGGTCCAAGGCTGGCCCAGGCCGAGGACGACCTCGTGCCGGTCAAGCTGCGCAAGGGCGGCCGCACGCTCGGCGGCAGCCTGACCTGGGAGAAGCCGCAGCATCTGGCCTCCTTCGCGGCTGACGGCCCGTTCGCCGGCGTCGCGGTCCCCAGGGACGTCACCGTGAGCCGGCAGGTGCTCGCCGAGCCCGACGCCGTGCTCGCCACCAAGAGCTGGGCCTCGCTGGAAGACGGCACGCCGCTCGTGACCGGCGAACATCGCGGCAAGGGTCTCGTCAGCTTGTTCCATGTCAGCGCCGACATGCGCTGGTCGGACCTGCCGATGTCGGGCACCTTCGTCGAAATGCTCCGGCGGGTGGTCGACATGTCCGGCTACACGTCGAAGCCCGGTGCCGGGGTCGCCGGCGAAGCGACCACTGAAACGGTGGCGCCGCTGCAAATCATGGACGGTTTTGGCGCCTTCGGCCCGCCGCCGGCCACCGCAAAGCCGCTTCCTGCGGATTACCGCGACCGCGCCACGTCGGATCATCCGCCCGGCTTCTATGGTCCGGCAGAAGGACCTCTCGCCGTGAACACGCTCGCCCCCGCCGACCGCATCGCGGCCCTGGACACCGCGGGCCTGCGCGCCCGGCACGCCACCTACACCAATGCCGAACCGCGCGACCTGCGCGGCTGGCTGCTGTCGACGGCGCTCGCGCTGTTCCTGGTCGACGCCATCATCGTCGCGGTGCTCGGCGGCGGGATTGCCGCGCTGCTGCGCCGCCGCGCCGCGCCCGCCATGATCCTGCTCGCTTTGCTCGCGGGATTTGCCGCGCTATCGCCCATGCCCACGCGTGCCGATAGCGCATCCGACGAGTTCGCAATGAAGGCGGTGTCGCAGACCCGGCTCGCGTATGTCGTCACCGGCAATGCCGACGTCGATTCCATCGTCAAGGCGGGGCTGAACGGGCTGACGCTGTTCCTGGCCCAGCGCACGGCGCTCGAGGCCGGCGATCCCGTCGGCATCGATCCCGCGCGCGACGAGCTCGCCTTCTTCCCGCTGATCTACTGGCCGATCGTGCCGGGCGCGCCGAAGCCGCCGCCGGACGCCATCAACAAGATCGACGCCTACATGAAGCAGGGCGGCACCGTGCTGTTCGACACCCGCGACGCGATCGAAGCCCCGCCCGGCGCGAACGGAGCCTCGCAGACCCCGGGCATGCAGACGCTGCGCGATATCCTGTCGTCGCTCGACGTACCCGAGCTCGAGCCGGTGCCGCGCGAGCACGTTCTGACCAAGACCTTCTATCTGCTGCGCGACTTCCCCGGACGCTTCACCGCCGGCCAGACCTGGGTCGAGACCCTGCCGCGCGAAGAGGACGATGACAGCGCGCAGCGGCCGGCGCGCGGCGGCGACGGCGTCTCGCCGATCATCATCACCTCGAACGACCTCGCCGGTGCCTGGGCGGTGCGGCCCGACGGCCAGGCCATGCTGCCGGTGACCGGCGGCGACCCCCGCCAGCGCGAATTCGCCTACCGCGCCGGCGCCAACATCGTGATGTACACGCTGACCGGCAACTACAAGGCCGACCAGGTGCACGCAC
>NZ_JAEMSD010000535.1 GCF_016462955.1 Bradyrhizobium sp. | reverse complement strand
ATCGCGGCGCTGCCGCCGGTCGGCGATGCGATAGCGAAGGGCGACCGGGACAGCCTGGCCGCACTGCTCGGCGAAGCCAACAAATCGCTGAAGGCGCAGGGTATCCCGCTCATCACCTTTCAGGTTCCGCCTGCTGTCGCATTCTACCGGGTGCATGCGCCCAAGGTGTTCGGCGATGACGTCTCGGCGCGCCGCGAGACCGTGGTCGAGGCGATCAAGGGCGGCCGACAGATCGTCGGCGTCGAGCCGGGGCGCGAGGCGCTCGGCATCTTCGGCATGACACCGATCATGCGAGACGGCAAAAGCTTCGCCAACGTTGATATCGGCGCCGCCTTCGGCAAGGAGTTCGTCGACCGGGCCAAGAAGCGCTTTGGCATCGACCTCGCGGTCTACTCGCTCGACGGCAAGAACCTGAACAAGCTGTCGTCAACGTTTGGCAACACGGTCGTCACCACGCCGGATCAGCTGAAGAACGCAGTCGACGGTTCGGCGGTCCGGCATGAGGCCAAACTCGACGGTCATCCGGTCGAGGTCTATGCCGGACCGATCAAGAACTACGCGGGAGCGCCGGTCGGCGTGCTCGAGATCATCAAGGATACGAGCGAATATGAGGCCGCCTTCGCCACGGCCGAGCGCAACCTGATCCTCGGTACGGCTGCGATCCTTGCCGTCACGATCATGCTGGCGCTGCTGCTCGGGCGCGGCCTGTCGCGGCCGCTCACCGCGATCACCGCGGTCATGAACCGGCTGTCCAGCGGCGACACCAGCGTCACCATTCCCGGAAGCGAACGCAGGGACGAACTCGGCACCATGGCCAAGGCGGTGGACGTTTTCCGCCGCAACATGCTGGAGGCGGACGCTCTGCGCGAAGCACAGGAAGCGGACAGGGTCAGGTCCGAGGTCGAGAAACAGACGCTCCAGCGCCAGATGGCCGACCGCTTCGAGGCCGACGTCAAGGGCGTGGTTGCCGCGGTGGCAAAGGCGACCGAGGGCATGCAGAGCGTTGCCGGCGAGATCACCACCAGCGTCAACGGTACCTCGCAGCGCGCTTCCGCCGCAGCGACAGCCTCCGAGGAAGCCTCGGCCAGCGTCAACGCCGTCGCGGCCGCGACGGAGGAGCTGGCCTCATCCGTCAACGAAATCGGCCGTCAGGTCACCCATTCCAGCGAAGTTGCGAGCGGCGCCGTCCGCAAGGCCGCGGAGACGACCGAGATGGTTACGAGCCTTGCCACCGCCGCCGAGCGCATCGGCGACGTGCTGAAGCTGATCAGCGAAATCGCCAGCCAGACCAACCTGCTCGCGCTCAACGCCACGATCGAGGCCGCCCGCGCGGGCGAAGCCGGCCGCGGCTTTGCCGTGGTCGCCGCCGAAGTGAAGGAGCTGGCGAGCCAGACCGCGAAGGCGACCGACGAGATCGCGAGCCAGGTCACGGCAATCCAGGCCGCGACCGGAAATTGCGTCACCGCAATCTCCGGCATCAGCGACACCATCCGGGAGATCAGCGGCATCGCCAATACGATCGCCTCCGCGGTCGAGGAACAGGGATCGGCAACGCGGGAGATCGCCCAGAGCGTGCAGCAGGCCTCGGCCGGCACCACGGACGTCTCGGCCAATGTCGCCGGCGCCAGCCAGTCCGCCGACCAGTCCCGCGCGCTGGCCGGCGACGTCATGGTTGCAACGGGTGAGCTGGGGCAACATGCCTCGGCGCTGATCCGAAGCGTGGATACGTTTCTGGCCGGACTGCGGGCAGCGTGAAATCTTTCCACGTCCTTCCTTAGGAGCGAGGCGAAAGCGCGCTGCACCCCGGTGCGCGCATTGCGTGCTCACGCCACCAGCGCGGCGTCCTCGTCGCCGTCGATGCCGCGCTGCGCCGCCAGCAGGCTGACGATCTCCGCATGGGGCCGGGCCTTGCTGAACAGAAAGCCCTGGCCCTCATGGCAGCCCTCGGCGCGAAGGCAGCTCAGCTCGGCCTCGGTCTCGACGCCTTCGGCGGTGATGGTCACGCCAAGGCCCTTGCCGAGGCTGACGATGGAACGGATGATCGCCTGGGCCTCGCGATTGGCGGCGAGATCGCGCACGAAGGACTGGTCGATCTTGATCTTGTCGAAGGGAAAGCTGCGCAGATAGCTGAGGCTGGAATAGCCGGTGCCGAAATCGTCCATGGAGATGCGCACCCCGAGCGCGCGCAACGCGTGCAGCGTCGCCAGCACCTGCGCGCTCTTCTCTAGCAGCAGCGTCTCGGTGATCTCGAGCTCGAGCCGGCGCGGCGGCAGGCCGGAATGCTTCAGCGCGTCCGTCACCACCGAGAGCAGATTGCCGCTGCGGAACTGGAGCGGCGACAGGTTGACGGCGACCCGAACGTCGTCGGGCCAGGCCGCGGCATCCAGGCAGGCCCGGCGCAGCATCTGCCCGCCAAGCGGATTGATCAGGCCGGTCTCCTCGGCGACAGGGATGAACTCGGCCGGCGAGACCATGCCGCGCTCGGCATGCGGCCAGCGCACCAGCGCCTCGAAGCCGGTGATGCGGCCGCTCGAGAGGTCGATCAGCGGCTGGTAATAGGGGCGAAGCACGTCGTTCTGGATCGCCTCGCGCAGCTCGACCTCGATCTTGCGCCGGCTCTGCGCCTTGGCGTCGAGCGCAGCCTCGAAAAAGGCGAAGCTGCCGCGGGCATCCAGCTTGGCGCGCGACAGCGCCATGTCGGCGCTCTTGAGCAGCTTCTCGGAATCATCGCCGTCCCCCGGCGCCATCGCGATCCCGATCGAGGCGCCGATCACCACGGAATGGCCGTCGAGCAGATAGGGATCGGCGATGGCCTCGAGCAGCCGCTTTGCCAGCATCACCGCGTCCTCGGGGCGCGCCAGCCCGCTCTGGATGATCGCGAACTCGTCGGAATTGAGTCGCGCCAGCGCGTCCTCCTCGCGCAAGGTGGAGCGCAGCCGCTTGGCGACGCCGCGCAGGAGCTTGTCGCCGACCGCATGCCCCAGCGTGTCGTTGACCGCCTTGAAATTGTCGAGCCCGAGGATCAGCAGCGCGACCTTGTCGGTGCTGCGCCGCGTATGCAGCAGCATCTCGTCCATCTGCTGCCGCAGCAGACTGCGGTTGGGCAGGCCGGTCAGGGCATCATGCTGGGCCATGAAGGCGAGCCGCGCCTCGGCGCGCTTGCGCTCGGTGATGTCCATCAGCGCGAGGAGAACCGCGGGCCGCTCGGCATAGGTCAGTTCGCGGGAATAGATCGCAAGGTCGATCAGCGCGCCGTCGGCCTTGACGTGCTTCCAGGTGCGGCCGGCCTGTTCCTCGCCGTCCGCGTCGGCGATCCAGGGCGGCTCGCTGTCGAAGGCCTGCAAGGAGCGGATCTTCAGCCGCTCGAACTCGGAGCGGCTGTAGCCGTAATGCGCGACCGCGGCGTCATTCACGGCGATGATGTGCTCGTCGTCCAGCGCGCAGACGATCATGGGCACGGGGTTGCCGTCGAACAGCAGGCGGAACGAGGCCTCGCGCTGCTTCAATTCGGTGATGTCGACGCGCAGGCCGACGACGCCGCCGTCGTCGGTCAGGCGCTCGTCGATCAGGATGACGCGGCCGTCCGACAGCGTCTGCTCGTGCCGCGCGCCGGGCTGATAGAGCTTTCGCAGCCGCTCGGCGATCCACTCGTCCTCGTGACCGGCCGCCTCGGGATAGTCGCCGCGGGCGACGCCGATGCGCAGCGTGTCTTCGAGGCGGGCACCTTCCTCGAACAGGTCGGCGGTCTTGCTGTAGATCTCGGCGTATTTCTTGTTCCAGAGGACGTAGCGGCCTTCGGCATCGAGAAACACGATGCCCTGCGGCAGGATATCGATGGCCTGGCGCAGGCGTTCGTGGGATCTGTGCGCGTTGGCGATCGCGGCTTCCGCCTCGGCGCGGCTGCGCAGGACTTCGTCGCGCCCGGAGAGGGCACGCGCGCGCGCGAAGCGCCGCTTGCGCGCTTTCCGGCCGGCGCGGGCGAGCACGCCATGCTTTCGCTTTTTTGCTTTTCGAGACTCCAAACTCAACTTCACTCGTCCCAGTCGCGCTTGCGGCCGCCAGCTTTGGGGCAAGTGTCTGAAAAAAAAGTAATCTTGCCCGGGGCGTTTCGCGCGAGGCGCAGCCTGCGTGCCTGTTTGCGCGCCGCGGCTCATGGCGGCGGGCGTGCTCGGACCGGGTCCGGCGCCGCAATCAGCGATCGATCCGGCGCAAAATTGCGCGCGCGATTGAATCAGTTCCCGAATCGCGCGCGATTGCATGCGAGCCGCGAATACTCCTGCCTCGCGCGCACGAATTTTGGTCAATGCAGGATACGGTTATTGCACTCTTAAGAAACGGCCGGCCGAGACACGATTCGGCATGACGGTGAGCCGGCGGCGGCTTCGAAGTCCCGTTCTTGACCCAGATGCGGCGCTGGGCTCCATCTTGGGCTATAAGGG
>NZ_JAEMSD010000097.1:10244-16729 GCF_016462955.1 Bradyrhizobium sp. | reverse complement strand
CGGAGCGCCTCGGCGATCTCGGCCGCGCTCATCTGCGCAAAATCCTTCTTCTGGAGGATCTCCTTGTCGGAGACCGACAGGCGCAGATCCTGCTCCTGGCGCTGCTGCGTCTCGGTCATGCGCGGCTGCGACATCGCCTCCTGGACGCGACGGGCGCCCGCCTGGGGCTTTTTCCTGGCCTCCTCCGGCAGGGGCACGGAATCGAGCATGTGCTTCCACTCCTCCGAGGCGCGGAAGAACAGGTTGAAGGCCTGCTTGAAGATCAGCGCATGTTCATGCCGCTTGACGAAGATCGCCTCCAACGTCGTGAAGACGTCGGCGCGGTTGCCGATGTCGATCACCTGGAGCGCGCTCATGGCATCGATCACGGCGCCCGGCCCGACCGGCATCCCGGCGGAGCGCAGCGCGCGAGCGAAGCCGACGATGTTGTCGGCGAACTGCTCGGTCTTGTCAGGGGAAAGGTGGTTGATGGCCATGGTCCGTATCCATCCCCTCGTCATTCCGGGGCGATGCGCAGCATCGAGCCCGGAATCCATTTATCCACCAACTCTGCGGCCCAATGGATTCCGGGTTCGCGCGACGCGCGCCCCGGAATGACGAGCTCAATTGACGCGCGTCAATTCTCGCTCGTCGCTTCCTTCAGCACCTTCTGCAAGGTATCGCCCTGCATACGGGTGATGTCGTCCTGGTATTTGAGCAGCGCGCCCAGCGTGTCACCGACCACTTGCGGGGTCAGCGAGCGGGCATCGAGCTCCGACAACGCGGTGGCCCAGTCGATGGTCTCGGCGACACCGGGCGACTTGTAGAAGTCCTGGTTGCGCAGCGCCTGGACGAAGCGCACCACCTGCTGCGACAGCTTCGCGGAGATGCCGGGCACGCGCGTCTTGACGATCGCAAGCTCGCGCTCGGCGGCGGGATAATCGACCCAGTGATAGAGGCAGCGCCGCTTCAGGGCGTCGTGGATCTCGCGGGTGCGGTTGGAGGTGATGATGACGATCGGCGGGTGCGGCGCCTTCACGGTGCCGAATTCGGGGATGGTCACCTGGAAGTCACTGAGGATTTCGAGCAGGTAAGCCTCGAACGCCTCGTCGGCGCGGTCGAGCTCGTCGATCAGCAGCACCGGCGGGCCGGCGACATCGGGCTCCAGCGCCTGCAGCAGCGGCCGCTTGATCATGTAGCGGTCGGCGAAGATGTCGCTCGAGAGCTGGTCGCGGTCGGTGTCACCGGCCGCTTCCGCCATCCGGATCGCGATCATCTGTGCCGCGCTATTCCACTCGTAGACCGCCGAGGAGACGTCGAGGCCCTCATAGCACTGAAGGCGGATCAGCTTTCGCCCCAGCGCTGCCGAGAGCACCTTTGCGATCTCGGTCTTGCCGACGCCGGCTTCGCCTTCCAGAAACAGCGGCCGGCCCATGCGCAGCGACAGATAGGTCACAGTCGCCAGCGACCGTTCGGCGAGATAGCCGCGCGATGTCAGGAGTTCGAGCATCGCATCGACCGATGCCGGCAAAGCACCGGAAGAACTGGTCGCTGAAGTCATAAGGAAGCCAGTCTCGCTACGCCCTCGCCAGGGACAGGTTTGGATCGAGGAATGAGCTCAGCTCATTCCTTGGCATTGGCGGCGTCGACGGCGCGCCGCGTCAGCACACCGATGAGGTGCGCGCGGTATTCGGCGCTGCCATGGATATCGCTATTGAGGCCTTCTGCCGGCACGGTGATGCCCTCCAGCGCCTTCGAGGCGAAGCGCTTCTTGAGGGCCTCCTCGAATGCAGTGACGCGAAACACGCCTTCGGAGCCGGCACCGGTAACGGCAACGCGCACGTCCGACGGACGCCGCGCCACGAACACGCCGACCAGCGCGTAGCGCGAAGCCTGGTTGCGGAACTTGATGTAGGCGGCTTTCTTCGGCAGCGGGAACATCACCTTGGTGATGATCTCGTCGGCTTCGAGCGCGGTCGTGAACAGGCCCTGGAAGAACTCTTCCGCCTTGAGACGGCGCTTGTTGGTGACGATGGTGGCGCCAAGCGCAAGCACCGCGGCCGGATAGTCCGCGGTCGGATCGTTGTTGGCGAGCGAGCCGCCGATCGTGCCCTTGTGACGCACGGCGGGATCGCCGATCTGGCTCGCGAGATTCGCCAGCGCCGGGATCGCCTCGCCGACGATCGCCGAGCTCGCGACCTCGGCGTGCTTCGCGGTGGCGCCGATCACCAGCGAGCGCCCCTTCATCTCGATCGCGTTGAGCCCCTCGATATGGGAGAGGTCGACCAGATGCGGGGGGCTGGCGAGGCGCTGCTTCATGACCGGAATCAGCGTGTGGCCGCCGGCGACCAGCTTAGCGTCCTCGTTCTTCACCAGGAGGTTGGCCGCCTGGCGAACCGTCCCAGGGCGATGATATTTGAATTCGTACATCTGAATGTCCTGATCGCGGGATTCGCGTTACGCGAGGTCGGATTTCGCCATCGCCTTGGCGCCGGCGGAGATCGAGGCGACGATGTTCTGATAGCCGGTGCAGCGGCAGAGATTGCCTTCCAGCTCCTCGCGAATCGTGTGGTCGTCGAGCTCGTGCCCCTTGCGATGCACGATGTCGATCGCGGTCATGATCATGCCGGGCGTGCAGAAGCCGCACTGCAGGCCATGGTGCTCACGGAAGGCTTCCTGCATCGGATGCAGCGGCGCGCCGTCGGCGGCCAGCCCCTCGATCGTCTTGACCTCGTGGCCGTCGGCCATCACGGCAAGCGTGGTGCAGGACTTCACGGCCTTGCCGTCGAGATGCACGACGCAGGCGCCGCACTGCGAGGTGTCGCAGCCGACATGGGTGCCGGTCAGCCGCAGATTCTCGCGCAAGAACTGCACCAGGAGCGTGCGGGGATCGACATTGGCCGTCACAGGATTGCCGTTCACGATGAGGGAGATTTTTGCCATAAGCACTCTCTATCAGCGCCCCGACGGGTCCCGTCGAAGCGGTTCTTATAATTATTCCAGCCCATCATATGGGCCATTGTCCCCTGGGGCAACATCACCCCGGACGCAAGCCGCCATGCCGAAAGGCGATAGGTTTCAGCCTTGTACCGCCTTGGCAAAGTTCGCGAAAAATTCGTCGGCCAGCTTCTTGGCGGCGCCATTGATGAGGCGCTGGCCGAGCTGCGCCAACTTGCCGCCGATCTGCGCCTCGACGTCGTAGGACAGCAGCGTGCCGCCGTCCTTCTCCGCGAGCTTGACCACCGCTCCGCCCTTGGCGAATCCGGCCACCCCGCCCTCGCCCTCACCGGAGATCTTGTAGCCGTTCGGCGGGTCGAGATCGGACAGCGTGACCTTGCCCTTGAAGCGCGCGGAGACCGGGCCGACTTTCATCTTCGCCGTCGCGCGAAAGCCGCCGTCGTCCGTCTTCTCCAGCTCCTCGCAGCCGGGGATGCAGGCCTTCAGCACCTCGGGGTCGTTGAGCTTGTCCCACACGGCCTCGCGCGGCGCCGCAAGCTGGACTTCGCCGTTCATCGTCATGGCCATGAGGTCTCTCCCGGATTCCGCAACTATAGTGCTGATCAAGTAACGCAGGGACGCGACAAAGGAAAGGGCGGGCCAGGACGTGCCATGCATATTCGCAACTGCAAAAAGACATGTGTCGGCGGTTGGGGATTGGCACAGCCGGGCCGTGGTGATTAGGTCGCGTGCAACATGAGCACATCCCTCTCCCCCCTGCTCGCGCCGATGCTGTCGAGCCCAGCCATGCGCGCGGTCTGCGACGACCGGTCTACCCTGCAGAACATGCTCGATTTCGAGGCAGCCTTGGCGCGCGCCGAGGCCGCCACGGCTGTGATTCCGGCATCCGCCGTCGGCCCGATCCAAGCCGCGTGCAAGGCCGACTCCTTCGACATGGCCGCACTGGCCGAGGCCGCGACGCGATCGGGCAATCTCGCGATTCCCCTGGTCAAGATGCTGACCGCCAATGTCGGCAAGGCCGACGCGGAGGCTGCGCGCTACGTGCATTGGGGCGCGACCAGCCAGGACGTCATCGACAGCGCGACCATGCTGACGCTTCGCGCCGGCATTGATGCATTGGATGTCGACCTCAGCCGCGCCATCAAGGGCTTCGCCGCACTGGCGCGCAGCCATCGCAACACCGCGATGGTGGCGCGGACCTGGCTCCAGCACGCGCTGCCGATGCCGTTCGGGCTGAAGGCGGCGGAATATGCCGCGAGCCTCGCCCGCGCCCGCTGCCGCCTGCGGCGGCTCGCGCGCGAGGGTCTCGCGCTGCAATTCGGCGGTGCCGCCGGCACACTCGCCGCGCTCGGCGACAAGGGGCTCGCGGTGGCCGAACGGCTGGCGCAGGAGCTCGATCTGCCGCTGCCCGAGGCGCCCTGGCACACCCATCGCGACCGCATCGCCGAGGCTGCATCCTGCTTCGCCATTCTTGCCGGCAGCTGCGGCAAGATCGCACGCGACGTCTCGCTGCTGATGCAGACCGACGTCGCCGAGGCGTTCGAGCCCGCGGGCGAAGGCCGCGGCGGCTCATCGACCATGCCGCACAAGCGCAACCCGGTCGCGGCCGCGAGCGCGCTCGGCGCCGCCACCATGGCGCCGCAGCTCGCCGCCACGATCTTCGCCGCCCAGGTGCAGGACCATGAGCGCAGCGCCGGACCCTGGCACGCCGAATGGCCGACGCTACCGCAACTGATGCTGGTCACCTCCGGGGCACTTGCCGCCATCGTCGACATTGCCGAGGGCCTCGAGGTCGATGCAGCGCGCATGCTCCGCAACCTCGATGCGACGCAAGGGCTGATCATGGCCGAAGCGGTCACCTTCGCGCTGGCTGACAGGATCGGCAAGAGCGACGCGCATCACCTGGTCGAGGCCGCCAGCAAGCGCGCGGTCGCCGAGAGGAAACATCTGCGCGAGGTGCTGTCGTCCGATCCGCAGGTCAATGCGCACCTCTCCCCGGAAAAAATTGCGGCATTGTTCGAGCCGATGGCCTATCAAGGGGCTTCCCAAGCCCTCATCGACCGGCTGCTGGATTCACTGGATCTCTCCTGATGTCATTGCCGGGCTTGACCCGGCAATCCATCATCCTGGATAGATTCACTTTTTAAGATGGATGCGCGGGTCAAGCCCGCGCATGACGAGGAGCATGCCATGCCCATGATCGATGCCGACGGTTGCCTGCTCAACGTCTCCGTCGAGGGCCGCGACGGCGGCCCGACCTTGATGCTCTCCAACTCGCTCGGCTGCACGCTGCAGATGTGGGAGCCGCAGATGAAGGCGCTGACGCAGCTGTTCCGCGTCATCCGCTACGATCGCCGCGGCCACGGCAAGTCCAACGTTCCGCCGGGTCCTTACTCGATGGAACGCTTCGGCCGCGACGTGCTGGCGATCCTCGACGACCTCAACATCGAGAAGGTGCATTGGTGCGGCCTGTCGATGGGCGGCATGGTCGGGCAATGGCTTGGCGCCAATGCGCCCGAGCGCATGGGCAAGCTCATCCTCGCCAACACGTCCTGCTACTACCCTGATCCGACAAACTGGCACAATCGCATCAAGGCAGTGAAGGAGGGCGGCATCGCCGCCGTCGCCGATGCCGTGATCGCGGGCTGGCTGACACAGGACTTCCGCGAGCGCGAGCCTGCGATCGCCGCGAAGATGAAGTCGATGCTGCTTGCTTCCCCTGTCGAGGGTTATCTTGCCTGCTGCGAGGCGCTGTCGACGCTCGACCAGCGCGCGCTGCTGCCCAAGATCAAGAGCCCGACGCTGGTGATCGCCGGCCGCCACGACGTGGCGACGCCGATCTCGGCCGCCGAGCTAATCCGCTCCAACATTCCCGGCGCGAGCATGACCATCATCGACGCCGCACACATTTCCAATGTCGAGCAGCCGCACGCGTTCACCGATGCGGTGGTGGGATTTCTGACGCAGCGCTAACTGTTAATCACCGTCATTCCGGGGCGGCTCGGAGAGGCGAGCCCGGAATCTCGAGATTCCTGGTTCGATGCTTTGCATCGCCCCGGAATGACTGATCCGGAGAAACTCCATGGACGACCAGAAGCGCCGCGATGCCGGCATGAACGTGCGCCGCAAGGTGCTGGGCAATGCGTGGGTCGACAAGTCGATCGCGAACCGCAATGCCTTCAACACCGACTTCCAGGATCTGATCACACGCTATGCCTGGGGCGAGATCTGGACGCGGCCGCATTTCGACGAGCGCACGCGCCGGGTGCTGGTGATCGGCACAATGGTCGCGCTCGGGCAATGGGACGAATTCCGCCTGCATGTGCGCGCGGCGCTGGCCGAAGGCGGCTTCACACCTGATGACATCAAGGAGATCCTGCTGCAGCAGGCGATCTATTGCGGCGTGCCGGCCGCCAACCACGCTGTCAAGGAAGCCTCAGCGATTGTGCAGGAGCTCGGCCTGCTCGAGAGCTAGCGGCGCGGCGCTCTCGGCCGGCTTCGGCGCTGCCGTCGGCCTCTCGATCACGACCACGACGGCGGCACCGAAC
>NZ_JAEMSD010000097.1:0-10234 GCF_016462955.1 Bradyrhizobium sp. | reverse complement strand
GAGCAGCTCGGTGGCATGCAGCCGCAGCGCGGCCATCTCGCCGACCTTCGAGGCCATCACCATGCTGGCAAACGAAATCAGGCTGCCGATTGCCAGTGCAATGCCGAGTGCCTCGTCGCTGCCGCCGCTTCTGCGGGTTCGCGGAATGCAGAGCAGCACGAGATAGATCGCAAAGAACGCAACGACTGTGAGACGTCCCAGCGCGAGCAGCCAGGCCGCGCGCACCGTGTCCATGCCTGCCATTTGCAGGTGGTCGCTCAGGTACAGCGCCACCGCGACGCTCGGCCGTTCATAGAGGCCGTGCACAGGGGCGACGATGATGTTGAAAGCGACGAGGATCCATACCGGAATGAAGTAGGCCGCCAGCAGCGCGCCGTTGACCGAACCGATCCGCCAATTCCTAAACATGCCGCTTCCCGCCTGGTTCGCCGAGCCCCTCCTCGAAAGGCGGCGGCTTCGCCGGAGCTAACTCGCACCAGACTGTGGCGGCAATTTAAACCGTTTGTTTACCTTAACTGGGCCGGATTTCGCTCTGTGGTTCCGGGGCGGCTTAGAGAGCCGAACCCGCAATCTCGAGATTCCGGGTTCGATGCTTTGCATCGCCCCGGAATGACGCCAAGCAGAGAAAAAGGCCCCGCCTTGCGGCGGGGCCTCCTCGATCCTCGACTCCCGAACTTACTATTCCTGGCCGCGCTGGCCGCCCTGCTGCTGGCCAGGCCGATCGCCCTGACGCGGATCCTGGTTCTGCTGTCCGGGTTTCTGACCACCGCCCTGCTGCTGCCCGGGTTGCTGACCTGGGCGCTGCTGGCCCGGGTTCTGACTCTGCTGATCCGGATTCTGGTTCTGCTGCTTCGTCATTCGGGGAACTCCCTTGTTGGACGTCAGAGACGAGACAACGGGCGGCATCCATTTTGGTTGCCGGGAACCAGGTTCCTCGGCACGCGGGAACCGAAGCGCGAAATGATCTCTGTACAAGCCGGATTGCCGAGGTCAGGCCGGTTGCAGCCGCCAGTTCCGTCCTGTTACAAAACCAGATGACGCTCAAGGGCTGCCGGGGCCCAAGAACTCTCTGCAAGAGCTCCCTTTGAGCCGCGACAAGTTTGGGTAACGGCAGCTTATGGATTATTTCGCCCAGCAGCTCATCAACGGCCTCGTGCTCGGCTCCATCTACGGCCTGATCGCGATCGGCTACACAATGGTCTACGGCATCGTCGGCATGATCAACTTCGCTCACGGCGACGTCTTCATGATCGGCGGCTTCATCGCCCTGATCACCTTCCTGATCCTGATCTCGTTCGGACTCACCGCAATCCCGCTGATCCTGCTCGTGGTGCTGCTGGTCTCGATGGCGATCACCGCGCTCTATGGCTGGACCATCGAGCGCATCGCGTACCGGCCGCTACGCCATTCCTTCCGCCTCGCCCCGATGCTATCGGCGATCGGCATGTCCTTCGTGCTCACCAACTATTCGCAAGTCGCGCAGGGCGCGCGCGTCAAGCCGATCCCGCCTTTCATCACCGGCGGCTACACGCTGCACGAGAGCCCGGACGGCTTCGTGATCCAGCTCTCCAACATCCAAATCATGGTGGTCGTCACCACCATCGTGCTGCTGGCGATCTTCACCTGGCTGGTGTCGAGCACCCGCCTCGGCCGCGACATGCGCGCCTGCGAGCAGGACCAGACCATGGCGGCGCTGCTCGGCGTCAATGTCGACCGCACCATCTCCATGACCTTCGTGATCGGGGCCGCGCTGGCCGCAGTCGCGGGCCTGATGTACCTGCTCTATTACGGCCTGGTCGATTTCTTCATGGGCTTCGTCGCCGGCATCAAGGCCTTCACCGCCGCCGTGCTCGGCGGCATCGGCTCGCTGCCCGGCGCCATGCTCGGGGGCCTCGCGATCGGCCTGATCGAGACGTTCTGGTCGGCCTATTTCTCGGTCGAGTACAAGGACGTCGCGGCGTTCTCGATCCTGATCGTCGTGCTGATCTTCATGCCGACCGGCCTGCTCGGCCGTCCCGAAGTCGAAAAAGTCTGACGGACCGCCGCGTGACAGCTCCCTCGACCCATACGGCCAAACCTGCAACGGGCATCTCCGCCCTCCTCAAGACCGCCTTCGTCAACGCGCTCATCGCGCTGGTGCTGTTCTCACTGATGGTCGGCATCCGCACCGAGGCGGGCTCGGACGGTCAGCTCACCTACTGGACGCGATTCGGCGAGCTGGCCTCGCTCGTCGTCGCGGTGTTCGGCGGCTCGATCGTGATCGAGCTGCTGCGGCAATGGATCGGTCCGACCGGCGCCGAGAAGCTGGTGCCGCCGGCCGTGCAAAGCGGCGTGTCCCTGCTCGGCCGCTACGTCGCGCCGGCGCTGCTGATCTTCACGGTGCTGGTGCCCGTCATCTTCTATAATCAGCGCTACATCCTCGACCTCGCGATCCTCGTGCTCACTTACGTGATGCTGGGTTGGGGGTTGAACGTCGTGGTCGGGCTCGCCGGCCTGCTCGACCTCGGCTACGTCGCCTTCTATGCGGTCGGCGCCTATTCCTACGGACTGCTCGCCACCAATTTCGGCTGGTCGTTCTGGATCTGCCTGCCGCTCGCCGGCATTCTCGCCGCGTTCTGGGGGGTGCTGCTCGGCTTCCCCGTGCTCCGCCTGCGCGGCGACTATCTCGCCATCGTGACGCTCGCATTCGGCGAGATTATCCGGCTCGTCATCATCAACTGGCAGGATCTGACGGGCGGCCCGAACGGCGTCTCCGGCATTCCGCGTCCTTCCTTCTTCGGCATCCCGCTCGACAACAGCGATGACGGGCTGGCCGCCAGGCTCGGCATCGAATATTCGGCGACCCACCGCATCGTCTTCCTGTTCTACCTGATCCTGGCGCTTGCGCTGCTGACCAATTGGGTGACGATCCGCTTGCGCCGTCTGCCGATCGGCCGGGCCTGGGAAGCCCTGCGCGAGGACGAGGTCGCCTGCCGCGCGCTCGGAATCAACACCACGACCACCAAGCTCACGGCGTTTGCGACCGGCGCCATGTTCGGCGGTTTCGCCGGTGCCTTCTTCGCCACCCGCCAGGGCTTCATCAGCCCGGAATCCTTCACCTTCCAGGAATCGGCGCTGGTGCTCGCCATCGTCGTGCTCGGCGGCATGGGCTCGCAGCTCGGCGTCGCGCTTGCCGCGCTCGCCATGATCGGCGGCTTCGAGCTGTTCCGCGGCCTCGAGAACTACCGCATGCTGGTGTTCGGCATGTCGATGGTGCTGATCATGATCTGGCGGCCGCGCGGCCTGGTCGGCCACCGCGCGCCCACCGTGTATCTGACCAAGGCGAAAGCGATCTCCTCCGACCTCGTCAAGGAGGGGCACGGATGAGCGGCGACACCATTCTCAGCGTCGAGCGGCTCACCATGCGCTTCGGCGGCATCGTCGCCGTGCAGGACCTCTCGTTCGCCGCCGAGCGAAAGAAGATCACAGCGCTGATCGGGCCGAACGGCGCCGGCAAGACCACGGTCTTCAACTGCATCACCGGGTTCTACAAGCCGACCGGCGGCACCATTCGCCTGAGCCATGACGACGGCAAAGTTGTCGCGCTGGAGCGGCTCAACGATTTTCGCATCGCCAAGCAGGCCAGGGTGGCGCGCACGTTCCAGAACATCCGCCTGTTTCCCGGCATGACCGCGCTGGAAAACCTGATGGTGGCGCAGCACAACGCGCTGTTGCGCGCCTCCGGCTTCACCTTCCTCGGCCTCGTCGGGGCCCCCTCCTACCGCGAAGCTGAGAAACGCGCGATCGATCTTGCCACCGACTGGCTGAAGCGCGTCAATCTGCTCGACCGCGCCGACGATGCCGCGGGCAATTTCGCCTATGGCGACCAGCGCCGGCTCGAGATCGCCCGGGCCATGTGCACCGAGCCTGCGCTGTTGTGCCTTGACGAGCCGGCGGCCGGCCTCAATGCACGCGAGAGCGCGGCCCTGAGCGAGCTGTTGCTCTCGATCCGGGACGAGCTCGGCACCTCGATCCTCTTGATCGAGCATGACATGTCGGTGGTGATGGAGATCTCCGACCACATCGTGGTGATGGATCATGGCGTGAAGATCGCCGAAGGCACGCCACGGGAGGTTCGCGACGATCCCAAGGTGATCGCCGCCTATCTCGGCGCGGACGAGGACGAGGCCGTGGCCGTGATGGAGAGCGGGACGTGACGTCGCCCCTGCTCGCGATCCGCGGTCTTCGCGCCGCCTACGGCAAGATCGAGGCGCTGAAGGGCGTCGACGTCGAGATCAATGCCGGCGAGATCGTGGCGCTGATCGGCGCCAACGGCGCCGGCAAGTCGACGTTGATGATGACGATCTTCGGCAAGCCGCGGGCCCGCGCCGGACAGATCCTGTACGAAGGCCGCGACATCACCACCGTGCCCACCCACGAGATCGCACATCTGCGCATCGCACAGTCGCCGGAAGGCCGCCGCATCTTCCCGCGCATGAGCGTGGCGGAAAACCTCCAGATGGGGGCGGATGCCACCGACTGCACGGAGGCTGAGCGCGAGGCGACACTGCAGCGCGTCTTCGCGCTGTTTCCGCGGCTGAAGGAACGCTACGGCCAGCGCGGCGGAACTCTCTCCGGCGGCGAGCAGCAGATGCTGGCCATCGGCCGCGCGCTGATGAGCCGCCCCCGTCTGCTCCTGCTCGACGAGCCCTCGCTTGGACTGGCACCGCTGATCGCCCGGCAGATCTTCGACGCCATCAGGACCCTCAACCGGCAGGACGGCCTGACCGTCCTGATCGTCGAGCAGAACGCCAACCATGCGCTCAAGCTCGCCCATCGCGGCTATGTCATGGTCAATGGCCTGATCACGCTGGCAGGGACCGGCACCGAATTGTTGCAGCGCCCCGAGATTCGCGCCGCCTATCTGGAAGGTGGCCGCCACGGCTGACGGCAGGCTCCGGGCCCGGCGCATGCGGCCGAATGTGGCGCCATATCTTCCGCAAATGCCCGTATTTTGCCGGTGACTTCTCCTCGAATTCATTCAAGAATGGCGCCGGTTTGAACCGGGCACGCCCCGGCAACTTCCACAGGCGACCACCCGCGAGGTATCTCATGAAATCACTGAAGCTCATCGGTCTGGCATTCGGCGCATCGCTCGCGCTGTCGAGCGCGGCATTCGCGCAGGATGTCACCGTCGCAGTCGCAGGCCCGATGACCGGCGGCGAGTCCGCCTTCGGCCGCCAGATGAAGAACGGCGCCGAGATGGCTGTGACCGACATCAATGCCGCCGGCGGCGTCAACGGCAAGAAGCTCGCGCTCTCCGTCGAGGACGACGCCTGCGACCCGAAGCAGGCGCGCTCGATCGCCGAGAAGATCGCCGGCGCGAAGATCCCGTTCGTGGCCGGGCATTATTGCTCGTCGTCGTCGATCCCGGCGTCCGAAGCCTATGCCGACGGCAACGTACTCCAGATCACGCCGGCCTCGACCAATCCGCTGTTCACCGAGCGCAAGCTCTGGAACGTGGCGCGCGTCTGCGGCCGTGACGATCAGCAGGGCCTGATCGCGGCGCAGTACATCGCCAAGAACTACAAGGGCAAGAACATCGCGATCCTCAACGACAAGACCACCTACGGCAAGGGTCTTGCCGACGAGACCAAGAAGGCGCTCAACAAGGCCGGCATCACCGAGAAGATGTACGAGTCCTACAACAAGGGCGACAAGGACTTCAACGCGATCGTTTCCCGCCTGAAGCGCGACAATATCGACCTCGTCTTTGTCGGCGGCTACCATCAGGAGAGCGGCCTGATCCTGCGTCAGATGCGCGACCAGGGCCTAAAGACCGTGCTGATGGCCGGCGACGCGCTCGCCGACAAGGAGTACGCCTCGATCACCGGTCCCGCCGGCGAGGGCACGCTGTTCACCTTCGGCCCCGACCCGCGCAAGAAGCCGACGGCGAAGAAGATCGTCGAGGCCTTCAAGGCCAAGAACATCGACCCCGAAGGCTACACCCTCTACACCTATGCGGCGATGCAGGTGTGGTCGCAGGCGGCCAAGAAGGCCGGCACCACCGACGCCAAGAAGGTGATGGAGACGATCAAGGCCGGCAAGTGGGACACCGTGATCGGCCCGATCGAGTATGACGCCAAGGGCGACATCAAGCAGATCGACTACGTCGTCTACAAGTGGGACGCCAAGGGCGGCTACGCCGAGATCACCGGCGGCGGCACCTGAGCGCGCTGCCCGCTTTGGACCGCCACTACACACCCCCGCGCCCCGGCTACCCCCGGGGCGCTTCTTCTTGCGGCGGGATCAGACGGCCTCGGGCAGGGCTCCGGCGACCGCTGCCTGGGCCTTGCGCAGAGCTTGCAGCAGATCGTTCGGCCGAAACGGCTTTTGCAGGCAGGCCACGTTGCCAAGGTGGGGTGATTGCTCCATGAAATCGAACGTCGTCATCCCGGACACCGCAATGACGGGGAGGGCCGGCACGCGCTCGCGCAGGCTGTTGATCACGTCGATGCCGCTGGTGTCCCCGAGGAAGATGTCCACGATCGCCGCGTCAAAGGAGCCTTCCGCGAACGCCTTCAGCCCGGCCGCACCGGTTTCTGCTTCCACCACCTCGAAATGATGAACCCGAAGCACGATCGCGACCATTGCACGGACGTCCTTCTGATCGTCGATGATGAGAACGCGGGGCATGGAACATCTCCCGATATCGGCAAAATCGTCTGATCCTACGTGGAACCCGCCGTAGCGGCCTGCATAATGGCACCGTCCAGTAAAGCGCACCTTACCCGATCTTTGTTCTGTGCTCCCCCCGGGATTAAGTAAACTGTAACTTTCGGTTGAGTCGCAGCCGTCCGTTCACGATGCGCGCCAAGAACCGGCTACCATGAGCGGAGTGCCGGTCGAATGAGACTTGCGGAAATGCTCAAAACCGATTTGCCCAAGACCGGCCTGCGCGAGGTGGACGTGTCTGCAATAATGGACCGAAGCACCTTTCTTTCGACCATGCCGGCCACTGCGACCGACCGCGCTGCAGCATTCACGATTGTCGGCGTGTCCTCTGTCTTGTTCGCGGCGGCCGTGCCCTTCGCGGGGACCCCGCTCCCGCATGTTCCGGCCTTCGTCGCCTCCTATCAATCCGCGCTCGCCGTGAGCGACATCGTCACGGCCGTGCTGCTGCTGTCGCAATTCGTGATCTTGCGCACCCGCGCGCTGCTGTGGCTCGCGGGCGGCTATCTCTTCACCGCGGCGGCGGCGCTGGTTCATGCCCTCACCTTTCCCGGACTGTTCGCACCGGCCGGGCTTTTTGGCGGGGGCCGCCAGACTACGGTCTGGCTCTACATGATCTGGCACGCCGGCTTTCCACTGTGCGTGATGGCTTACGCCTGGCTCAAGGATAAGGATGGCGGCCCCCAGATCAGCGGCACGGCCGGCCGCGCGATTTGTGCCAGCGTGCTCGGCGTCATCGCCGCGATCGTGGTTTTTGCATGGATCGTCACCGCGCAGCACGATCTGTTGCCGGTCCTGCTCAGCGAGGGCCGCTACACGACGACCATGATCGGAGTCGTGTCGTTCGTGTGGTCGCTGAGCTTTGCCGCCCTCGTCTCCCTCTGGTTCCGCAGGCCGCATACGGTGATCGACGTCTGGCTGATGGTCGTGATGTGCGCCTGGCTGTTCGACATCGCGCTGTCGGCGATCGTCAACGTCGCGCGCTTCGATCTCGGCTTCTATGCCGGCCGCCTCTATGGCCTTGCCGCGGCGGCCTTCGTGCTCGCGGTTCTGCTGATCGAGAATGTTCGCGTCCAGGCGCGTACGGTGGGCCTCGTCGGAAAGCTGCGGCAGCAATCGGCCTCGGAACGCGACTATTTCGGCAAGCGCCTCGCCCTGTACGGCGCCGTGGTCGAGTCATCCAATGACGCCATCATCACCAAGTCGCTCGATGGCATCATCACGGGCTGGAACAAGGCCGCCGAGCATCTGTTCGGCTACTCCGCCGCCGAAGCCGTCGGCAAGCCGATCGACATCATCGTGCCGCCGGATCGCAAGGGCGAGGTCAGGGGCATCCTCAACCGGATCGCCGCTAATGAGTCGATCGCTCAACACGAGACGGTGCGCATCCGGAAAGACGGCCGCCCCCTCGACGTCGTCCTGAACATCTCACCGCTGCGGACGGATGACGGCGAGGTCATCGGCGCCTCCAAAATTGCCCACGACATCACCGAAGAAAAGCAGGCCCGAGAGAAGCTGCGCCGGGAAACAGAGGAGCGCCAGCGCATCTTCGAGACGTCGCAGGACCTGATCCTGGTCACCGACGGCTACGGCAATTTCGTCCAGGTCAGCCCGAGCGTGAAGACCATTCTCGGCTACGGCCCCGAGGACATGGTCGGGCACAGCGCGACCGAGTTCATCCATCCCGACGATCTCGAAAAGACGCGGAGCGAGATGCGTGCAGCCCGTCGCGGGGCAGTCAAGCGCAGCTTCGAAGCGCGCTACTACCACTATGACGGCCACGAGGTCGCGCTGAACTGGATGGGCACCTGGTCGGAGCCGGTGAAGCGCCACTTCTTCATCGGCCGCGACCTCACCGACAAGCAGGCTGCCGAGGCCCAGCTCAGGCAGGTCCAGAAGATGGACTCGATCGGCCAACTGACCGGCGGCGTCGCCCACGATTTCAACAACGTGCTGACCGTCATCACGGGCACGATCGGCATTCTGAGCGACGCCGTCGCCGACCGGCCCGAGCTTGCCGCCATCACCAAGCTGATCGACGACGCCGCCGAGCGCGGCGCGCAGCTGACCAAGCATCTGCTCGCCTTCGCCCGCAAGCAGCCGCTCCAGCCGCGCGAAATCGACGTCAACGCACTGGTGCTCGAAGCCGCCAAGCTACTGCATCCGACGCTCGGCGAGCAGATCACCATCATGCCGCAGCTCACCGAGGATGCCTGGCCGACGCTGGTCGATCCGGGCCAGCTGTCCACCGCGATCCTCAATCTCGCATTGAACGCGCGCGACGCCATGCCGGAGGGCGGCACCCTCGTGCTGGAGACCCGCAACATCTTCCTCGACGACGGCTACGCCAGCATGAATCCCGACGTCGTCGCCGGCAATTACGTGATGATTGCGGTCAGCGACACCGGCAGCGGAATTCCCGCCGAGCTGATCGACCGCGTGTTCGATCCGTTCTTCACCACCAAGGAGGTCGGCAAGGGCACCGGCCTCGGCCTCAGCATGGTGTTCGGCTTCGTCAAGCAGTCGGGCGGCCATATCAAGATCTACAGCGAGGAAGACCACGGCACGAGCGTGAAGATCTACCTGCCGCGCTCAACCGGCGTGCAGGAGACCGAGTTCGAGGCGCTGCAGAACGCGCCGATCGCCGGCGGCAACGAGAAGATCCTGATCGTCGAGGACGATGCGCTGGTGCGGCAGTATGTCGTGACGCAGGTCAGGAGCATCGGCTATACCGCGCTCGAGGCCGCCAACGCCGCCGAGGCCCTCACCATCATCGACAGCGACGCGACCATCGAGCTGCTCTTCACCGACATCATCATGCCCGGCAACATGAACGGCCGCCAGTTGGCGGACGAAGCGTACAAGCGCCGCCCCGGCCTGAAGACGCTGTTTACCTCGGGCTACACCGAAAATGCCATCGTCCATCACGGCCGGCTCGATTCCGGCGTGCTGCTGCTGGCCAAGCCCTACCGCAAGTCCGAGCTCGCCAAGATGCTGAGGGCCGCGCTCTCCAGTTGAGCCTGCGGCATCGCTGCGCTATCGCAGATCGCGAAATGCTCTCAGTGACGAGGCCGTCTTGAAGAATCTTCTCACCGATATCGCCGGCGTCCGGGTCGGCCATGCCGAAGATGCGAAAGTCGCTTCCGGCGTCACCGCAATCATCTTCGATTCTCCCGCGGTCGCCGCGATCGACGTTCGCGGCGGCGGCCCCGGCACACGCGAGGCCTCGACGCTCGACGTCGCCAATACCGTGGAGCGGGTCGACGCGATCGCGCTTTCAGGCGGCTCCGCCTTCGGCCTAGATGCAGGCGGGGGCGTGCAGGCCTGGCTAGCCGAACAGGGCCGCGGCTTCAGGGTCCGGGACGCCGTGGTGCCCCTCGTTCCGGGCGCAATCGTGTTCGACCTGCTCAACGGCGGCAACAAGGCCTGGGGCCGCTTCTCACCCTATCGCGATCTCGGCTATGCCGCAGCCGCCAACGCAGGCACCGACTTCGCGCTCGGCAGCGTCGGTGCAGGATTCGGC
>NZ_JAEMSD010000096.1:15376-16763 GCF_016462955.1 Bradyrhizobium sp. | reverse complement strand
TTCTTGGGGTTGTCGGGCGTCAGCCCCGACAGCAGCGCGGCGGCATCGAGTCCGTCGCCGCCGACGCGGGCCCACAGGCCGGCGTTCTTGTCGACCGACAGGGACATGATGCCGGACATGATCTCGCGCACGCCGAAGGCGCGCACCATCGTCTCGTGGCCTTCCATGCCCAGCGTTTCCGTCACGCGCCTCGGCGCGAACAGTTCGACGACGCCAAGTCCGATGCTGAACCAGCCGAGCGCGCGCGCGAGCTGATCGGCCGGCTGCTTCAGGCTCGGGCCGGCCTCGACGATCTTCGGGTCGCCCTTGGTGCGAACGATGTTGGAGAAATGAAACATGGATCTGCTCCTTCAGGGCTTCAGCACGACCTTAACGCAGGACTCTCGCTTGTCGCGAAACGTCTGATACATCTCCGGTCCCTTTTCGAGCGGGACGGTGTGGGTGATGACAAAGGACGGGTCGATCTCGCCCTCTTCGATGCGGCGGAGCAGGTCGTCGGTCCAGCGGTTGACGTGGGTCTGGCCGGTGCGCATCGTCAGGCCCTTGTTCATGAAGGCGCCCATGGGCAGCATGTCGGACAGGCCGCTGTACACGCCCGGCACGGATATGATGCCGCCGGGACGGCAGACGTAAATCATCTCGCGCAGCACGTGCGGCCGGTCGCTCTCTGCCATCACCATCTGCTTGGCGCGGTCGAGCAGCGTGTCGGGCAGCGAGGCCATCACATGCGACTCCATCCCGACGCAGTCGATGCATTTTTCCGGGCCCTTGCCGTCGGTCAGCTCGTTGAGCCGCTCGACGACGCTCTCGGTTTCGAAATTGATCGTGGTGGCGCCGCCGGCTTCGGCCATGCTGAGCCGATCGGGCAGGCAGTCGATCGCGATCACCTGGTTGGCGCCGAGCAGGATCGCGCTGCGGATCGCCATCTGCCCGACCGGGCCGCAGCCCCAGATCGCGACCGTGTCGGTCGGCTCGATGTCGCATTGCGCGGCGGCCTGCCAGCCGGTGGGGAAGATGTCGCTGAGGAACAGCAATTGTTCGTCCGGGATGCCTGCGGGCACCTTGATGTGCGTCGCATCGGCAAACGGCACGCGCAAATATTCGGCCTGGCCGCCGGGATAGCCGCCGGTCAGATGCGTGTAGCCGAACAGGCCCGCGGTCGCGTGTCCGAACACCTTGTCGGCCAGATGGCGCTTGCGGTTGGTGGTCTCGCACACCGAGAAATTGCCGCGCTTGCACTGGTCGCATTCGCCGCAAATGATGGTGAAGGGCACGACGACGCGGTCGCCTTTCTTCAGCTTGCCGTTGACGCCGGAGCCGACCTCGACCACTTCGCCCATGGTCTCGTGGCCCATGATGTCACCGGGCAGCATGCCCGGGATGAAGT
>NZ_JAEMSD010000096.1:12451-15366 GCF_016462955.1 Bradyrhizobium sp. | reverse complement strand
GGATGAAGTTGTGGAAGAGGTGCAGGTCGGAGCCGCAGATGGCGCAACTCGTGACTTTGATGATCGCATCGCGCGGATCCTGGATCTCCGGATCGGTCACGGTGTCGCACCGGATGTCCTCCTTGCCATGCCAGACCAGCGCCTTCATCGTCCGTCCTCCGTGTGAGCCACGTGGCATCTAAGTCGAGGCATGAACGATGGTTGCTATCGCCGCGCGCGAATTCTTCGCGCTGCGCAATTAGGAACGAGAGGGCAGGGCGGCGATTGAGCATGATCACCTCGATCGCAAGAATACGCCGCATGGCCGCCAATCAACTCGCCGTCGTCACCGGCGATCCACGGGTATCGGCTTGGAACTCGCCAGCTGGCGCGCGCAGGGGTAGGCAATCGCATTGGCTTTTTGAAAGCGCCTCGCCCTTCGAGACGACCGCGGAGCCTGTCATCGGGCCGCGCTTTGCGCGGACCCGGTGGCGGTCCCTCAGGGTGAGGCTAAGCGGCATCGGGTCTCGTTGAAACTGGCGCGACACTCTCGATCCTCATCCTGAGGGCCCGCCGGAGTCGGGCGTTTCGACGGATGACTACAGCGAAATCCCTCCCATATGCGATTGCCCTGGTTCAAACGAAGGCCCCCGATTCACATAGCCTAATGCGCAGCGGCCCCGAAACGGTCAAATTGTACGGGCTGAACCAGAGGGGCTGCGTTGGCGATGGATCGCATCGAACAGGCCTTTATTGCGACCGCAATTACTGGTTTTCTCGTGATGATGGTCGCGATCGGCTGGATGATGTTGAGCTGAATTGGGGGGAACCTTGCGCGTCGCGCTCCCTTACGCCGCGGTTATCCTGTGTCTGGCAGTCACCGCCTGGCTCGCCTTCGCGCGCCTGCTCTGATCCTCGGCCGGCGGCGATCACCTCAGTCGGTCACGCCTCGTGCGGGGTCAAGCTCCTGGACCGGCGATGAGCCCGGCCAACTTCTGCGCCATTTCCGGAAGATTGATCGGCTTCTCCAGCAGCGGCACGTCCTGAAACTCCGGACCGAGTGTGATTTGGTCGTATCCCGTCGTGAACAGGAACGGCACGTTTCGCGCCTTCAGTTCGCGGGCGATCGGAAAGATCATCTCGCTGCGGATGTTGACGTCGAGGACGGCGGCATCAAGGACGCTGCCATCGTGCAGAATCTCCAGCGCGTCGCCGACGTGACCAACGGGGCCGACAATCTCCGCGCCGAGCGCGCGAAACGTCCTGCCGATGTCGTCGGCGAGAAAGTACTCGTCCTCAACCACGAAGATGCGGCGCCCCGCGAGCGGGGCGCGTTGATGGGCCGATGCCGCCATGCTGTTTCGGTCTCCACCCAGGCAGGAACATAAAACGGCAATCCTGCGTGGTGCAAACTGAAACGATGCAGTCGGAGGTCGGTTCCATGAACAACCGCGACATCGGCATCGGAGGCCCGGCCGGCGCCGCCTGGCCCCTGAAGCGGATCTGGGCAGACTTCTCGGCTGACCTTCTTTATTATCCGGCACATTCCCGCCCCGGGTATCGGCATCCCGGTGACCGTCGCCGGCAGCGGGGCCAAGCTTCCAGGACCTTCACGCCGCCGACAAGCGATCGGACGGGGAATCGTGCGGGATTCGAGGCATATTTGATGGTATTCGATTCCTACCGTTGCAGAGGCCGGGCTCCCATCGGCCCCGCCGAGTGAACGAGAGTCACAAGAGCCATGAATGAAATCGGCGGCCAGCCGTTCGATGCAGAGCGCACGCTCAAATCCCCGCTGATCATCGGGGTAGGCGCTTCGCCCGGTGCACTGGACAGCATCGAGCGCTTCTTCGCCAAGCTGACTGTCGGGGTCGACCAGGCCGTCGTGGTGGCGCTTCAATACCACGAAGCTGCCAACGAGCCGCGGCTGCGCACAGCGGTGCAAAATTCCCACGGCAGCAGGATCGCCGAGATCGTCGATGGCCACGCCGTCGAGGGCGGGACTATCTATCTGTGCCCGCCGGCGATGATCACCACGATCCAGGGCGATCGGTTCGCGATCCGCAAGGCCGAGCAGGCCCCGGGTGAGCGCGCTACCATCGACAGCTTCCTGGTCTCGCTGGCCGAGGAGCGCGCCGAGCAGTCCATCGGCGTTCTCCTTGCCGGCACCGGCGGCGACGGGACGCTCGGCACCGCGACTCTGAAGGACCATGGCGGTCTCGCCATCGCCGAAAAGGTCGCAGGGCCGGGGGAGGCAGAGCATCTGGTCGACGGCAACACGCCAGCCGCCATCGCCGACTACGTGCTGCCGCCGGAGGAGATACCCGAGCACATCCAGGTCTACACCCGGCATCTGCGGCGCCTCGAGGAGAAGCAGGGCTTCGACGAGGTGCTGGCCGCGGCTGCGACCTCGCTGTCGCGCATCGCCGACATCCTGCGCAACAAGACCGGCAACGATTTCCACGGCTACA
Source organism: Bradyrhizobium sp. (assembly GCF_016462955.1). GTDB lineage: Bacteria > Pseudomonadota > Alphaproteobacteria > Rhizobiales > Xanthobacteraceae > Bradyrhizobium. Next base: position 12,916 of record NZ_JAEMSD010000096.1, on the reverse strand, counting down.
AGCAGAACACCTTTCTGCGCCGGGTGCAGCGGCGCATGCAGGTGGTTCAGATCGACGATATTCCCGCCTATGTCGATTTCTTGCGGAACGACAAGGACGAGGCGCTGAACCTCTTCAACGACCTGCTCATCGGCGTCACCGAATTCTTTCGCGACAAGCGTGAGTTCGAGGTGCTGGAGACCCAGATCATCCCGAGGATATTCGAAGGCAAGGCGGCGGGCCAGCAGGTGCGCGTCTGGGTGCTCGGCTGCGCCACCGGCGAAGAAGCCTATTCGATCGGCATTCTCCTGCGCGAGCACATGGCGCGGATGGATTCCGTGCCGCAAGTCCAGATCTTCGCCACCGACATCGACGGGCGGGCGCTGGCGACCGCGCGCGTCGGTCGCTATCGCACCACCATCGAGGCGGACATGAGCAGCGAGCGCCTGGCGCGCTGGTTCGTGCGCGAGGGCGACACGTATTGCG
>NZ_JAEMSD010000096.1:0-12441 GCF_016462955.1 Bradyrhizobium sp. | reverse complement strand
GTATTGCGTGGTCAAGGAGCTGCGCGAGATGTGCATCTTCTCGCAGCACAACGTCATCAAGGACGCGCCGTTCTCCAACCTCGATCTCGTCTCCTGCCGCAACCTGCTCATCTATCTCAATACGGAACTGCAAAACCGGGTGATCGCGCTGTTCCATTTTGCGCTTCTGCCGGAGCGCTATCTCTTTCTCGGCAATTCCGAGAACGTGACCCGGCATCCGAAACTGTTCGCGCCGATCGACCGCCGCGCCCGCATCTTCAAGAAACTGGAGACTGGCACGGGGCTGCCGCCGGAATTCCCGATCACGACGGCGGCGGGCAGGGCCGCCGTCGAGGTGCCGCCGGTTCGCTCGTTCGGGCCAGACGTCGGACTTGAGCGCCGCGCCCATCGCATCGCCGAGCGCTACGCACCGGCCTATGTTATCACCGACGACAATTTCCGGGTGTTGCATTTCTCCGGTCGCACCGGCCGCTACATCGAGCCGACGGCGGGCGCCGCCACGCTCGACCTGCTCCAGCTCGTGCACCGCGATCTGCGCCTGGAGCTGCGCACGGCGCTCAGTCGAGCGGCCCAGACCAGCGCGCCGGCCCAGGCCGAGCAGGTGCAGCTCGGAGTGAATGGTCACCACGTCTTTGTCGACATCACCGTCGAGCCGATCCAGGAGGGCGCCGGCGGCTCCCGCAATTTCGTCGTTCTGTTCGAGGAGGGGCCTGCGCGGGCCGTCGAAGCCGACCAGGGCAATCCCGATGCGCTGGTGCGCACGGAGCATGTCGAACGCCTCGAGAGCGAGCTGCGCGCGACGCGCGAACGCCTCCAGGCGACGATCGAGGAGCTCGAGAGCACCAATGAGGAGCTGAAATCCTCCAACGAGGAATACCAGTCGCTGAACGAGGAACTGCAATCGGCCAACGAAGAGCTCGAGACCTCGCGCGAGGAGTTGCAATCGGTCAACGAGGAGCTGACCACCGTCAACGGCGAGCTGGCGCACCGAGTCCAGGAATTGACGCGCGCCACCAGCGATCTCAAGAACTTCCTCGAGAGCACGCAGATCGCCACCGTGTTCCTCGACAACGATCTGCGCGTGATGAACTTCACGCCCGCGATCACGCAGATCCTGCATCTCGTCGAGACGGATGTCGGGCGGCCCATTGCCCATATCAAGGCGCGCATCCCGATCGAGGAGCTCTATGACGACATCCGCCGCGTGCTGCGCACGCTCGCCAGCGTCGAGCGCGAACTGAGCGCGCCGGACAGCGGCAGGCGCTACATCGTCCGGATACTGCCCTATCGCAGCATCGACAATTTCATCGCGGGCGTCGTCGTCACCTTCGTCGACGTCACCGCGATCACCCGCGCCGAGGAGCGGCAGCGCCTGCTGCTGGCCGAGCTGCAGCACCGCGTCCGCAACACGCTCGGGGTGGTGCGCTCGATCGCCCGGCGCTCGGCCGAGTCCAGTGCGACCGTCGAGGAATACGCCTCCCATCTCGATGGCCGGCTCAACGCTTTCGCCCGTACCCAGGCGCTGGTCACGCGCGAACCCGAGGGAGGCGTCGACCTCGAATATCTCGTGGTCGAGGAGCTGCTCGCCTACAATGCCCGCGAAGGCGAGCAGATGCGCGTCTCCGGCCCGAAGGTGCGCTTCCAGGCCAAGGCCGCCGAGACGTTCGGGCTCGCCATCCACGAGCTTGCGACCAATGCGCTGAAATACGGCGCCCTGAGCCGGCCGAGCGGACGTATCGAAATCAACTGGCGCCTCGACGAGAGCAGGGAGCCCCGCGAGTTCGTGTTCGAATGGCGGGAGCGCGGCGGCCCGCCGCTCACGCCGCCGGCACGAAAAGGCTTCGGTACCGAGCTTCTGGAACGAACCCTGGCATTCGAGTTCAAGGGGCGGACCACACTTGCATTCAACACTACGGGGCTGCAGTGCATGATCACCATTCCCATTAGCAAGCGGACCTTCCATACACCGGTGGTGGCTGGCTGATGCCGTTGTCGACCCTCGATCGCAGCGTGCTGGAGCCGGCCATTCGCCGGCTGAACACGCTGCGGCCGTTGTCGGCGGAAGCGCGCGCATCACTCCAATCCGCGCTGCTCGAGGGATTGCAGCGCGCCGGAGCAGGCGAGGATCTGATCAACGAGGGCGATCCCGTCGACAGCGTCCGTGTCGTGCTGTCGGGCTGGCTCTGCCGCTACAAGACGCTGGAGGACGGCCGGCGCCAGATCGTCAACTTCATCTTCCCAGGCGAAAGCTGTGACGCGCACGCGTTCCTGCTACCGACGCTGGATCATTCCATCGCGACGCTGACTCCGGCAGTCTATTCCGACATCAAGCGACCGCGTTTCGAGCGACTGATGGCGGGCGACCCTACGCTAGCGGAAGCATTCCAGTGCGAGACACTCGTCAGCACGGCGATCCAGCGCGAATGGGCCGTCAATCTCGGCCGGCGCGTCGCCGTGGAGCGCGTGGCTCATCTGTTCTGCGAGATCTTCGAGCGGCTTCGCCCCGTCGGTATGGTCGACCGCAGTTCCTGCATCATGCCCGTGACGCAGATGGATCTCGCCGACGCCACCGGCCTGTCCGTGGTCCATCTCAATCGGACGCTCCAGGAGTTGCGCGCGGCAAGCCTGATCGTCCTGCGCGATCGGACCTTGACCATTCCCGATCTCGATGCGCTCAAGGTCGCGGCGCTGTATTCGCCGAGCTATCTTCAACTCTATCGGCGTGGCTGAACGGCCGCGCCCTAAAGGCGCATCGCGACACCGAGGAACGCTAGCTCGGTCTTCGCGAAAGCACGCAACCGTTCCCGCTCTGGAACGTTATCGTCCAGCCGACTTGTACATGGCAGAACGCAGCGGCGCGCTCGGCTCATGCACTAGGGAGAACGCCTGATGACGACGCGACATCGATTCAAGCACGTGGAGACCCTAGAGACCCGCTTGGCAGCGGAAGCGGAGCGGCTGCGCGAGCAGGCGAACTTGTTGCCGCCCGGCGCAGCCCGCGACGAGATGTTACGGAAGGCGCGACAGGCGGAAACGGGATCCCAGATGAGCGAGTGGCTGCGCTCGCCGGGGCTGCAGCCGCCGAATTAGGCTCCAGCCGTCCCCGGCGCGATCGTCAGCGCTTTTTCGCAGCCTTGCTTTGCCTGTTGTATGGCGAGCGGTTGACGGGCCGCAGCGAAATGCCTTCGCGCTGCGCCTTGCTGCGGATGGCCGCGACCGGGCGCTGAAGCTTGATGCTCATCACGCCGGTCGGAGTGTTACCCTTCGCGAGCTGCTTCAGCTTGCTCACATCCGCCGGCGTCCAGGGCTGGCGTGCGCGGCGCTTGTATGCGGGATTTGCCTTGCGAGGTCCCTTGCGGCCGATCGGCGAGCCCGGCCGTTTCCATGCTGCTTTTGCCATGATGTTCCTCCTTCAGATCGTTCTTGAACATACGAATCAGCATTTCGGTTCCGCCGTACACCGGGGTGCGTGATCATCCAGCGCGCAACGCAAAATCGCGCGGCGTTAACTTATGGAAATGCCGGAACCGGAAGTTGCGGCGGAAGCTACAAACGCTGCCGGCTGGGCCGGCCGACCGGCAGGAGCCTCGAGGCCCCGGCGCCTTGATCCCCGCCGGGGCCGCTTTCCCCACTGCGAAATCCTAGAGTAAAAATCGAGATGACCGCCAAACGTAACCGCAGGAAACAGACTCAATCGCTCCAGGAGCGCCTGGACGCGTTCGCCGAAAACGCTCGCGAGCGCGCGCACGATCTGCCGCCCGGCAGGGAGCGCGAGATGCTGCTGCGTCGGGCCAAGCAGAACGAAGTGGCGTCGAACCTGACGGACTGGCTGAGCGCGCCCGTCACTCCAAGGCGAGGGCCAACCTAGTGGGAAGCTTCAAGCACTACCGTGCGTTCCAGGTCGATCCGGACGGGCACGTGTTCGGATGCATCAATCTCGTTTGCGACGACGACGAGCAGGCCAAGCGGGAAGCCGCCGCGCTCGTGCTGGTCCACCGCATCGAGCTGTGGCGGCTCGACCAGAGGATCGCGAAGTTCGACGCGCCGCAGGAGCTTGCGCGCCAGTAGAGGAACCGCGCGCTGGGGCGCCGGATTGGTCGGAAGACACCGACTTTGCCAGGAGCCAGCATGACGGATGCCGACGTTCGAAAGGGGATGCCGCCCGTCAGGCTGTCGCGCGAGGAGTTCGAGCGACGCTACAAGCGTCAGTTCGTCGATCCCGCCTTTTCTCAGCTCGCGGGTGAGCTCGATGCCATCACCGCGACGGCCTGGGACGCCTACAGCCATTCGCGCAAGGCACCATTGACGCGGAAGGCCGGCGTAGGCTTCTCCGATCCCGGCTACGATCTTGCCGTCGACTGGCTCGATGCGCGCGCTGGGATCCTGGACGCGCAGCGCCGCCACGACAATGCCGACGAGACACCGCGCATCCTCGTCATCAATGGCTCGGCCCGCAGCGAGCACACCTGTCCCGGCGAGATGTCCAAGACCTGGCGGCTGGTCAAGCTGGCCGAGCCGGTCTTCATCGAGATGGGATTTGCCGTCGACATCCTCGATCTGTCGCGCCTCGCTTCGGAGTTCGGCAAGACCATTCATCCCTGTAAGTCCTGCGTCAGCACCGCCATGCCGCTGTGTCACTGGCCGTGCAGCTGCTATCCGAACCACTCGCTGGGCCAGACCCACGACTGGATGAACGAGATCTATTCGCTCTGGGTTGCGGCCCACGGCATTCTGATCGTGACACCCGTGAACTGGTATCACGTGCCCGCCGGACTCAAGGCGATGATCGACCGCATGGTCTGCGCCGACGGCGGCAATCCCGATCCGACCTCGACCCACGGCAAGAACGCCGCCGAAGCCAAGGCCATCGAGCTGAAGGGCTGGCCGTATCCGCGCCATCTCGCCGGCCGCCATTTCGGCGTCGTCGTTCACGGCGACGCGGTCGGCGCCGAGGGCGTGCGCCGGGCCTTGTCCGACTGGCTGACCGACATGCAGCTGATCTCGGCCGGACGCTTCGCCGAGCTCGACGGTTATGTCGGCTATATGGAGCCGTACGCCACATCGCATCGCGCGCTCGACGATGACGATGAGTTTCAGCAGGAGGTGCAGAATGCAGCACGCGCGCTCGGCAACGCGGTCCGGCTCGCGCGGAGCGGGCGCCTCGAGGAGCCCGGCGCCGGCCTTGCGGATCCGAACCCCAAATGACCGGCGCGGCGCTCGACTGCCTGATCGTCGGCGGCGGCCCGGCCGGGCTGATGGCTGCGATCTATCTGGCGCGCTTTCGCCGTGGCGTTTGCGTGGTGGACGCCGGCGCGAGCCGGGCAGCGCTGATCCCGCGCAGTCATAACGTCCCCGGCTTCGTCCACGGCCTGTCCGGCACGGAGCTGATCGAACGGATGTCGGCCCAGCTGAATGAGCTCGCCGTCGGGCGGGTCGCGGCGGAGGTCACGGCATTGCGGCGGCACGAACACGGCTTTGAAGCGATCTGGAACGGTCGCACGCATCATGTCGCCAGCGTCGTGCTCGCCTGCGGCATCGTCGATACGCATCCGCCATTTGCGGAGTGGCGCGCGGCGGTCGCGGACGGCCTCTTGCGCTACTGCCCGGTCTGCGACGCCTTCGAGGCAGCGGGCCGCCGCATCGGCGTCGTCGGGCCGCTTGATCGTGCGGCCAGCAAGGCGCTCTTCCTGCGTGGTTATTCCAGCGACGTGACGCTGCTCGCGACCGGCGCCGACGACGCCAAGGTCGCGACATCGGAGTTGTCCGAGGCGGGTGTCGGAATCGTGTTCGCGCCCGAGCTGCGCCTGGCACGGCGGGACGGCGGCGTCGAAGCGGATTTCGCCGACGGACGGACCGCGCAATTCGACATCGTCTATCCCGCGATGGGCGCCGAGGTCCGCTCCCGGCTCGCGACAGCGCTGGGCGCCGACCACACCGCAGACGGTCATTTGAAGGTCGACGGTCATCAGCGCACGTCGGTCGACGGGCTCTACGGCATCGGCGACGTCGTCACCGACCTGCACCAGATCTCGGTCGCGTTCGGCCATGCCGCAATTGCCGCCTGCACGATCCACAACAGTCTGCCGCGGCGGCTGGCCTGAGGGGAACGAAGCGCGCGCCTTGGTCTTGACTGGACGGACGCGCGAAGGAAAAGCCCATGCTGGAAGAGAAGCTCAAGGAAGCCATCATCGACGAGTTGAAGCGTCAGGCTGCCGACCGGCCGCAATCGCTGCAGGTCCACGGCGCTGCAAACGCGAAGGGCTCGGAGGAGCTGACCGTCAACGGCAAGATCGACCTCGGCGCGTTGGCCATGGTGATCGCAGGATCGGTCGCAGGCGGCCCTTAGCCATACTCCTCGCCGATGCCGTATTCCCGGTAGATCTGCAGCGGATCGAGTTCCGGAAACAGGCGGCACTTGGCTTGGGCAAGGTGCAGGCTCACCGCTGCCGGCTCCTTGCCGTCCGCGAGCAGCTTGCGCAGGTCGTCCATATGCGCGTTCGGCTGGTGCTTCGGTTCGAGCTGCTGCAGCGCCACCAGGGCGGTCGCGAGCGCTTCGGTCAGAACCCAGTCGTCGTGGCCCGTGATTCCCTTCTTCGGCATCGGCAGAACCCCACATCTGGCGGTCGCAGCATACCGCGACTTACGCCAATTCGCCATTGAGCCGTTGCGGGCAGGCGGCGCGGGCAGGCCGATGGCCGTGCTGCAGCTTGCCTTGTCGCCGTGTCCGGCTAAAAGGCGGCAAGTTGCGGGGCGATCGTATCATTGTCGAAACGAACTTGTCGTAGACGGCCGCTACCGCATCCAGGCTGGCCGTTCCGGTCTGGGTCCCCGGTCCCCGGATCACGCGACACCACAGCGTTGCGTCCCCTCAAGGTTCGAGCCAGCATGGTTTTCCTCAGCTTCGTCTACCGCTTCCTCACCAATTTCGCCTTCATGGCGGTGGTCTATTTCAGCCTGAACTTCATGGAGAAATATCCGAACCGGGCGATCCTTGCGATCCTCGTGCTGATCTACTCCGCCATGCGCGCAGCCTCGACGCTGCGTGCGTTCTACTTCTTCCAGAAGATCGAGAAGCTGGAGGCCGAGGCCAGGCGTCTTCAGGCTCCGATCAACGACGGTTCGGGCGGAACTTCGGTGCGCAAGCAGGTCGTTACCGACGTTGCGCGGCTGCGGCGCGACGGCGAGCTCAAGTCCTATATGGACCTGTTCTTCCTGGCGCTGATCGTGCTGCTCTGCGTCGCCGCCATCATGCGGCAGTAAGGGCTCAAGCGCGCTTCTTCAGGCTGGCGACGCGGGTCGGGCGGGGCACGGCGGTCTTCGAGGCTGCAGCCCTCGCCGCAGCATTTTTGGGCGCGATGTCGAGGGGCTGCGCGCCATCATTGGCTGCCGCCGGCGCCGCATGCGCCGTGCGCGGCCCTTGCAGCTTGGCCGGCTTGCCTTTGGCAGTCTTGCCCTGAGCTGCCTTGGTCTTGGCCGCTCGGGGCGTTTGGGCGGCCATGGCGAGCCGCGTCGCGGCACGCCGCGACAAGGTCGTCGACAGCAGCACCTCCACCGAGCCCTCGGGAATCGCGAAGAGTTCGCGGCCGGGAACGGGCAGGCTGGCGGCGACACTGGCCTGCGCCATGGTCCTGCGCGGCAGCAGCGGCTGATGCTCGATCTGCGCGTTGAGGTCGGCGAGCGCAGGTGCCGGCAGCATCCTGGTCTGCGTGAACACGAATTGCGGCACGCGCGGCCAGCGTGCGATCGGCGTCGTCTCGGTCGGCGGATGCAGCAGCCATTCGACCGCGGTGGTCGGCGTCGCCGGCCGCTCGGCGGTTGCGGGCACCACATGCACGATGCGATAGCCCTTCGCCTTGAGGTCGCGGATGATCTTGGGTAGCGCCGCCACGGTGCGGGCCTGGATGTCGTGCAGCAGCAGAATGCCCTTGCCCTTGGCCTCCAGCCGCTGGATCGCGAGCTGGTACACCCGGTCGGATGAGACGTGGCGCCAGTCGTCGGCCGGGAAGTCGGCGCTCCAGACCTGGATGCCGCGCGAGATCAGATGGTTCTCGACGCCCTCGGCGCGCATCAGGCCGGGAATGCGGAAGAACGGAGCGAGCTGGGACGGATCGGTCATCGCGGCCGCGGTCCACGCGATGCCGCCGTTGATCTCGGCCTCGGCCTTTTCGATCGGCATCCGGTCGAAGGTCAGCGGATGGTCCATGCTGTGCGTGCCGACGGTGTGACCTGCCGCGACCAGCTTGCGCACGCCGTCCGGATTGGCCTTGGCCTGGTTGCCGACGATGAAGAAGGTCGCCTTGATGCACTCGTCGGCGAGGATCTTCAGCACCTGGTTGGAATATTTCGGGATCGGACCGTCGTCGAAGGTCAGGACGACCTCGCGGTCTTTCAGCGGCAGCGTCTCGCGATACTGCATGGTACCGATCAGCGGATGCTCGCGCGGATCGACCACGAGGGTGCGGGACGTTCCGAGGGCTTCGGGATTGCCGGGACAGTCGGCCGCGCGAGCGGCCGGCGAAGCGGTGGCCAGAATTCCCAGGCAAAGGACGATCCACGATCGCGTCCGCAGAACAACGCTACTTCCGATCATGAACCTCGTCTGCCCCCATGCAATCGGTGCCTAGATAGGTCGGAGATGCCCCATAACGGTTCAGCCGCAGCCGCCTTATCTTTGCACGGGGTAGCATGAACAGAGTGTTAATTGCCCCCAAATCACCCCATTTTGCGCCGGCGTGACATTCCGGCATCAGCGCGTATCGGCGCTCTTCTGCGGCGTGCCCGCGGGCACGATGTGAACCACCCGATAGCCGTTCTCCCTCAGATACCGCAGAAACGCCGGCATCATTGCGGCTGTGCGCGCCTTGTTGTCGTGGAAGAGGATGATGCCCTTGCCGCTCGCGGCGAGGCGCTCGGTGACGAGCTTCAATTGCTGCTCCGGTGTGATCTCCTCCCAGTCGCTGGCCCAAAGATCGGCCCCGAACACGATGATGCCGCGCGATTGGAGCAGGTCGAGCTGCGCTTGTGTCGACTCGAAATAGGGAAAGCGGAAGAACGGCGTTGACGGTGTCGTCGTCGAGATTCCGTGCAGCGCCATTTCGTCTGCGGCGATGCCACGGTCGATGTCGGCGATGGCCTTCTCGAACGGAATACGCCCCATGAACGGATGCGAGAAGGAGTGATGGCCCACGGTGTGGCCCTCGCGGGCGATGCGCTTGACCATGTCGGGGTGCTCGGAGGCGTGCTGGCCGATCAGGAAGAAGGTCGCGCGCACGCATTCCTGCGCCAGCGCGGCCAGCACCTTCGATGTCGTCGGCGGGTTGGGCCCGTCGTCGAAGGTCAGCACCACCTCGCGGTCGGCCAGCGGCAGCGTCTGCGGAAAGCTCTTCAGGCCGACCCGCGGCGTGGTCTTGGCGTCGACGCTGAGGACGCGCGAGGTGCCGAGCGCGTCCTTGCGCGGGCACTCGGCGGCCTCCGTCTCGGCGGCGCCGATGATGGTCGCCGCGGTGCCGATGAGTGTCGCGGCGAGCACGCCCGCCATGGTCGAGGTCCACCTCAGTCGCAGCATCTTTGTCATTGCGCTCGGCTTCGCCTTGTGGGTATTGCCTGAACCCTCAGCTCATACCACCCGTTTCAACCTGTCAAACGGCGAGGCGCGCCATGGATGAACAGATGGACGTTGCCCCGACCGCTGCGGATTCGGTACTCGACCACGTGCCGATGCGCAATGAAGACGGCGATATCAGGCACGAATTCGTCGAGGAAATCGCCCGTGCGATCGAGGCCGGTGACAGCGCGGCGCTCCGGGCCTGTGTCGCGGAACTGCACGAGGCCGATCTCGGCGATCTGATCGGGGCCCTGGAGCCCGACCAGCGCGTCCGCCTGGTCGAGCTCACCGGCCGAGACTTCGACTTCTCGGCGTTGAACGAGGTCGACGAGACCATCCGCGAGGAGATCCTCGAGGAGCTGCCGCCGGAGACGGTCGCCGAGGGCGTCCGCGAGCTCGAATCCGACGATGCGGTCGAGCTGCTGGAGACCCTCGACGCGGAGGAGCAGGGAGAGATCCTCGAGAAGCTGCCGCTCAAGGAGCGCGTGGCGCTCGAGCGCAGCCTGCTTTATCCGGAGAATTCCGCCGGCCGCCGCATGCAGACCGAGTTCATTGCCGTGCCCCAGGATTTCACCGTCGGCCAGGCGATCGACTACATGCGCGAGACGCCGGATCTGCCTGATCGCTTCTACGAGATCTACGTCGTCGACAAGGAGCAGCACTGGCAGGGCGCGGTGCCGCTCGACGTGCTCCTGCGCACGCGCCGGCCGGTGGCGCTGACCGAGCTCACCGACGAGGACCGCCGCCGCGTCTCCGGCCTGGAGGACCAGGAGGAGGTTGCGCGGATGTTCGGCAAGTACAATCTCGTCGCCGCACCCGTGCTCGATACCCAGGACCGCCTCGTCGGCGTCATCACCGTCGACGACGTCGTCGATGTCATCGAGGAGGAGGCGGACGAGGACCTCAAGGCGCTCGGCGGCGTCACCAGCGACGAAGAGCTGTCCGACACCTTCCTGACGATTGCGCGCGCCCGTTTCAACTGGCTGCTGGTGAACCTCGCCACCGCGTTTCTGGCGTCCTCGGTGCTCGGCCTGTTCGAGGGCCAGCTTGAGAAGATGGTCGCGCTCGCGGTGCTGGCACCGATCGTGGCGAGCCAGGGCGGCAACGCCGCGACCCAGACCATGACGGTCGCGGTGCGGGCGCTCGCGACCCGCGAGCTCGGCCCTTCCAACGCCTGGCGCGTCGTGATGCGCGAGGCTCTGGTCGGCCTCGTCAACGGGCTCGCCTTTGCCGTGATCACGGGCATTGCCGCGGTGGCCTGGTTCAAGATCCCGGGCCTTGGCATCGTCATCGGGCTTGCAATGGTCTGCAACCTGATCGCCGGTGCGCTCGGCGGCATCCTGATCCCGATGGCGCTGGATCGCGTGCGGGCTGACCCTGCGGTGGCCTCGGGCACGTTCGTCACGACGGTGACCGACGTCGTTGGCTTCTTCTCCTTCCTCGGCATCGCGACGCTCTGGTTCGGGTTGAGGTAGGCGGCCCTCTTGTGTCCCGGGCGCGCTGCAACGCTCTTCGCGTTGCTGCGCAGAACCGGGACCCGGAAGGCGGCACGGCACCATGCTGCGGCATGGGCCCCGGCTCAGCAGCGCACCACGCCGCAAGGGTGGCGCCTTGCGCTGCGTCCGAGGCACGAGAGTGCCATCTTTAATTCCACCTTAAGCGACCTGCCGCATCATCATGCCCGCTTGGGGGAATGGGCATGCGGTTGCGGCTGAAGGCGGACGGACGGATCGTCGAATTGCGGGATGGGCAGGAGTTTCCGGTCCAGCCGTCGGTGAACGCCGCGCCGGCCGATGCTGATTCCGGTCCGCTCGCGGTGCGCGATCTGCGCCGACGCGCCTGCCTGACCCAGATGGAGTTCGCCGCCAAGCTCGGCGTCCCCGTCGAGACCATCCGCAACTGGGAGCAGGGCAAGCGCGCCCCTCGTGGTCCGGCCCGCGCGCTGCTCGCCGTGATCGCGCATGCCCCTGATACGGTGTTCCAGGCGCTCGCCAAGGCCTGACGCACACCTCCCGTTAGTCTTGCATCGAAGATCCCGGTCCGGATGCTGCGGCTTCGTTGGCAGCAGCGACGGCCGGGTCCATAATGGCGGTCGGGGCTGCCGCAACAGAGAGGATTCCTCATGCTGTTCGTCGAGGCCAATGGCGCAAGGATCCCGGCGATCGGGCTCGGGACCTGGGAGCTGAGCGGAAGACCGGCCGCCCGGTTGGTGCAGCAGGCGCTGCGGCTCGGCTATCGCCACATCGACACCGCGCAGGCCTACGACAATGAGCGCGAGGTCGGCGACGGCCTGCGCGCCTCGGGCGTCCGTCGCGACGACGTCTTCCTCACGACGAAGGTCTGGACCAATCATTTCGCGCCCCATGATCTCGAGCGCTCGGTCAAGGAGAGCCTTGCACGCTTGCGGCTTCCCTCCGTCGATCTGCTGCTGCTGCACTGGCCCAACCCTCACGTGCCGCTGGCGGAGACGCTCGGAGCGCTGTCGCATGCAAAGCAATTGGGGCTGACCCGCCACATCGGCGTCTCTAATTTCACGGTGGCGCTGATCGAGCAGGCGGCCGCCTTGTCGCCGGAGCCGCTGGTCTGCAACCAGGTCGAGTATCACCCTTATCTGGACCAGGCGAAGGTGCGGGCGGCCTGCGGCGAGCATGGCCTCGCGCTGGTCGCCTATAGCCCGATCGCCAAGGGCCGCATCAAGTCCGACCAGACGCTGGCCGAGATCGGGCGCATCCACCGCAAGACGCCGGCGCAGGTCTGCCTGCGCTGGCTGGTGCAACAGAATGTCGCCGCGATCCCCCGCACCTCGCGCGTCGAGCGCCTCTCGGAAAACATCGAGA
>NZ_JAEMSD010000095.1:15035-16768 GCF_016462955.1 Bradyrhizobium sp. | reverse complement strand
CGAGCTCTATATCGACGGGGCTGTCTCAGCACGTGCGGTGACGCCGGAGCTGGCGACGACGCTCAACCGCGCCGGGCCCTTCGGCAGCGGTAACCCGGAGCCCGTGCTGGCGCTGCCGGCCCACCAGCTCGTGTTCGCCGACGAGGTCGGGCAGGCGCATCTGCGGCTGCGCTTCAAGTCGGGTGACGGCGCCATCGTGAACGGCATCGCATTCCGTTCGGTCGGCCAGAAGCTCGGCAATGCGCTGCTCGCCAATCGCGGCCAGCAGCTGCATGTCGCCGGCTCGCTCTCGGTCGACCGCTACCAGGGTGCCGAGCGGGTGCAATTCCGCGTGGTCGACGTTGCGCTACCGGACCAGGGGCCATCCGTGATTAGGTGATAACGCGCTAAACAACAAAAAAAGGGAGTGAACATGGCAGGGCAGGTTGAGGGCAAGATCGCGCTGGTGACGGGCGGCGCTTCCGGCATTGGCGAGGCCGTCGTCGAGCTTTTCGCGCGCGAAGGCGCGACGGTTGTCATCACCGATGTGGATGAGCTGCGCGGTCCGGAGCTCGCCAAGCGCGTGACGAACGCCGGCGGCAAGGCGATCTTCCTGGAGCAGGACGTCACCAGCGAGGAGCGCTGGATCGAGGTCGTCGCGGAGATCGCCAGGCGCTACGGACGGCTCGACATCATGGTTTCCAATGCCGGCATCGGCATCGCCGTGCCCTCGATCGTCGACATGACACTCGCCGACTGGCGCAAGCAGAACGCGATCAATCTCGACGGCGTATTCCTCTCGGTCAAGCATTGCCTGCCGCTGATGCGCAAGCATGGCGGCGGCTCGATCATCATGATGTCCTCGCTGGCGGGCTTGCGCGGCGCTCCCGGCCTGTCGGCCTATTCGGCCACCAAGGGCGGCGTGCGGCTGTTCGCCAAGTCGATCGCGATGGAGTGCGCCGCGGCGGGCGACGGCATTCGCGTCAACTCGGTTCACCCCGGCATCATCGATACGCCGATCTGGGGCAAGATCCCGACGGGGGCGACCGGCGCCGGCCAGAACGCCCCGATCGATCCGGAGGAGCGCGCCAAGGTCGCCACGCCGCTCGGCCGTGCGGGCCAGGCGGCGGAGATCGCCTCGGGCGTGCTGTATCTGGCCTCCGATGCCTCGCGCTACGTTACCGGCAGCGAGCTCGTCATCGACGGCGGCATGAATGCCGGCGGCGTGCCGCGGCGCGCATAGGCCACGCAGGGCAGGGCGGCGCGAGCAGGGCTGACGCGCCGGCGCCATCCTTGTACAAGAGCGGCAGCTTCCGACCGACAGAGGTGTCTCCCGCCATGGCGCACAGCCTTCACGCATCCTCACCCGCGCCGCATCGTTCGAACCGGCCCGATCTTGCCACCGACGCGATCCGCACCGCGCGCGAGGATCTTGCCGCCTGTTTCCGGATGGCCGCGCGCAACGGCTTTGAGGAGGGCATCTGCAACCACTTCTCGGCGGTTGTGCCGGGCCATGACGACCTCTTCCTCGTCAACCCCTACGGCTACGCCTTCCGCGAGCTCACGGCGTCAAAGCTCCTGATCTGCGACTTCCACGGCAACGTCCTCGACGGCGAGGGGGTGCCGGAAGCGACGGCATTCTACATCCATGCCGAGATGCACAAGCGCCTGCCGCGGGCCAAGGTCGCTTTCCACACGCACATGCCCTACGCGACCGCCCTGTCGATGACGGAAGGCGATCCGTTGATCTGGGC
>NZ_JAEMSD010000095.1:0-15025 GCF_016462955.1 Bradyrhizobium sp. | reverse complement strand
GTCGCACTGCGGTCGACCGCGATTACAACGGCCTCGCGCTCGACAGCGGCGAGGGTGCGCGCATCGCTTCAAGCGTCGGCGATGCAGATATCGTCTTCATGAAGCATCACGGCGTCATGGTGCTAGCCCCGACCATCGCGGAAGCCTGGGACGATCTCTATTATCTCGAACGCGCCGCCGAAGTGCAGGTGCTGGCGATGTCGACCGGACGGAAGGTGTTGCCGGTGGATCCCGCCGTCGCGGCCGAAACCTACAGGCAGATGCGCGAAGGCGATACCGAATCCGCGCGGCTGCATCTGGCCGCGATCCGTCGGCAGCTCGATGCGGAGGAGCCGCAGTACCGGCATTGAGGCTCAGCCGTCATTCCGGGGCGCGCGAAGCGCGAGCCCGGAATCCATCGGACAGCAGGCGACGCGGCGGAATGGATTCCGGGCTCGCGCCAAGTGGCGCGCCCCGGAATGACGGCGGGAGGGGGCGTCCGTTACGACCCCTGCCGCAGCTTCGCCAGCACCTTCAGCCCGCCATACCCGTCCGCCGGCGTGATCCCGACCTTCTGCTGAAAGTCCTTGACCGCTTTCATGGTGTCGTTGCCAACGCGGCCGTCGGTGCCTCCGGTATCGAAGCCGGCCTTGGTCAGGCGGGTCTGCATTTCCTGCACCTCGGCCAGCGTCAACGCGCGTTCGGAGCCGGGGAATGGCTGGATGAAGGGCGGCGCGCCCAGGCAGCGGTCGCCGAGATGGCAGATCGCCAGCGCATAGTTCATGGAAGGGTTGTAGCTCTTCACCGAATAGAAGTTCGGTCCCAGCAGGAATGTCGGTCCGTCGGCAACCGGCGTCCACATTTGCGCGGATGCGTTCGGTTGCGGAAACGGCTGGCCGTCGGCGCGAGTAACGCCGGCTGCCTGCCACGCCGCATAGGTGCGGCTTCCGCCGACGTTGCCGGGCGCGCGCACCTCATAACCCCAATGTTCGCCGCGATGCCATTTGCCGCGATTGACGAGATATTTTGCAGTCGAGCCCAGCGCGTCGTCGGGCTTGCCGAACGGCGAGACCTTGCCGTCGCCGTCATAATCGATTCCGACATTGAGCCAGACCTCCGGCATCCATTGCGAATGCCCCATCGCGCCGGCCCAGGATCCCTGCATCTGCTCCGGCGTGCTCCAGCCCTTGTCGACGATGCGCAGGGCGTTGATCAACTCGGTCTCCCAATAGGCCTTGCGGCGCGGCTCGTTCCAGGCGAGCGCGGCGAGCGAGGGAAACACCGGCCTCATGTGGTTCTGCTGCACCAGGGGATCGCCATAGGCCGACTCGACGCCCCATAGCGCCAGCAACGTGCCGCGCTCGACGCCAAAATCACGCTCGATGCGGGCGAGCAAGGCCTCGTTGTTCTTCAGTGCAACCTTGCCGTTGATGATGCGCCAGTCCGAGACGCGCCGGTTGATGTACTGCCACACCTGCTCGCGGAATTCCGGCTGGTTGCGCATCTGCGCGAACACGCTCATGTCAGGCTCGACCCGGCCCATCGCGCGCTGCCATGTCGCAGCCGAAATACCCTTTGCCATCGCGCGCGCGCGGAAGGCTTCGCGCCATTCGTCGAAGCCCGGAGGCGCTGCGAGAGCGCGGGGCGGGAGCGCAAGCAAGGCGGCTGCACCGAGCGTCGACTGGAGCAGAGCGCGGCGCGTGGGACGGGGTGAGGAATCAGCGTTCTTCATGGGCACAGTCTAGCCGGAAACATGGCTTGTGTGAGTCGGTTCTGGGCCGGAAATGGCCGCGGATCTTGCCTGAGCGCGTCGCTGTTGCCAGCGGAACAAGTGTCGCACTCCGGCATTCCCTTCACACGGGAACGAGGCCTGCCTTCCATTTGAGAGACGTGGTGGAATGAAGATACGAACCCATGCGGAAAGCCATGTCGTCGAACTCGAGGACGGATCGCAATGGCAGATCTTTCCCGGCGATCTCGCTGCCACACTGAGCTGGAAGCCGGAAACCGATCTGCGTCTGGAGCAGAGCGCTGATCAGGTTAGTTCGCACGTGCTGGTGAACACGGCCGATCAAAGCCGCGTCCGGGTGATCGCGGCGGACGCGACTTGGCCCGATGGCGAGGTCGAGAAGGCGTTGCGGGGCGGATAGCGCGTGCGCTGCCGATAAGGGAGCCGACGGTGAATGCCGGTCGCCTAATCCTCCTGCAGGTCAGCCGCAATTCCCGCAAGCCAACGCCGTATCGCGACTTCCGTCCTTGAATCCAGATCCTGAGCGAGGCGCTTCTCCAATTCCAGCACGCGCTGCCGGCACGCCTTGAGCAGTGTCGCGCCGCGCGGCGTCAGCGTCCATTGCTGGATGCGGCCATGGACGGGATGCGGTGTCATCACGATCGCGCCGTCGCGTTCGAGATTGCGGATGATGACGCCGACGGTCTGGGGCGTCAGGAACGTGAGGCGGGCGACGTCGGCCCCCGACAGGCCAGGATAGGCCTTCAGCATCGTCAGCACCGCGAATTGCGGTGACGTCACGCCGAGATCGGCGAGCGTGCGCTCCATGGTCAGGCGAACCGCGGCGTGGGCCTGTCGCAAGAGATAGCCGAGATAGCCTTGCTCGCCGCGCTTGCCCTCGCCGGCGGCGGGGACATGTACGGTGCCGCTATCGGCCGATGCGGGCATCTTGCGAGCGGCTTGCGGCTTTGCGTTGACGGTAGGCTTGCGTGACATATAAGAACTCTTATAAGATGTATGCCTTCTTACAATAACACAAGGTGAACGGCAATGTCACACGCCCGCAGCGAATACGAAGATTTCAAGCGGATCGCTCCGGATGCCTACGATCTGGTGCTGGCGCTCGGCCAGGTCGCGGGCAAGGCCGGTCTCGACAAGCAGCTTCTTGAGCTCGTCAAGCTGCGCGCCTCGCAGATCAATGGATGTGCCTTCTGCGTGCAACATCACGTTCTGCTGTCGGAACGGATCGGCGTCCCCGTCGACAAGCTGCACCTGGTCGCGGTCTGGCGCGAGGCCCCGATCTTCTCGGCGCGCGAGCGGGCCGCGCTGGCCTGGACAGAAGCCTTGACGCTGCTTCCCGATGGCGTCAGCGACGAGGTCTATTCGGAGGCAACGGGCGAATTCTCCGAAACCGAGCTGGCGTACCTGACCTCGGCGGTCGCCTCGATCAACGTCTGGAACCGGTTCGGTGCGGCCTATCGCTGGACGCCGGCCAAGCGGCCGGTCACGGCGAACGCTGCTGCGTCCTGATAGTCGCGGGGAGGTCAGCATGACAGCAATGAGCTTGGCCGTCGCACAGCGCCCGATGCCGTCGCGCTCGATGGCAGTCGCCATCGTCGCAGGACTCGCCTGTGCGCTTGCGATCGGCAAGGCGTTGCCGGTGACGTTCGACGCTGTCTCGGACGCGCTGGCCCCGCTTTGCGCCACGGCGGCGGAGGGCTCTCCGCTCGACAAGGTCGAGCCGATCGGCTCCTACGCGCTGCCGAACGTCCCGGGCAAGCGCGTGACCATCGTTCGCGTGTCCTACGGTCCCGGCGGGTTTTCGCGGCCGCATCGCCACGCGGGCTCCGTCACCGCCTACGTTACGAAGGGCGAGATCCGCTCGCAGCTCGGCGGCGGCCCGGTCGCGACGTTCGGCGTCGGCCAGTCCTTCTTCGAGCCGCCGGGCTCGACGCATCTGGTTTCGGCCAATGCCAGCATGACCGAGCCGGCGGAATTGATCGCGGTGTTCGTGGCCGATGAGGGCGCGCAGCTGACGACGTTCCTGGAGTAGGCCGCGATCGTCATCCGCGACGGCCGTGTTCAGGCCGATGGCGATCGCCGCAACAGTTTCCACGCCGGCGAGAGTCCGTATTCAACCAACGGAATGGCGATTGCGCCGACGAGCAGTCCAAGCACGCCCGAGATGGCTGCCTCGATCGACCACGAGATGATGCCGGCAGCGGCGGGAAGGAGGTGTGCGCCAGCCTCGGTTGCGGCATGGACCATGTGGCCGATCGCGGGCGGGCCGTACTTTTCGATGCCGTGCAGGATGATGCCGCCGCCGACCCAGATCATGGCGGCGGTGCCGATGGTGCTCAGCACCGTCAGGAAGATGGGCATGCCGCGAACGACCGCGCGTCCGAGCGCGCGGATCGCGCCGCCAACGACCGAGGCACTGTCATAGCGCGCAAGGGCCAGACCCATATCGTCCGCCTTTACGATCAGGGCCACCACGCCATAAACCCCGACGGTGATGCAGAGGCCGACCAGCGCCAGGACGAACGCCTGCGTCCAGATGCTGCCTGGCGGGAGGGCCGCCAGCGTGATCGCCATGATCTCGGCCGACAGGATAAAATCCGTCTTGATGGCGCTCGCGACTTTCTCGTCCTCAACCGAACGGGCATTAAGCGCGATCGGCTGGAGCTGCGCTTCGTGCTGGTGCGCATGATGCGGCAGCACGGCTTCGAGCACCTTTTCGGCCCCCTCATAGCAAAGGAAGGCTCCGCCCAGCATGAGCAGCGGCGTGACCGCGGCGGGCAGGAAGTAACCAAGCAGCAGGGCAACGGGTAGCAGGATCAGGAGCTTGTTGCGCAGCGATCCGACCGCAATCTTGCCGACGATCGGCAATTCGCGCTTCGATGCGAAGCCGATGACGTAGTTCGGCGTGACGGCCGCGTCGTCGATGACCACGCCGGCGGCCTTTGCGCCTGCTTTGGCGGCCTGGCTGGCCACGTCGTCGAGCGAGGCCGCTGCCACCTTTGCAATCGCTGCGATGTCGTCGAGAAGACCGATCAGTCCGACACTCATCAACCCTGTCCTTCTTCGTTTGGAGCCGGCGGAGTGCGACCAGATGCTCCTGCACGCTCCGGCAACGAACGAGCAAGCCGTCAGTTCTCGTCGTCACCCGGTCTCTTGCCCAGGTCCGGCTTGAGCACGTCTTCGGGCAGGGCGTGAGCCACCGGCTGGGCCGTGACTGCGACATCCGGGCCGACCTCGCGGCCGCGTGCGCGGATCAGGCGTTCATAGGCCGAGACCAGCGTGACGTAGGGGCTGACCCAGATCCAGCCGTCGCGGGTGAACACCTGGACGTCGAAATGCAGGTGCAGTGACGTTCCGGCGGGACGGTCGAGGTAGTTCGAGACCACGCCGATCTTCTCGCCCTCGGTGACGAGCCGGCCGTTGAGAACGCCATCGGCATTCATGGCGTGCGGGTTCATGTGCATGTAGCGAAAGCGGATGTGCTCGGTGCGGCTATTGACCTGAAGTGTCACCGCCTGGTCCTTGGCGCCGCGGATCACGATCGCGTCCCGCACGGCGACGACGGCGCGCTGCCTGGGATCGCAGGGCTCGCGGCCTTCACCGGGCGGCGGGCAGTCGGCGGCGCGGATGTCCTCGCCCTGATGGCCGTAGCCTCCGCCACATTGCCACACCTCGAAACTACGCGACTCGCAGAAATTGTCGCGCCAGGGATAGGCGGTCGGACCTTCGCTCTTGTCGCGCTTGCCGTATGATTGCGAGCGCACGAAAGCGGGCGCTTTCTCCAGGGGGAAGCGGATCTGCGCGTAGGCCATGGCGTCGGGGTGGCCGCCCTGCTTGCGGTAGCCGGTGTTCGGGATGATGTCGCCGCTCGGCCGGTAACTGAAATCCGGCGAACGAGCCGCGGGGCGATCGACGAGGTTGGAGGCAACATCCGTCAGCGGCCGCATGCGCTGGCCGCCCGCGACGCGCAGCGCCTTCAGGAAGCGCTCGGCAACCGGATAGGCCTCCTTGCAGGCGAGCCGCCGCGGCCTGGCGACGCTGTCGAGACATTGCACGGAGACCACATAGGCGGCGCCGAAGCGGGTGAAGGCGTAGCGCACATAGCCTTCCCGGATGAACCTGCGCAGATCCGGGTAGGTCGCTGCGAGTGGCCTGACCGGCTCGCCCTTGCCCCCGGCCGGATCGGCGATGTCGTAGATCAGCGCCGAACCCGTGATCTGCACCTCGACGGGCCTTGCGAACACCCGGCTTGGCATGCCCTCGCCGGCGCCGGGATCGAACGAGAAGGTCGCGCTGTAGCCGGCAGGGCCGGCATCGAAGATGTCGACAGGATTGAAGTCGGCCTGGTAGCGCGACAGCGCGAGCGTCGCCGGCGCGCCGCTGCGCTGCGCCTCGAGATACGCGGCGGCGTCGAACGGCAGCAGCACCGGAACGGGACTGCGGGTGATGCCGGTGAAGAAGCGCGAGGAGATCGCGTTGAGTTGCACCAGTGCGGGCATCGCGCGCGGATCGTGGCGCGGCACCGAACGACGGGGTGCGAAGATGAAATCGCCCGCAATCTGGGGACGGCTGTTGATCTCGCCACGGAGCTGGTCGAGCGCTGCGCGCCAGTCGACGCGCAGGGCTGTCAGCGAAGGGCTGCGGAATTCCTCGGCAGCCAGCGGTGCGGCAATGGAGAGCGACAGCGACGCCATGAGGAGCGAGACGAAGCGGAAACTGTGCCTGCCCACTGCCTCGCCCCCCGGCGGTACCTGTTCCGATCCTCGGTTGCTCGCTTAGTCCTTGGCGCGTTCGGAGTACGAGCCGTCTTCGGTCATCACCACGATGCGGGTGCCGACGGAGATGTGCGGCGGCACGGTGGTGCGCACGCCGTTGGACAGCACTGCGGGCTTGTAGGAGGAGGAGGCGGTCTGGCCCTTGGTCACGGGTTCGGTCTCGACCACTTCCAAGGTCACACGCTGCGGCAGCGCGATTGAGACCGGGTTGGTGTCGTGCATGGACAGCTTGACGGTCATGTCCGGTTGAAGATACGCGGCCGCGTCGCCGACGACGTCCTTGGAAACCTGGACCTGGTCGTAGGTCTCGGGGTTCATGAAGTGGTAGCCGTCCCCATCTTCGTACAGGAAGGTGTAGTTGCGCTCTTCGATAGTGGCCTTCTCGACCTGGTCGGTGGTCTTGTAGCGTTCGGAGATCTTTACCCCGTCCGAGATTCGGCGCATTTCGATCTGGCTGACCGGGGTGCCCTTGCCGGGATGGATGTTCTCGGCGCTGACGACGACATAAAGCTTGCCGTCTTGCTCGATCACGTTGCCCTTGCGAATAGAACTGGCGATGACTCTCAAAGCTGTATTTCCCGCTTACTTGGCCCGGCTGCGGCCAGGACGTGGTCAAATCGATGGGGGACTTGGGGCCTCAAATCGGACCTTGGCGCCCGTTTCGGGCCGCAACATACGCATTTTGTCGTTGAATGCCAGCCTTTTGCTGTCCCAAGGGGCGGTCGGTTAATGGCTGGGGACAAGCCGATCTCGCCATTCTGGTCGCCCGAGCGGCACCTCGACCGGCGGCCCTTCCTTACAGCGAGGGGGGCCATTACCGGGGCGTTACGCGGCTTTTTCGCCGAGCAGGGCTTCGTCGAGGTCGAAACCTCGGTTCTTCAGGTCTCCCCGGGCAACGAGACCCATCTGCATGCCCCCGGGACCGAGATCGTGCGGCCGGACGGCAGCCGTGCCAGGCGCTACCTGCGAACCTCCCCCGAATTTGCCTGCAAGAAGCTGCTGGCGGCGGGCGAGGAGCGGATTTTCGAGTTCGCCCGGGTGTTTCGGGATCGCGAGCGCGGCGACCTGCATCTGCCGGAATTCACCATGCTGGAGTGGTACCGGGCGCGCGCTCCCTATGACGCGATCATGGCCGATACGGTCGTGGTCATCGCCCGTGCGGCGCAGGCGACCGCAATCGGGACCTTCTCGTTCCGCGGCCGGACCGCCGATCCATTCGCCGAGCCGGAGCTCCTGACCGTCGCGGGCGCCTTCGAGCGCTTTGCCGGCATCGACCTGCTGTCGACAATTTCGGGCGGCGAGGGTAACCGTGCGGCGCTCGCCGCGGCGGCCGGCGGGAAGGTCCGGATCGCCGAGGACGACACCTGGTCGGACATCTTCAGCAAGGTCTTGGTCGAGCATGTCGAGCCGCATCTGGGGCAGGGGCGTTTGACCATTCTGTTCGAGTACCCATCTCCAGAGGCGGCGCTGGCGCGGGTCAAGGCGGACGATCCGCGGGTTGCGGAACGGTTCGAGGTCTATGCCTGTGGCGTCGAGTTGGCCAACGGCTTTGGTGAGCTCACCGACGCAGAGGAGCAGCGCAAGCGCTTCACGGAATCGATGGCGGAAAAGCAGCGCCGCTATGGCGCGGCCTATCCGCTCGATGAAGACTTCCTGGCCGCGGTTGCGGCAATGCCGGAGGCGAGTGGCGTTGCGCTCGGTTTCGACCGGCTGGTGATGCTGGCGAGCGGCGCAACGCGAATTGATCAGGTGGTGTGGACGCCGCCTCTGGATGAGAGATGACGAAGGCGAATCTTGCACGCACCCTGCGCGAGCCGGTCGAGCTCGTAGCCGAAGGCCTGGCGCCCGCGGCGGCGCTGCCCGCGCTCGAGCGGGTCGCCGCGCGTTATGCCGTTGCGATCACGCCTGATCTCGTCGAGCTGATCGACAAGACCGATCCGGATGATCCCATCGCGCGGCAGTTCGTTCCGGCCGCGGCCGAGCTGGAGGTGCAGCCGGGCGAGAATGCCGACCCGATCGGAGATCACCCGCACTCGCCGGTTCCCGGTATCGTGCATCGCTATCCCGATCGCGTGCTGTTCAAGCTCGTTCACGTCTGCGCGGTCTATTGCCGCTTCTGCTTCCGCCGCGAGATGGTCGGTCCCGGCAAGGACAACGCGCTGTCGGAGGCCGCTTATCGCGCGGCGATCGATTACATCCGGTCGCATCCCGAGATCTGGGAGGTCATCATGACCGGCGGCGATCCGCTGATGCTGTCGCCGCGACGGATGAGTGAGATCATGGCCGAGCTCGCGGCGATCGATCACGTCAAGATCATCCGTTTCCACACACGCGTCCCCGTGGCCGACCCCGCGCGCGTCAGCGCGGAGATGGTCGCGGCACTCAAGGTCGCGGGCGCGACCACTTGGGTTGCGCTGCACGCCAACCATGCGCGCGAACTGACTGGCGAGGCGCGCGCCGCTTGCGCGCGTCTCGTCGACGCCGGCATTCCAATGGTGAGCCAATCCGTGCTGTTGCGCGGCGTCAATGACAACATTGCCGCTTTGTCGGATTTGATGCGAGCTTTCGTCGAATGCCGAATCAAGCCCTATTACCTGCATCACGGCGATCTCGCGCCGGGCACCGTGCATTTGCGAACGACGCTGGCCGAGGGACAGGATTTGATGCGACAGTTGCGCGGCCGGGTATCTGGGTTGTGTCAGCCTGACTATGTCATCGATATTCCCGGCGGCGCCGGCAAGTCGCCGGTCGGGCCGAGCTACCTGCTGGCGCCGCAAAATATCGCGGCCGAAGCGGATGAAGCCGAAGCCGAAACGCGGTATCGTATCTTGGATTATTGCGGCGACGTTCATCTTTATCCGCCCGAGACCTGAGCGGGTATCGAGCGTGCGCCGCTCTGAGAATGGAGATAAGAAAATGAAGAAGATCATGTTGGCCGTATCGCTCGTGGTCTTGCTCGGCGGCCCGGCGGTGGCGCAGACCGGCGGCTCCAAGGGATCCACATCCGGTGGCGCGACCTCTGGGACGGTATTGCCGGCGCCTGTCGGTCACCGCCAGCCGCGTGCGGCCGACGTGCCGAGCGAGAGGAATTTGAGCAATCCGAACACGCCCGCGAACAAGGAAGACGCCGAGCTCGATCGCAAGATCAAGAGCATCTGCCGCGGCTGCTGAGCTACACTTCTCCCGGGGGGAGAAGTGAAGAGCGGAGCAGGCGACAGATGCTTCGCCTCGGGTGCCTCATGCGGATCGCTCGTGCCGCCCCGCGCGCCTTGTATTCCGTCGGATCTCGACGGCGTCGGCAAGCTGCTCGAGCACGGCTGCCGTTGTTGCCCAGTCGATGCAGCCATCGGTGATGCTCTGGCCGTAGGTGAGCGGCTTGCCCGGCGCCACGTCCTGACGGCCGGCGACGAGGTTGCTTTCGATCATCACGCCCATGATGCGGCTCTCGCCGCTTGAGATCTGACCGGCGATGTCGGTCACTACCAGTGGCTGGTTCTCCGGCTTCTTGCTCGAATTGGCGTGGCTCGCATCGACCATCACCAGCGGCGCGACGCCGGACTTGGTCAATTCGTTGCAGGCGGCGGCAACGCTTGCCGCGTCGTAGTTCGGCTCAGCTCCGCCGCGCAGGATGATGTGGCAGTCCTCATTGCCCGCGGTCGAGGCGATCGCCGAACGGCCGAGCTTCGTCACTGCCATGAAATGATGCGGATGCGAGGCCGACTTCACCGCGTCCGCAGCGATCCGCACGTTGCCGTCGGTACCGTTCTTGAAGCCGACCGGGCAGGACAGCCCCGAGGCCAGCTCGCGATGGATCTGGCTCTCGGTGGTACGCGCGCCGATCGCAGCCCAGGAGACGAGGTCGGCGATGTATTGCGGCGTCGTCATGTCCAGGAATTCGGTGCCCGCCGGAAGGCCGAGATTGTTCACGGCCGACAGCACGTTGCGCGCCAGCCTCAGGCCCTTGTTGATGTCGAAGCTGCCGTCGAGATCGGGGTCGTTGATCAGGCCCTTCCAGCCGACGGTGGTGCGCGGCTTCTCGAAATAGACCCGCATCACGATCTCGAGCTGGTCGGCAAGGTCTTCGCGCAGTTTCGCGAGACGCTCGGCGTAGTCGAGTGCGGCCTTGGTATCATGCACCGAGCAGGGGCCGACCACGACCAGAAGGCGGTCGTCCTGGCCGGTGAGGATGGCGTGGATGGCGTTACGCGCGGCCATCACCACGCGCGTCGCGGTGAGCGTGCGCGGGACTTCCCGCATCACGTCGTCCGGTGTGCTCAACTCTTTCAGTTCGCGGATACGAAGATCGTCGGTCGTGCTCAGCACGGCGGGCTCCTGTCTGTTTAGAACCTGCCGGCCAATAAAAAAGCCGCCAGGTCTGGCGGCTTGTTCGGACGTTTGCTGCAATGTTTTAGATTGAGCGCGATCCTCCGGCCGCCAGCGAGCTGTCGTAGCTAAAGTACCAAAAATAGCTGGTGGCGACGGTGATCATGGCAGGCCATATAGCCTGCCGCCGGCGGGTTGTCACCCCCCATGTGCGCAAGGGGGGCGGCAAGCGCGCCTCAAATGTCGTTCTTGCGTGCGGCCAAGGCCATTCCAATCAGGGAGGCGCCGCCGAACAGGAGGTTGATACCGACGAGCACGCCGATCGCCCATTCCGCCGAGCTCGGCAGCCCCGTGATCACCATGAACGAGATCGCGATGTCGACGAGGCCCGAGACCAGGAGCCACGACCAGCGCCCGCTGAGCTCCCGGCGATGCTCCAGCGCGTACATGATGGTGGTAACGCCCTCCGCGAGGAAATAGGCGCCGAGCACGATGGTCAGCGTCAGCACGGCCTGCATCGGCCGGGCCAACAGCAATATACCGGTGAGGACGGCCAGCGCGGCCGAGATCAGCGACCACCAGAAGCCTGGCGAGCTGCGCGCCCAGTAGGTCGCGATCAGTCCGCCGATACCGCCGATCAGGAACATCCAGCCCAGGAAGATCGTGGTCGCAAGGCTGGCGAGCGGCGGGAGGATCAGTGCGGCGATGCCGAGCACCGCAAGCAGGATGCCCTCGAACAGGAAGGCCTTCCAATGCGCCTTCACCGCCTGGTTCATTGCGGATTGCAGCCGTGAAAATTCCTCAGGCGACGTCATGATGGCCCCGATCTCGTGAGCAGCCCCTGCGACTCTCGAACATGGGGCTCAATCTAACGGGTGTGCACCGTTCTTGCCATCCCGCGCTTAGCCGCCGCCGGGCAAAGAAGAAAATCCATCCGAGGTGGTGCGGATGCGGTTGCGGCCGAGAATGTAGATTGCGGTTGTGGCGATCAGAAGCGCAAGGCCGAGCAGGATCGAGACGAAACCAATCGGGATCAAGGCCAGCGTCAGGTTGCGCTCGGGGTTGATCAGCCAGTGTCGGATGGAGGTGAGGACGAAAGCAAGCCCGACAAAGCCGATGCCGCCGCCGGCGAGCAGCAGCGCCCACATGCGGCGAAGCTGGCTGAGCCGCTCGCGTGCGACATCGGTCCGTGGCGCATGGTGGCGTGCGGCGCGCCGGACCAGGCGGATTGCCAAAGCAATCGAGCCGAAGCCGATCAAAAGGCTGGTGGCACCGAGCCACATCCGCAAGCTCGGATCGAGATCGGGCATGCGCTGAAGAGCGAGCAGCGGGAAGTCGAAGCCCGCATGCAACGCGAGCGGGGCGGCGAAGATCAGCAGCCGGCTGGACAAACGGGCCCAGTCGCGGTGGTGCCGGTTCGCACCGAGGGCCGTGCCGGCCCGCGCAATCGTCAGGTAAGCGCCGGCGATGATGCCGAGCGCGCCGTGGAACGGCACGGTCAGCACGCTGCGCAGCGCAGCCAGCGAGCGCCACATGTCGGCGTGCTGGACCAGATAGGCGAGGTTCTCGTAGGCGGCAAAGCCCAGGCCGACCGCGGCGCCATAGACCACGGTGTCCATCGGATTGGCGAAGGTCCGCCGCTTGGTCGAGGACACCAGCACGATGGCGATCACCTTGACGGCTTCCTCGGGCAGCGCGACGCCGAAGATCGAATGCATGGCCAGCTCCGCCCAGGGGTCGTCGGGTGCGGTGACCATCTTGGCGAAGGGCGCGCGGGCGAGACCGAGCAGCGAGATGCTGGCCGCCCCTAAGAGAAAGGCCGTCCAGACCTGGGCCGGCGGGCCGGGGCGCTCCTGGACGGCTATGACGAGCCAGAGCATCAGCAGCGCCGGGGCGATGGCAGCAGTTCCAAGGACGGTGGGGAGCGCTTCGATCAGGTACATTGGCGCCGAAAATAGGTTCCTTCGATCCGCATATCCACGCTCACCGATGCGACCATGTGTCATGCGCCTGCTGTCGGCTCTCTTAACGAGGGCGACAGCTTCCGTTCATCGGCCGCGCGGAGCGGAGACGTAGAATACAAGCGTGATCAATTGCATCACAACAAATGCTCGTCGTTCATGGTAGCTGCTGCCCGCCGGATATGGAGCCTGGATAGACGAGCCAGATCAAGGAACTACACGGGCTTCTTCGATCGGCAGTGCAGTGCTCGGGCTCAGTGCGGGGTGATGGGAGGCGCGGCGTCGGGGGCGACGTCGAAGGCGCCGAGATGGAATTCCTCGCCGATGGCCTCCTGCGACAGGGATTGCTGGGCCAGCAGCGTGAACGCAGCCTGCGGATGTCGCTTCCAGACCTCGAGGTCGCCCGCGGTGATGGTGAGCCAGCCAAAGGTGTACATGTAGCGTCCGGGCTCGGTGACCCGGCCGACCCTGTCCCAGGTGATCTTGCCAACCTTGACCGCATCAATCGTGAGCTTGTCGACTGCCATTCGGTCCCCCGATCGCAAGTCTGCAAATGAGGTCCGGCACGGGGCACAGACCTCAAAATGCTGATCCGGCATTGGGGCCGCGATAGGGCAGCCGGAGGGTCAGGCCGACTTCAACAGGGGCGAACGGACGATCAGGCGGACGAGGTCGTCCCGGTTCTGCCTCTCGGCGAACTTGACGGCAAAGCCCTGGTCGAACTTTCGGATCACCCGCCCAACGCAGGCACCGACCGCGAGCGGGGTTCCGACCGGCGGATCGTACTCGGACGATATCGCGACGCCGGCGGTGGACACGTCGATGATGAAGCAGGGATGGCTGCTGCCGTCCGCCAAGGTCACCACGGTATGCGAGACCTGCGGAACGAAACGCGCGTCACGCCGCAACTCCCGAATGCTGTCGTCCCTCTGCTTCTTCTCGAGCCAGGTCAGCTTCTCCGACATCCAGGCGCGACGCGCCCGCGTCATCTCGAGCTCCATCAGGAAGCCCGCCTTCAGCGTCGCGCTGATGGTGCACTGGAACTCGCCGAAATCCTGGAAGTAGGAGGTCACGCGCTCACCGATCTTGCCGACCACCGGCACGTCCACGATCATGCGGAAGGGCGAGACCCGCTTGGTCCGGCAGGCGAAGCTGCGGAGCCTGCCCTCGCAATCGTACCAGCGGGGCAGCGAGTAGCTGCCGTTCACGGCGACTTCTACTGCACGCTGCCTGAGGAACTCTGCGACAGACATGAACGCCAACCGGGGTCTGGGGTGATCTCCGTATTTCCACGGTACCGTTCAAAGTCTAAGCAAAGCATACCGCTGCTTAATAGGAGGGGTAAATTTCCGGTAAATACGCCGGGCGAAAATCGTGCGACAAGGCGCGGCGGATGGTCACGAGGTCGTCACCCCTCGGCTTCGGTCAGCGGCGTTCAATTCGCCCCGAGCAGCACGAGCAACGCCAGGGCGCCCCCGGCAATGGCAAGCTTGATCATCGTGCAGATCAGGCCGTCGGGGCTGATCGCAAGTCCGAACCAGGGACCAGCGCGCCGGATCATCGCCGCCGCCAGCGCATCGAAGATGCCGAGCGCAAGCGCTATGCCGGCGATCAACGACCATGAGGCGGCCGGCGGCATCCACGGCACGAGCCAGGACGGGACCTGGTCGCGCAAGGACACCAGCAGCGCGAGCCAGGCGAAGCAGAGCGCGAAGCCTTTGATGATATCAGGCCCGACCGCATCGGGGTCGAACCTGATCCCGAGGGCTCCCAGCGCGTTCTCGATGCGCGTGCCTTCGCTGAGGAAGAGAAATGCGCCGAGGTAGAGCGGAACGAGTGACTGGAGCAGCAGTGCGATGATGCCGAACAGGATTGCGTAGCCATAGGCATCGCCGAGAACGGCAAGACCAGGCGCGAGCCTCGGCCGGGCGGACGGCTGCGTAGCCGCAGCCTGGTGCTGCGGGACCGACCGGGCGCGCGCGATGTGCGCCAGCATCTCGGTCCGCCGGTTCGGGGCAGGGGAGACAGCACGATGCATCCAGAGCGGCGGCTGCGAGGCAGCGCCGGACGAGCCGTTCGGGATGGTCTCACGCTGCGCCATGGGCCTCTGCCGGTTCCGATCGGAGATTGGTCGGAGGTCGCAGGCAGGGAGGTTCATGCCGGGGCGGCGATTTCTGGCCCGTGGCGCTCCCTAGCGGAA
This sequence comes from Bradyrhizobium sp., assembly GCF_016462955.1. Taxonomy (GTDB): domain Bacteria; phylum Pseudomonadota; class Alphaproteobacteria; order Rhizobiales; family Xanthobacteraceae; genus Bradyrhizobium. The sequence continues at coordinate 37 of NZ_JAEMSD010000095.1, read as the reverse complement.
TCGAACCGCTCTCTCCACCGTGAAAGGGTGGCGTCCT
>NZ_JAEMSD010000534.1 GCF_016462955.1 Bradyrhizobium sp. | reverse complement strand
ATCGGCCAGGGCATCGAGTTCGACTATTGCTGCTGCCACGCCTGCTTCGCGCTGCACGATGCCGGCTACGAATCCATCATGGTCAACTGCAATCCCGAGACGGTGTCGACCGATTACGACACCGCCGACCGGCTCTATTTCGAGCCGCTCACCGCCGAGGACGTGCTGGAGATCATCGCCAAGGAGCGCAGCAACGGCACGCTGCACGGCGTGATCGTGCAGTTCGGCGGGCAGACGCCGCTGAAGCTGGCGCGCGCACTGGAAGCCGCCGAAGTGCCGATCCTCGGCACCTCGCCCGACGCCATCGACCTCGCCGAGGACCGCGACCGCTTCAAGCGCGTGCTCGATAAGCTTCGTCTCAAGCAGCCGAAGAATGGCATCGCCTATTCGGTCGAGCAGGCTCGTCTCGTCGCCGCCGATCTCGGGCTGCCGCTGGTGGTGCGCCCGTCCTACGTGCTCGGCGGTCGCGCGATGCAGATCATCCGCGAGGAGAACCAGCTCAACGACTATCTGCTCGGCACGCTGCCGGAACTGGTGCCGGCCGACGTCAAGGCGCGCTATCCCAACGACAAGACCGGGCAGATCAACACCGTACTTGGCAAGAATCCGCTGCTGTTCGACCGTTATCTGTCCGACGCGACCGAAATCGACGTCGACTGCCTCTCCGACGGCAAGGACACTTTCATCGTCGGCATCATGGAGCACATCGAGGAAGCCGGCATCCATTCCGGCGACAGCGCCTGCTCGCTGCCGCCACACTCGCTTGAGCCTGAGATGATCGAGGAGCTGGAACGGCAGACCCGCGACCTCGCGCTCGGCCTCGACGTCATCGGCCTGATGAACGTGCAATACGCCATCAAGGACGGCGAGATCTACGTCCTCGAGGTCAATCCGCGCGCTTCGCGCACCGTGCCGTTCGTCGCCAAGGTGGTCGGCACGCCGGTCGCCAAGATCGCCGCGCGAATCATGGCCGGCGAGAAGCTCGCCGATTTCAAGCTGAAGAAGGCACAGCTCAACCACGTCGGCGTCAAGGAATCGGTCTTCCCGTTCGCGCGCTTTCCCGGTGTCGACACCGTGCTCGGACCCGAGATGCGCTCCACCGGCGAGGTCATGGGGATCGACCGTTCGTTCGCAATCGCGTTCGCCAAGAGCCAGCTCGGCGGCGGCACGCGGGTGCCGCGCAAGGGAACGGTGTTCGTCTCGGTGCGCGAAAGCGACAAGACGCGCATTGCAGATGCCGTGCGTGAACTGCATTCGCTCGGCTTCAAGGTGCTGGCGACGTCGGGCACCCAGCGCTTCCTGACCGATCAGGGCATCCCCACCGAGAAGGTCAACAAGGTGCTGGAGGGGCGACCGCACATCGTGGATGCCATCACCAACGGCGACGTCCAGCTCGTCTTCAACACCACCGAAGGGCCGCAGGCGCTGGCCGACAGCCGTTCGCTGCGGCGCGCGGCCCTCTTGCATAAAGTACCGTATTACACCACTCTTTCCGGGGCCGTGGCGGCCGCGCAGGGCATCCGCGCCTATCTGGGCGGGGACCTTGAGGTTCGGACCCTGCAGAGCTACTTTTCGGAAACCTGATCGCTGGCGGCGGCGAAGCTTCCGCTAAGTGGTTGGCGATGAAGGTACAATGGCCGGAGGAACTGTCCGGCCAGACGGTTGTTCTGTTCCGGCGCCAAGCCCATATCTGTCAAAGTTCCGGCCGCTCCGGGATCGGGCTCCGGAAGCACAACGAATCAAGGTTGGTCGCCCCACCGTGTTCCGGGGCGCACGATCGAACGACGAGAGAGACGATGGAAAAGGTTCCGATGACCCAGGCCGGCTTTGTCGCGCTCGGGGAAGAATTGAAGCAGCGCCAGTCCGTGGACCGTCCGCGGATCATCGAGCATATCGCGGAGGCGCGCTCGCACGGAGACCTGTCGGAAAACGCGGAATATCATGCCGCGAAGGAAGAGCAGTCCCACAATGAGGGCCGCATCGCCGAGCTCGAGGACAAGCTCGCGCGCGCCGACATCATCGACATCTCCAAGCTTTCAGGCGACACCATCAAGTTCGGCGCCACCGTAACGCTGGTCGACGAGGATACCGAGAAGAAGACGGTGTGGCAGATCGTCGGCGAGGTCGAGGCGGACGCCAAGAAGGGCCGCATCTCCATCACCTCGCCGCTCGCGCGCGCGCTGATCGGCAAGAAGAAGGGATCGACCGTCGAGGTCAACGCACCGGGCGGCGCCAAGGCGTACGAGATCACCAAGGTGGAGTGGCGGTAAGGATTCGCCGTCGCGTTGAGACGTTTTGAAAAGGCCGCGCATGCGCGGCCTTTTTGCTTCTGCGGATTGCTGGGCTTGTGGTGGAGGCACACTCTCACCACGCGTCATTGGGGACGGCGCGTCCAAGTCCCGGAGTGAGGGAGCTGATAGACCGCTTGGCCCGCCTACCTTCTTCCCTTCACCTCGAGCGGCACGGCCGCCTCGTATTTGGAATTATGCAGCACCAATGACGTGCGCACATTCCGCACATGGGGCGCGGCGGTGAGGTGCGTGACGAAATCCTGGAAGGTTGCCATGTCAGGAGCGACGCATTTCAGGATGAAATCGACCTCGCCCGACAGCATCCAGCATTCGCGTACCAGGGGCTCGGCGCGGACGAACGCCTCGAAGGCGCGCAGATCTGCCTCGGCCTGGCTGGACAGGTGAACGGCGGCGAACACGGTGACGTCGAAACCGAGCTTGCGGGCATCCAGGAGGCCCCGATAGCCTTGGATGTAGCCCTCCTCCTCCAGCGCCCGGACACGGCGCAGGCAAGGCGGTGGCGAGATGCCGACGCGCTTGGCCAGCTCGACATTGGTGATTCGACCGTCGGCCTGGATCTCGGTGAGAATCTTCAGGTCGATCTCGTCTAGGTTCCGCGACACGTGATTGGAACTCCTGGCCTTTGCGGCGATATTGAGTGATTTGTCGAAATCCTCATAGCCCAGTACGCGCCGGCAGCGCAATTTTATTGCGCGAACAGCACAACCAAGTTTTGTTCCCTGTTGGAAAAATCCGCCGAGAGGGAATGCAATTCTTGCATAGCTCACCAGAAGGCTTAGATTAGCTCTGACATTTCAGCGCCTCCGCGAGGCCTCCCGGCACTTTCCGCGCCCGCGCTGCAAATCCCCCGTGAAAGGCGTCCATCGAAATGTCCGCTCCTGTTCATGCAAAGGTCGTCATCATCGGCTCCGGCCCCGCCGGGTACACGGCGGCGATCTACGCGGCGCGCGCGATGCTGGAGCCGATCCTGATCCAGGGCATCCAGCCGGGCGGCCAGCTCACCATCACCACCGACGTCGAGAACTATCCCGGCTTCGCCGACGTGATCCAGGGTCCCTGGCTGATGGAGCAGATGGAGAAGCAGGCGGTCCATGTCGGCACCAAAATCGTCACCGACCTGGTCACCCGGCTTGATACGTCGCAGCGGCCGTTCCGCCTCACTTGCGACAGCGGCGACGTCTATCTCGCCGACGTCGTCATCCTCGCCACCGGCGCGCAAGCGCGCTGGCTCGGGCTACCGTCCGAAGCCAAGTTCCAGGGCGGCGGCGTGTCGGCCTGCGCCACCTGCGACGGCTTCTTCTACCGGGGCAAGGACGTCATCGTGGTCGGCGGCGGCAATACGGCGGTCGAGGAAGCCCTGTACCTCACCAACCACGCCTCGCAGGTCACGATCGTGCATCGTCGCGATCACTTCCGCGCCGAGCGCATCCTGCAGGAGCGCCTGTTCAAGCACCCGAAGATCAAGGTGATCTGGGACTCCGCCGTGGATGAGATCTGCGGCACCGAGAGCCCGAACAAGGTCACCCATGTCCGGCTCAAGAACGTCAAGACCGGCGCGCTGACGGACGTCAAGACCGACGGCGTCTTCATCGCCATCGGCCACGCGCCGGCGACCGAACTCGTGAAAGACCAGGTCAAGCTCAAACCCTCGGGCTATGTCGAAGTCGCGCCCAACTCGACCGCAACCTCGGTGCCCGGCCTGTTCGCCGCCGGCGACGTCGCCGACGAGACCTATCGCCAGGCCGTGACGGCCGCAGGCCTCGGCTGCATGGCCGCACTCGAAGCCGAACGTTTCTTGGCCCTTCGCGCCAGCGAGCGCGCGGCAGCGGAATAGAATCATGCCCCGAACACGCGACGGATTTACGGATATGGATTGGGACAAGCTGAAGGTGTTTCACGCAGCGGCGGAAGCGGGCAGCTTCACGCATGCGGGCGAGCAGCTCGGCCTGTCGCAATCGGCGGTGTCGCGCCAGGTCTCGGCGCTGGAGCAGGAGCTTTCGGTCTCGCTGTTCCACCGCCACGCGCGCGGCCTGATCCTTACCGAACAGGGCGACCTCTTGTTCCGCACCGCGCATGACGTGTTCATGCAGCTGCAGGCGGCGCGCGCCAAGCTCACCGACAGCCGCGAGCGGCCGAGCGGCGACCTCAAG
>NZ_JAEMSD010000533.1:3635-4495 GCF_016462955.1 Bradyrhizobium sp. | reverse complement strand
GGCTACACCGAGAACGAGAAGGTCGAGATCTCGCGCAAGCACCTGATCCCAAACGCGGTGTCCAAGCACGGCCTGGACTCCAAGGAGTTCTCGATCGACGACGATGCGCTGCTGCTGCTGATCCGCCGCTACACCCGCGAAGCGGGCGTGCGCAACCTGGAGCGTGAGCTCTCCACACTTGCCCGCAAGGCGGTGAAGGAGCTGATGATCTCCAAGAAGAAGTCGGTCAAGGTCACCGAGAAGACTCTGGAAGAGCTCCTCGGCGTGCCGAAGTACCGCTTCGGCGAGATCGAGAGCGAACCGCAGGTCGGTATCGTCACCGGCCTTGCCTGGACCGACGTGGGCGGCGAACTGCTGACCATCGAAGGCGTCATGATGCCCGGCAAGGGCAAGATGACGGTCACCGGCAATCTGCGCGACGTCATGAAGGAGTCGATCTCGGCGGCGGCATCCTACGTCCGCTCGCGGGCGATCAACTACGGCGTCGAGCCGCCACTGTTCGACAGGCGCGACATCCACGTGCACGTGCCGGAAGGTGCGACGCCGAAGGATGGTCCGTCCGCAGGCGTTGCCATGGCCACCGCGATCATCTCGGTCATGACCGGCATTCCGGTCCGCCACGATGTCGCGATGACCGGCGAGATCACGCTGCGCGGCCGCGTGCTGCCGATCGGCGGCCTCAAGGAGAAGCTGCTGGCTGCGGCCCGCGGCGGCATCAAGACGGTGCTGATCCCCGAGGACAACGCCAAGGATCTCACGGAGATTTCCGATGCGATCAAGGGCGGCATGGAGATCATCCCGGTCTCGCGCCTCGACGACGTCGTCGCCAAGGCGCTGGTGAAGAAGCCGGTGCCGATCGT
>NZ_JAEMSD010000533.1:0-3625 GCF_016462955.1 Bradyrhizobium sp. | reverse complement strand
AGGTGACGGTGAAGCCGGATGGCGACGAAGCCGCCGGCGGCCTGACCGCGCACTGAAGTCTGGTAAAAGATGATAAAACGGCGCCTTCAGGCGCCGTTTTTGTTTTGGGGGAAGGGGAGGTGGCAATGCACATCGACGGGCAATGCCATTGCGGGCAGATCACCTTCGAAGCCGAGATCGACCCCGAGGCCGTCTCGGTTTGCCATTGCCGGGACTGTCAGACGCTGACGGGCTCGCCGTTCCGGGTCACCGCGATTTGTTCCGCGGCCGATGTCCGCCTGACCGCCGGCGCGCCAAGGGTCTACGGCAAGCGCGGCGACAACGGCCGGATACGCTTGCAGCACTTCTGCGCCGACTGCGGTTCCCCGCTGTTTACGAGCGGCGAGGGCGACCAGGCCGACGATTGGGGTATCCGTTGGGGCAGCATTCGTCAGCGCGACAAATTGCGCCCGGTCAGGCAGATCTGGTGCCAGTCGGCCGCAGTGTGGATCGACGCGGTGCCGCTGCTGCCGGGGAGGCCGGGGGATTGAGGTCGGGCTTGCTCAGCAAGGGCTGGTAGGGATAAAGAGGCGCCGTGGGGCGGTTAGCTCAGCTGGTTAGAGCATCTCGTTTACACCGAGAGGGTCCGCGGTTCGAATCCGTGACCGCCCACCATTCCCAGAGACATGTGGGCCTCGCGATCTGCTCGCCGGACTGGATACAGAACCTAACGCTACTGCGTGGGCGGGCCTGCCATGTTTGTTATCGAAGATGAAGCGCACGCCGAGTGGCACGGCCAGTTTCGGACACGCCAGCAAGCACTCGCAGAATTGCAGAGGCTAGCCGCGCTACCCTGGGACCAAGAGCCCAATCGTGCTCCCTGCACCAGCTGGAAGAATTGTAGTCGCCGCTATGAGCTGATTGAGTACGATGACAGCGTCACGCCATGGCGAGAGTTGTCCCGCACGCTTCTCCTTGAAATTTCTGCTTCCGGCACTCAATGGGTTATCGAGACGTAGACGAGCGACAATCAAGAGGCTCCCGATGGAACTGCCTAGCGGACACGAGCAAAACGCCGACCAGATCGCCTATTGGAATGGTCCCAGCGGGCAGCGCTGGGCCGATCGCCATGCGGCGCAGGAGAGCCTGCTCGGGCCCATTGCTGAGGTGCTGATCGACCGCGCCAGCGTGAAGCGGGGTGAGCGCGTTCTCGATGTCGGCTGCGGCTCCGGCGCGACGACCTTTGCATTTGCGAAGGCGGTGGCGCCTGACGGGTTCGCGCTCGGCCTCGACGTCTCCGAGCCGATGCTGTCGCAGGCGCGCGCATTTTCGCCGAAAGGTCTGCCGCTCGATTTCGTGCTGGCGGATGCGACCGTCTATCCGTTCGAGCCGGCGAGCTTCGATCTATTGGCCTCGCGTTTCGGCGTGATGTTCTTCGCCGACCCAGTCGCATCCTTCACCAATTTGCGCCGAGCGCTGAAGCCATCCGGCCGGCTCGCCTTCGCCTGCTGGCGCGAACCGAAGGAGAATCCCTGGATGATGGCGCCGCTAATGGCGGTGTATAAGCACGTGCCGAAGATGCCGCCGGTTGGTCCCGAAGAGCCGGGCCCGTTCGCCTTCGCATCCGAGGAGCGCGTGATGCGCATCCTGAAAGGCGCCGGCTTCGTGGACGTCGCGATGGAGCCGCACAATCTCGCAATGGACATCGCGATCGGCGGCGGCCTCGATGCGGCCGTCGAAGGCGCGCTGCAGATCGGCCCTGCCAGCCGCGCGCTCCAGGGCCATCCACCGGAGACCTACGAGGCCGCGAAGGCCTCGATCCGCGAAGCGCTTGCGCCGTTGCTGAAGGGGCAGAGCGTACCATTACAGGGCGCGATCTGGATCGTGACGGCGAAGGCGGGGTAGAGCTGCTCCGCGAGATCGTGCCGCACGCCGTTGCCACACGCTCGGCGTCGTCCCCGCGAAGGCGGGGACCCATAACCCCAGGGAGAACTTTGGTGCGAAGCTGGTACCTGCGAGTCTTCGCAAAATCACTCCCTGTGGTTATGGGCCCCGGATCTGCGCTTACGCTTGTCCGGGGCGACAGCGGAGATTGGCGCGGCAACGAGCCCCTTACACCACATCATCCGGCGCCAGCGCGCAACCATTGTCCGGATGCGTCTCGATCTGAAGCGTGGCGTGGCCGATACGATAGGACGTCTTCAGCAACTTGGCCGTCTCCATCAGGAACGTATCGCTGCTGCCTGCCGGCATGACGAGGTGGCACGTCAGCGCCGTCTCCGTGGTCGAGATGGGCCAGACGTGGAGATCGTGGATATCAGACACACCGGGACGCGCCAGCAAGAAGCTCCTGATCGCGGCGAGGTCGGTGCCCTTCGGAGCTGCCGCCATCGACATGTCGATCGAGCCCCGCAGCAGGCTGGTCGTGCTCCAGAGGATTACCCCGCAGATGACGAGGCTGGTTAAGGGATCGAGCCAGAGCCAGCCGGTCCAGATGATCAGCGCCGCCGAAACGACGACGCCGAGCGAGACCGCGGCGTCGGCCGCCATGTGCAGGTAGGCGCCTTCGATGTTGATGTCGTCCTTGCGGCCGCGCGCGAACAGCAGGGCGGTGAAGCCATTGATGAGGATGCCGATGCCTGCCACCACCATCACGGTGACGCCCGCGACCGGCTCCGGCTGTTGCAGGCGCAGGATCGCCTCCCAGCCGATCGCGCCGGTCGCGACCAGCAGGAATACCGCGTTCGCCAGGGCTGCGAGGATCGTGGAGGCGCGCAGGCCGTAGGTGAAGCGGCCGCTCGGCGCGCGCTTTGCGGCGATGGAGGCGCCCCAGGCTACGATGAGGCCGAGCACATCGGACAGATTGTGGCCGGCGTCGGCGAGCAGGGCGGTGGAGTTGCCGATATAGCCGTAGATCGCCTCGGCCACGACCAGCGCGATATTGAGCGAAATGCCGATCGCGAACGCCTTGCCGAAACTGGCGGGCGCGTGGACATGCGCATGACCAGGACCATGATCATGCCCGGCATGGTCATGATGGCGATGCGCGTGGTGTCCGTGATGGTCGTGACCGGCCACTCTCTAGCGCTCCCCGGAAGCTGACAAATCAGGCGCGATTCTAGGCGTTTCGTGTGCCACGTCACGGCGGAACAGCACGTAGAGCGCCGGCAGCACCAACAGCGTCAGCACCGTCGAGGAGATGATGCCGCCGATCACCACGGTCGCGAGCGGCCGCTGCACCTCGGCGCCCGCACCGGTCGCGAGCGCCATCGGCACGAAGCCGAGCGAGGCGACGAGGGCCGTCATCAGCACCGGGCGCAGCCGCGTCAGCGCACCCTCGTGCACGGCATCGACGACGGATCGCCCCTCGCTGCGCAACCGCTCGATGAAGGTGATGATGACGAGCCCGTTGAGCACGGCGACACCCGACAGCGCGATGAAGCCGACGCCGGCGCTGATGGACAGCGGAATGTCGCGCAGCAGCAGCGCCGCGACGCCGCCGGTCAGCGCCAGCGGCACGCCTGAAAACACCAGCGCCGCATCCGCTGCCGACCCCATGCCCATGAACAGCAGCAGGAATACCAAGAGCAGCGCCACCGGTACCACGATCGTCAGCCGCTTGGTCGCCGAGACCAGCTGCTCGAAC
>NZ_JAEMSD010000094.1:13872-16914 GCF_016462955.1 Bradyrhizobium sp. | reverse complement strand
GTCCAAGGAGCCGTGGGACTATCTGGAGATCGTCAAGACCGTGAAGGGCGAAGACGCCTTCCGTCCGGTCTCCGAGTCCAAATGTCCGCTCCTGAAAAAGTGAGGTGAGCAATGACCGGCAACGAGCATAGCGCGAGTGAGACCTACGAGTGCGACGTGCTCGTCGCCGGATCGGGCTGTTCCGGAATGTCGGCTGCGATTACAGCACGGTCGCGCGGCCTCGACGTGCTGATCGTCGAGAAGGAGCCGCGCTTCGGCGGCACCACCGCGCGCTCCGGCGGCTGGCTGTGGATTCCCGGAACGTCGCTGGCGAAAGCCTACGGCATTGAAGAGACGCCGGAGCAGGCCCGCACCTATTTGCGGCACGAGGCCGGCAACAACTTTGATGCCGCGCGGGTCGACGCATTCCTCAGCGCCGGTCCTGAAGCAGTCGACTTCTTCACCAGCAAGACCGCGCTGCGTTTCGACATGCCGCTGGTGTTTCCGGACTATCACGCCGAGGCACCGGGCGGCGCCCAGGGCGGCCGCTCCATGGTGACGCGCCCGTTCGACGGCCGCGAGCTCGGCGACCTCACCAAGACGCTCGGCATGCCGCTGCCCGAGCTCACCGTGTTCGGCATGATGCTGGGAAGCGGCAAGGAGATCATCCATTTCATGCGGGTGACGAAGTCGCTGACCTCGGCGGCCTATGTCGCCAAGCGCCTGTCACGGCATCTGGTGGACGTGCTGCGCTACGGCCGCGGCATGACGCTGACCAACGGCAATGCGCTGGCCGGGCGCCTCACCAAATCCGCGCTCGACCTGAAGATTCCGATGTGGCTGTCCTCGCCGGTGCGCGAGCTGACGGTCGAGAACGGCACCGTCACCGGCGCCATTGTGTCGAGCGAGGGACGTGAGGTGCGCATTCGCGCTCGCCGGGGCGTCGTGCTCGCCTGCGGCGGTTTCCCGCATGACGTGGAGCGACGCAAGAAGATGTTCCCGCACGCGCCGACCGGCAACGAGCATTATTCGCCGGGTCCGACCGGCAATACCGGTGATGGACTTCGTCTGGCGGAGCGAGCAGGCGGGCATGTCGAGGACCGCCTGCCGAACGCGGCGGCCTGGGTGCCGGTGTCGCTGACCACGCGCAAGGACGGCTCGAAGGGCGTGATGCCGCACTTCATCGACCGCGCCAAGCCCGGCGTGATCGCGGTGATGCGCGACGGCAGGCGCTTTGCCAATGAGGGCAATTCCTACCACGACTTCGTCCAGGCCATGGTCAAGGCCGCGAAGCCCGGCGAGGAGATCGCCGCCTTCCTCGTCTGCGATCACAGGACGTTGCGCAAGTACGGCCTCGGCTGCGTGCCGCCCTTCCCGATGCCGCTTGGTCACCACCTCAAGACCGGTTACCTGATGCGCGGCGACACGCTGGAGGCGCTGGCGGCGAAAGCCGGCATCGATGCCGAGGCGTTCACCGATACGGTCAAGCAGTTCAATGCGACGGCCCCGCTCGGACACGATGCCGCCTTCGGCAAGGGCTCGAAGGCCTATAACCGCTACCAGGGCGACGCGCTGCACGGACCGAATCCTTGCGTCGCACCGATCGAGAACGGCCCGTTCTACGCCATCAAGATGGTGATCGGCGATCTCGGCACCTATGCCGGCATCGTCACCGACGAGAACGCCCGGGCGCTCGACGCCGAAGGCCGGGTCATCCCGGGGCTCTACGCTGCCGGGAACGACATGGCGAGCATCATGGGAGGCAATTACCCCGGCGCCGGCATCACGCTTGGGCCGGCGCTGACCTTCGGCTACATTGCCGGCAGGCATCTTGCCGATAGCGCGGAAAAGCGCGACGCGGCGTAGAGCATGATCCGGAAAAGTGTGCAGCGGTTTTCCGAAGAGATCATGCTCAAAGAAAAACTTGGACGCACGCCAGGAGACTCATGAGCAGGGACAGCCGCGGCATCCAGTCGATCGAGGTCGGCGGCGAGTTGCTCCGCGCGCTCGCTCGCAGCGGCGAGCCGATGATGCTGCGCGATCTCGCGCGCGAGGCCGGCATGTCTCCGGCCAAGGCGCATCCCTACCTCGCCAGCTTCTCGCGCATCGGCCTGATCGAGCAGGACGAGAGCACCGGCCGCTACGAGATCGGCGCACTGGCGCTGGAGCTCGGCCTGATCAGCCTGCGCCGCCTCTCGGGCGTGCGTATCGCAAGGCCGAAGATCGCCGCGCTGGCAAGCCAGATCGGACATGCGGTCTCGCTCGCGGTCTGGGGCACGCACGGCCCGACCGTGGTGCAGCTCGAAGAGCCGGCCCAGCCGGTGCACATCGTGATGCGCGCAGGCTCGGTGATGGCGCTCTTGGAGACCGCGACCGGCCGCGCGTTCGCGGCCTTCCTGCCGGAGCAGACGATCAACGCCGCGCTCGAAAGCGGCCTCGATCGTCACGGCGTCGGCTACAATCCGAAGCGCGCCGTGAAGGGCGCCAAGCTCGCGGAGATGCTGACCGAAGTGCGCAAGCATGGCCTTGCCCGCGCCCTTGGCGATCCCCTGCCCGGCGTCAATGCGTTCTCGGCCCCGGTGTTCGACCATTCCGGCCATGTCACGCTGGTTATCACCGCCATGGGCCCGGAAGGCACGTTTGACGCGCGCTGGGACAGCCCGATCGCGCACGCGCTGCGCGACTGCGCGGGGAGCATCTCGAAGCGGCTGGGTTACGGGATCAATGTTGCGGCGGAGTGATGCTGTTGGATACGCCGTCATGGCCGGGCATAGCCGTCCGAAGGACGGCGTCGCTTTCCGCTCGCCTATGTCCCGGCCATCCACGTAGCACGGAGACAGCCGACAGACGCGGATGCCCGGGTCAAGCCCGGGCATGACGACCGAGAGACAGTGACGCCCCTACTTCTCCTTCACCGGCACCGTGTAGTTCAGGATCAGCCGTCCGCCGTCCGGATAGATCGTCTGCCCGGTGATGTAGGACGCATCGTCACTGGCCAGGAACGCAACGACGGACGCCACCTCGCTCGGCTCGCCGCCGCGCCCCGCAGGCGTGCGTGACATC
>NZ_JAEMSD010000094.1:9358-13862 GCF_016462955.1 Bradyrhizobium sp. | reverse complement strand
GGATCGTGCCCGGCCCGACCGCGACGACGCGGATGTCGTGCGGAGCGAGCGCGACGGCAGCGACGGAGGTGAGCTGCTTCATGCCGCCCTTGGACATCGCGTAGGTCGCGAGCGCCGGGATCGCCAGCAGCGCATTCACCGAGGACATGTTGACGATGACCCCGCCGCCGCCTTGCGCGATCATCTGCTTCGCCGCCGCCTGCACACCGAAGAAGGCGCCCTTCAGATTGATGCCGATGATCTCGTCGAATTCCTCTTCGGTGATCTCGAGAATGTCCCGGTTGCGGGCGACGCCGGCATTGTTGACCATGATGTCGAGCCGGCCGAACTCCTTCACGGCGGTTGCGACCAGCTGATCCACGTCAGCGCGCTTGGCGACGTTGCCAACGATCGTGCGCAAGGCATCCGGCCGGGCGAGCTCGGCAGCCGTCGCAGCCAAACCCTTGGCATCGACGTCGGAGATGACGACCTTGACGCCGTCGTCCAGGAATCTCTTCGCACAGGCCTTGCCGATGCCACGCGCCGCGCCGGTGATGGCGGCAACCTTGCCCGATAGTTTCATGGGTTCACTCCGGAATAGCTGCTCGCGGCAGGCCGACGCTGGATGAGACATCCGGCTTGGGCCGCCGCGAAGCCGAGATGAGCACGGAACCAGCTCTTGATAAAGGCAGCATCGGCCGCGCCCCTCAGAGGAAACGACCGGGTGCAAACGGCGCGAGCGGGATCTCGGGCTGCTTACCGCTGACGAGCTGAGCGACGAGACGCCCGGTGCGGGCCGAGCCGACCAGGCCGACATGACCGTGGCCGAAGGCATAGACGATGTCGCGCGAAGCGCGCGCGTAACCGATGCAGGGCCGTCCGTCGGGCATGCTCGGCCGGTGGCCGAACCAGCTCTTGATGCGCGATGGCGGGATCTCCCTCGGCAGGTTAGGGAACATGCCGAGCAAATGTTTGCGCAGGATCTCGGCGCGCTTCCAGTTCGGCGCGGCCTCGAGCCCCGCGATCTCGACGGTGCCGGCGGCGCGCAGGCCCTTGTTTGTCCAGTTCACCACCATCTTGGCGTCGGAGGCCATCATCGAGCTGCGCGGGCCTACTTCCGGATTCTCGATCATCACGTGATAGCCGCGCTCGGTCTCGAGCGGCAAGGGATCGCCGACCGACGCGGTGAGCTGCTTCGAGCGGGCACCCGCCGCGACCACAGCGGCATCGCATGCGATCTCGCCGGTTTCGGTGACGACCGCGACGAGCTTGTCCCCGGCGAGCCTCAAGCCGGTCGCCTTCGCGCGCACGTGCTTCGCACCGCAGGCGAGCGCGTGATTGGCGAGCGCCGCGACATAGGCGCCGGGATCGCGGCAGCGGCCGGCCTCCTCAACCACCACGCCGAAGGTATAGCGCGGATGCAGCTCCGGCTCGCGCTGGCGCATCTCGTCAGCGTTGAGCTCCAGCCATTCGACGCCGACTTTCTTGCGCAGGCGCCAGCCGAGATCGTCGTCGAACTTGTCGCGCGAGGTGAAGATGTGCATCACGCCATTACGCTCGATCAGCTCGGGGACGCCGGCCTCCTCCGCCAGCTTGCGGTGCAGCAGCGGCGCATCCTTCAACAGGTCGCGCAGCGCGAACGCCGTCGTCTCGACCCGCGACTCGGTCCATCCCGACAGCAGATATTTGACCAGCCAGGGCAGCGCCTTCGGCAAGTAGGACCACCGGATCGCGAGCGGCCCGAGCGGATCCATCAGATAGCCCGGCACCTTCTTCCAGATGCCCGGCTCGGCCGGCGGGATCACCGAATGCGACGACAGCCAACCGGCATTGCCGTAGCTCGCCGCCTGCTCGCCGCCGGGCTCACCGGGATCGATCAGCGTGACGCGATGGCCTTCGCGCAGCGCCTCGATGGCGCTGATCACGCCGACCGCACCGGCTCCGATGATGGCGACGTGGCGTCCGGCCGACATCGCCTTACGCCTTCACCGCGGGCGTGAAATCCTTGCCGACCGAGATCGCACGGGGATCGATGATGCAATGGAGGATCGACGGCTTGCCCGAGGCCAGCGCGCGCTCGAACGCCGGCGCGAATTCTTCGGTGCGCTCGACGCGCTCGCCATGACCGCCGAACGCCTTCGCATACATCGCGAAGTCCGGGTTCTTGAGCTGGGTGCCGACGACCCGGCCAGGATAGTCGCGCTCCTGGTGCATGCGGATGGTGCCGTATTGCGCATTGTCGACGATGATGACGATCAGCGGCGCATCGTATTGCACGGCGGTCGCGAACTCCTGACCGTTCATCAGGAAGCAGCCGTCGCCGGCAAAGGCGACGACGATTCGATCCGGATATTGCCGCTTGGCGAGCACGCCAGCCGGCACGCCGTACCCCATCGAGCCTGACGTCGGCGCCAGTTGCGCGGCAAAGCTGTGGAAGCGGTGATGGCGATGGATCCAGCCGGCATAATTGCCGGCACCGTTGCAGACGATCGCATTCTTCGGCAGACGGTCGCGTAGCCAGGTCATCACCTCGCCATACTGGAACCTGCCCGGCAGCTCGCGCGCCTTCTCGGTCCAGGCGAGATAATCGGCGTGCGCCTTGGCGGCCTCGCCCTTCCACGCCACCGCGCCCGGAGGCTTCAGCGTCTCGACCGCGGCAGCAAACGCGGCAGGGGTCGCCTGGATCGCCAGATCAGGCTGGTAGATGCGGCCAAGCTCTTCAGAGCCTGGATGCACATGGATCAGTTTCTGCTTCGGATTGGGAATGTCGAGCAGCGTGTACGACGAGGACGGCATCTCCGACATGCGGCCGCCGATGAGGAGAACGACGTCGGCATTCTCGATGCGGGCCTTCAGGCCCGGGCTGGGTCCGATGCCGAGATCGCCGGCATAATGCGAATGGTCGGCGTCGATCAGCGAAGCCCGGCGGAACGAGGTCGCAACCGGCAGGTCGAAGCGCTCGGCAAAGCGGGCGATGCTCTTGGTGGCATCCTCGGTCCAGCGCGAGCCGCCGAGGATGACGAGCGGCGCCTTGGCGGACGCAAGCATCGCGCCGAGCTTCTCGATATCGGCCGGCGCGGGCCAGCTCACCGCCGGCTCGATGCGCATTGCATCGGCGACGGCGGCCGTCTCGGTCAGCATGTTTTCCGGCAGCGCGATCACCACGGGACCGGGGCGGCCCTGCATCGCGACGCGGAAGGCGCGCGCCACCAGCTCCGGAATGCGGTCGGGACGATCGATCTCGACCGCCCATTTCGCCATGGAGCCGAACACCGCCTTGTAGTCGAGCTCCTGAAACGCCTCGCGCTCGCGCATGCCGGTGTCGACCTGACCCACGAACAGGATCATCGGCGTCGAATCCTGCATCGCGATGTGGACGCCATGGCTGGCATTGGTGGCGCCGGGACCACGGGTGACGAAGCAGATTCCGGGCCGGCCCGTGAGCTTGCCATAGGCCTCCGCCATCATGGCCGCACCGCCCTCGGCGCGGCAGATCACGACGTCGATCGGGCTGTCATGCAGCGCATCGAGCGCCGCCAGATAGCTCTCGCCCGGCACGCAGGTGACGCGCTCGACGCCTTGCGCGACGAGCTGATCGATCAGGATCTGGCCCCCGGTGCGGGTGTTGCGGATGGTCATGTCGGCTCCCTCGAGACTCTGGCGCTGCTCTATTTCGGGAACTGGGTAGGACAGGCCGCGAGAGCGCGCAAGATCGAAAGGCTTCTCGCAGCCTGCGCAGGCGTCATGCCAGTCCCTGCTGTTTGCACTACAGCACGTGCGGCGGCCCTGATGGCGAGCTGTGCGATCTTCGTCTACGATCCGACCGAACCAACTCGCCTGGAGCACCGGAATGCAAACCATCGGCCTGATCGGCGGCATGAGCTGGGAGAGCACCGCGCTCTACTACAAGCTCATCAACGAGCGGGTTCGGGATCGCATGGGAAAGCTGCATTCCGCTCCGCTCTTGATGTATTCCTACGATTTCGAGGAGATCAAGCAGATGCAGTACGGCGGCCGTTGGCAGGAGGCGGCGGCCAGCCTTGCAGAGGTCGCACGACGCCTCGAAGACGCCGGCGCGCGTGCGATCGTTTTGTGCACGAACACGATGCATAAGCTGGCGCCGGAGATTACGGCGAGCGTGACCGTTCCGTTCATCCACATCGGCGACGCCACGGCGCAGCGGATCCGGACCAAGGGATATCGACGGGTCGGACTCCTCGGCACGAAGTTCACGATGGAGGAAGACTTCTACATCGACCGGCTGCGCGCGCACGATCTCGACGTCCTGATTCCGTCCGCGAGCGAACGTGCGGAGGTGAACCGCATCATCTACGACGAGCTCTGCCTCGGCATCGTCACCGATGCCTCGCGCCGTCGCTACCAGGCGGCGATGGCGGCCCTGGTCGCCAGCGGCGCCGAATGCATCATCCTCGGCTGCACCGAGATCACCATGCTGGTCGGCCCGGACGACACTTCGGTCGAAACGTTCGACACCACGGCCATCCACGCCGAGACCGCCGCCGAT
>NZ_JAEMSD010000094.1:657-9348 GCF_016462955.1 Bradyrhizobium sp. | reverse complement strand
ATCGGATGATCCGTCCAGGCGCGCGGGGCCGGCGTTGTGCCGGTCGACCTGGCCCGCGCGATAAGGGGAGGTGACCGTGGTATCGGCTGGAATTCCATCTGGAATGCTGCACTGCGGCCAAAATCGACGGAAGTCGCGCTTGATTTTTCCCGGTCCTTGCCCCACCCGATAGCGATGGGAAAGGACACCAAGGTCATTGCCGCCAACGCGGCCTTCTACGCCGCGTTTTCTACGGGCGACTTTGCCGGCATGGAACGGATGTGGGCGGACGACGACGCCATTTCCTGCATCCATCCCGGCTGGCCGGCCATCATCGGCCGCGCCACCGTGATCGGCAGCTGGCGCGACATCCTGCAAGATCCGCAGCGGCCGCAGATCGTCTGCGCCGAGCCGCAGGCCATCGTCGACGGCGACAGCGCGCGCGTGCTCTGCATCGAGATCGTCGACGGCACCGCCCTGGCCGCGGCCAATCATTTTCGCCGCGTCGGCGACGACTGGCGCCTGGTGCACCATCAGTCGAGCCCGATCGCGCAGATTGTCGAGCAGGCCGAGGACGATAGAACAAGTCACCGCGTCCACTAAGCACCGCGATCACGCCGGCGTGATCTACTGTGCATGGGGTTGTTTTTCAGTTTTTGGTTGGCGCTGCCGAGTTCCGACAGATCCTCCAACACGGCCCGGGCCCCGGTGAAGTCGTCATCCCGGCAGAACATGCTGCGCGTGATCAGGACCGGGATGCCGGCGCGCGAGGCCGCCATCAGCCCGTTGCCGGAATCCTCGATCGCGACGCAGTCGTGCGCTTCCAGCTGCAACCGCGCCAGGCTCTCGAGATAGACGTCCGGCGCGGGCTTCTTGTGCCTGACGTCGTCGCCGGCGACGATCGCGTCGAAGTCCGCAGCCCAGCCCGTCCCCAGCGCCTGCGACAGCAGCGCATCGATATTGCCGTGCGAGGTGGTGGTTGCGATCGCAAGCCGCTGGCCACGCGCCTTTGCATCTGCCAGCAGCTCCGCCACGCCCGGCCGCAACGGGCAGCAGCCGGTCTCGACCAGCCCGGCATAATGCGTGGTCTTGATGCGGTGAAGCTCCGCAATGTCCGCGTCCGACAATGGCGGGGCAGCAACCAGACTGGTGTGGTAGGCGCGCATACGCTCCTTGCCGCCCGTCACCAGCAGCAGATGCCTGTAGACCGCGCGGTCCCACTCCCAGCCGAGACCGTGGCGGGCGAAGGCATGGTTGAAGGCCTGCCGGTGCAGCTCCTCGGTTTCGGCCAGGGTGCCGTCGACATCGAAGATCAGCGCAGCCGCGCGCCGGATCAGATCGGCGGCATCCACTGGCGCCTGAGCGAGCGCGTCTGCCTGCATGGTCGTGCCTCCCTGTGCCAGGCGACCATCGCCGGAGGCGGGAGGCGAGACAAATCGCAATATCTTTTGCCGGACCCAAAAATCTTTTATGAGCAAAAGGCGCGCGACGTTGTGCGTGGGAACTCGACCTGCACGGGAGACGCATGCGGCTCTTCATCCTCGGCCTCGGCTACAGCGCCCGGCACTTCGTCCGCCGACACGGCAGCAGCTTCTCGCACGTCGCCGGCACCGTGCGCGATCCGGCGCAGCGGAACGATCTCGCCGGCCTCGAGGTGCACGCCTTTTCCGGCGGGGCCCCCGGGCGCGAAACGGTGGAACGGGTTCGCGAGGCCGATGTGCTTCTGGTGTCGATCCCGCCCGGGAGCGCCGGCGATCCCGCGATCGCGGCGTTCGGCGACATGCTGCAGGGGAGCCGCCGCAAGGTGGTCTATCTCTCCACCATCGGGGTGTATGGCGACCACGGTGGTGCATGGGTCGACGAGAGCACGCCGCCGCAAGGGACGCTCGATCGCAACCGCACGCGGATCGCCGTGGAGCAGGCCTGGACGGATGCGACGGGCGGCGATGCGGCGATCCTGCGGCTTGCCGGCATCTACGGTCCCGGCCGCAACGCGCTGGCGACGCTGCGCGCGGGAACGGCGCGGCGCATCATCAAGCCGGGACAGATCTTCAACCGCATCCACGTCGACGACATCGCAGGTGCGATCATGGCCGCCGTCCATCATCGCGGCGGCGGCATCTGGAACGTCTGCGACGACGAGCCCGCGCCGCCGCAGGACGTGATCGCCTATGCCGCGCAGTTGATGGGCGTCGCGCCGCCGCCCGAAGAAGTGTTCGCGACCGCCGAGATGTCGGCAATGGCCCGCAGCTTCTATGCCAGCAGCGCCCGCGTATCCAATGCGAAATTGAAGCGGGAGCTCGGCGTTACGCTCGTCCACCCGACCTATCGACACGGTCTCGACGCGCTGTGGCGCGCAGGGGAAGATGGCGCGCGCGACTTAACCGTCTAGCTGCATTGCAGCGCAACATCCATTAACCGAGAAAGCCGGTTCTTTTGCGGGCGATCCGACGGCCCCGGTGTCGCGGTGATTGCGCCTGTTCGCACGCGCGACAGGCTCTGCAGCAACAAATGGCAATCACGGCGCCGCAACGACACATCATCTTGCTCGTCTATCGCATCTCCTCGCCAATCAGTGCGCAAACCGTCGCCATTTGAGTGAAATTTTCAGATGATCCGGTGCGTGCAATTTACTCGGCCTTTCTTTGTGACACCCTAGTTCCACGGCCGGAAGTTTCATCACCGGAAACGGAGAAGCTCTTCCACCGACGCGCGATGGCCGCCGACGGAGCGCGCGAGCGGGTTTCATTTTCGTTCATTCACTGTGCCGTTTAGAGCCAATTGAATAAGCGTTTCTCGACCTGGAATTGAAATGAAGTTGGCCCGTGAATCGATTGAACTGCTGGAGCAAGTTGCACGAATCCTGTGGTTTGAAGGCACCAAGCACGGCCTGCGCGACCGCGAATGGATGGCGTTGCGCTTCCTCTCTCGCGCCAACCGATTTTCCCGAACGCCGTCGGCGCTGGCGAGCTATGTCGGCACGACGCGTGGCACTGCCTCGTTCATCATCGGCGAGCTCGAGCGGCTCGGCTATCTCGAGCGAAAGCGCTCGGCTACGGACAAGCGGTCGGTGATGCTGAGCGTCACCCAGCAGGGCAAGAAGTTCCTGACGCGCGATCCCGTCAACGTTCTCGTCGAAGCGATCGCCGTTCTCGACGACGACGTCAAGATCCGCTTCCGCGACACGTTCCGGCACGTGCTGGACCATTCGGATGCCGCCGAGCAGCGGCACCACACCGACGTCTGCAAGCGGTGCATCTTCCTGCGGGAAGATCGTAGCACCACGGACGTCAAGGCAACCCTCGAATTCAGCTGCCGTCTGTTTCGCGCGCCGATCGCGGAGGCCGAGATCGACCTGCTATGCACCAGCTTCGAGCATCACCGTCATTAAGGAACGCGATCAAGGCGTGGCCTTGCGTGAAGAATAGACCACGCCACCGCCGCTGAGATCCACCGCTAGCCGTCCGTTCTCGCTCCTGATCTCTTCGATGCGGCCAAGACCCGGCACCTGTTGTCCCAGCACCGCCTCGATGACGCCGTTCGGGCCTTGCAGGATCGCGATCCCATCATAGGCCTGACGAACCGACCAGCCCTTGATCGTCTTGCGCGGCGGCGACGCACGCTCGGGCGCAGGGACCGATCCCGTGAATTCGGGAGCGGCGGCCGCCGCCATCATCGGCCCTTGCTGAGGCACGGGCTGCGGTTGCACCGCTGTCGGCGCGGAAGCCTGGGCCTGCACCTGGGCGAGCTTGTCGAGCTTCGCCGTCGAGGACGAGCTCACCCGCTCGATCCGGTCCAGGTTCTCGGCAAACCGGCCGAAGCGATCGTTCGTCACCTTGCTCGACTGATCGACAGCGGTACGCAAGCCGTCCAGATTCTCGGACACGCCCGATATTTGCTTGCGCAACTGTGCGACGGTCTCGCGCAAATTCCTGATCTCCGCCGAGGCCGCGGCGTTGCTCTGCGCGGGCTGGGTGGTGAGATAGGCGATCACGCCGGTGCAGGCGCACACCACCAACATGGCAGCGGCTGCCAGAGTTGCGAGCGGCGCGACCCATGTCGGACGAGGTGGCGGCGGCTTTGCCACGATCACGGCAGGCTTGATCACTGCCGGGGCAGGTTTCGGGATCGCCATTTTGTCGAGGCGCGCCTTAGCACGAATACGCTTCAAGCCCTCGAGTGCCTCCTTTGCGAGAGCTTCGTCGCTCGACGCGGCCGATACACGTTTTGCGCTTGCGGCAGGCGTGGCCGTCCGCGTCGAGCCGTCCTTAGTATCGCTCGCCTCCGGTCCCCGCTTCGCCGCCGTTGAAGCATCCGCGGTCGCGTTGGGACGAGCCTGTCCATCGGACAACATGTGAAGATGCTCCGTTCGGGTTCGATCTGTCGAAAGGTGACGTTATTTGCCGAAGCTTGCCTGAAACGTGCGCATCGAAACTTTTCATCGCACGATGCGCCGCCTCACGAGTCGATCGCATCATGCACGTGGCGATAGTGCGACTCGAAAGACACACACTCGCCAAGATTTCACCAAGCTCGAGTCCTCGCGCGACATGAGTCGAATTGCCGCATGTGGAAAGGTCGGCCCCGAAGTCAATTTCAGATTGAAAATGCGTCAATGTACCCGACCGGGGGCACCACCCGAAATAGCTGTAATCCTACGGGGATGCGGAACTATACAACCATCAGGGTGCAAAACTAGTTCGCAATCCAAATCAACTGATGCGATTGAATACATCAGAAACAACCCGAAACGAATCAACAGCATCAAGCACGTATAGCAATCGCTTTCTTCCACGCGCTTGATCGGGATTCGGCAATTGTTACGGTCCTACTCAAGTGATTCTCGCCAGTCGGCGAGGTGAGCGACACGGTTCAGCAGTGTTTGGACGCGATGAGCAATTCGGCGCAGCTGTTCTAGGTCCGTTTCTCAATCCGCTCCGCGGGGTGGTCCGTAAACAAACCCGCCGAGCCCCACACAGTAAGCGTTTCAGTATCGAGTTGAAGTCACAGGCCTGCGAGACGCAGGCACTGAACGCGTAGGGCTGCCCGCGAATATCGAAACCACAACAACGGTTCGCGGGATGGAATGTCGTCAAACAGCATCGTTGCCGAGCCGGGGCATCACAACAACCAGCCGGCCGCAACAAGTGCGAAACAGGGGCGAAAGACTGATGTATATTATCGTTGATGATCGCGAGAGCGTCGCAAACAGCTACGTCGGAGGGCTGGTTCGCGAAGGCGTGTCGTCGATCGGCTTCTCCTCCGGGGAATTTTGGGATTGGCTGCAATCCGCCAGTGAATCCGATCTGGCTGCGGTGGACGCCTTTCTCCTCGGGGACTGCGATGGCCGTGGAAGCCTGCCACGAGCCATGCGCAAGCGATCCTCGGCTCCCATCATCGCCATGAGCGGCCAGAGGATGCTCAAGAACACGCTCGAGCTGTTCGAGGCGGGTGTCGACGACGTCGTGCACGTGCCGGTTCACCTGCGTGAGATCCTGGCCCGAACGGCTGCGATCGCGCGGCGCCGGGTGGGCGAATTGCCGAGGCCCTGCGAGAGCAGGATCCAGGTCTTCTTCAACGGCCGAGACCCCGAGATCGCCGGCCACGCCCTCACCCTCCCCCGCCGCGAATTGCGCATTCTCGAATATATGGTCGCCAACCACGGCAAGTGGATCACGAAGACGCAGATCTTCAACGCGATCTACGGCCTCTTCGAGTCCACCTTCGACGAGAGCGTGATCGAGAGTCACGTCAGCAAGCTGCGCAAGAAGCTCCGCGACCGCCTCGGGTTCGACGCGATCGTCGCCCGCCGTTACGTCGGATACCGCCTCAACATCCCGGCCGGCGAGCCCCTCGAGGAGCCGTTGCAGGAGCTTGATGAGGTGGGCATCCTCCTGAACAGGGCGCAAGCCGCTCCGGCGGCCTACCCGGCCGGCGCCTGACGGTCCACAGCGTGATGGCCGGACTTGTCCCGGCCATCACTCCTTTCCACGGGCATGACGAGCCTTGTGAGCCTCACCCAAAAGGCGAGGTGTCCTATCTGGAAGCGGTTTCGCGCGCGGCCATCCTTCGAGACGCCCGCCCTCGGCGGGCCTCGGGACGAGAACCGGGTGCATCGTGCTGGTCTTGGTGGACTCCGGCGTTCATGTCGCGCACAGCGCCTTATGCGATTGCCTTGCCCGCAAGGCAGGAGGGACAGAAAGAGTCTTGCTGCTGACCGAACTGAATTGGTCGTCCAGCCCCCGCCCCCCTCTACGGCTTCTGCTGGAATTCTTCCCTTGACACGTAGTTGAAGTCCTCGACCAGGACGTCCTGGACGATGTCACCCTGCATCCGTTCGTTGACGCGCTGCTTGATGGCTGCCGTCAAGACGGAAAGGTCGTAACGGGCGAGCCTCCTGAAGTCGAGCCGGTCGTCGGCATAGATCCGGCGGAAGGCCTCGTCGACGACGAACGGCTCCGGCGGAACGTTCAACTGCTGCACGGTGCGCCCTTCGATGGTGTAAACGAAGCGCGCGACGATGTAGCCCTGCACATTGCCGTTCTCGACCATGGGCACGCTCAGCGCCCGCGTCTTGTGATATTGCAGCCCTTCCAGATATTCGTCCTTTGCCGGCAGCAGGCTGCCCTTCTCCTTCCAATAGGCGACGGCATAGCTCGTGCCCGCAGTGAGGATGCATACCCAGAGCCCGGCCAGCACCAGCCTGATCATCTTCCATCCTGCGCTGCACGACCGGTATAGGTGCCGTCCGACTCGGCCTCCTTGATCGCCTTGACAATGATGCCGGCGACTTCGCGCACCGCATCGTAGTGCATTTCCAGAATCGAACGATTGCGCTCGAGCTTCTCGCGCAGCCGCCGGATCTCCTCGGTGATCTCGACTTCGCCGCCGAGATGCATCCCAGCCCGCATGAGGCGGACGAACTCGAGCATGCCGCGGCTCTTCCGGGCGCTGAAGTCGTCGAAATCGATCTTCTGGCTCGTCGTGAGCGCGGCCGTCTCCTCCTCGACGATACTGGCGAGACGGCGGATTGCGGCCAGCAAGCCGCCTATCTCATCCGATCTCGCCGCATCCGCGCCCTCGACCACGGCCTCGTTGCCTGCGATCGGCAGCAACACGGGCAGCAGCGCTTCGCCTGGTGCTTCTGTCCGCGTCAGTCCGGTGTCGGCTAGTGCCTGGTCGATTGCCATGGCCGCCGCGCCTTCTTGTGTCTGCATAGAAAATTCACCCCTCAACTTCTGTCAACCGTTCGCGGATCATCATCCGCCCTTCGCCCCGGCATCCGATCCCGCCGGATGTGCGGCGGCGAGCTGCTTGGCGATGCCGATGCCCTTGCCCTTTGCCAGCTGGCTGCCAAGCTGCTCGGCAAGCATCGACTTCCAGATGCCGCCGGCAGTGCCCTTGCCGAAGACCTCCTCCGATTCCTTCGGCAACATCGTCTCGACGAAGGTCTGGAGGATGAAGGCCTCGAACTTCCGGTAGACCTCGCCGGAGGCCGGCGCCTTGATCACCTGCACCGGGGCCCCGTTCACTGCACCCGACTGTGCCTCGGCGGCATTCGCCGCGGCTTGAACGGCGGTCGTGGCCCTGGCCTTGCCGGTTTCCGCGTCCATCGTGGCGGCGAAATCGGCATCCGATGCTTTCAGCGCATCGAGCTTCGCGGTCGCCGCGCGCTGCGTCACGGGGTCCGCGGCTTCGAGAACGTCGAGGACGAGGTCGGTCGTCGCTGTCACGATCATGTCTTGTTCCGTTTGGCTGGCGGTGGCGTCCACGCATGCACGGCAGGGTTTGTTCCCGTCATCTCCTCGAGGGAGCGCTTCTCGGCGTCGCGAAGCTTGTCGGCGAGCGCCGCCTTCGCGACCTCCTCGAGTTGCTTGACGCGACGGCTCTCGCGACGAACCTGGTCGAGCTGCTGCGCGGCCTCTGCCTGGACAGCGCGCGCACCGACGCTGGTCGTGTTGAGGCGACGCGCGATCGATTCGCTCGACGATCCCGCCGGGGGCGTTCCATGGTTCAAGGCTCCGACCAGCCATTCCTGCTCGTCCTCCAGGCTGCGCTCCCGCTGCCGCAATTGCGCGAGCTGCCATTCCGAGAGCCGAAGCTGGAGCTTCACCAGGGAGACCAGCCGGCCGAGCTTGTCCGCGCGCGACGTCATCACCGGGTCACTCCGCCAGCCAGGAGGAGACGCCGAGCATGAACTGCGTCAGCAGCTCGTCGCTGGTGAGGTAGAGCAGCAGGAAGCCGCCGAACAACACGAACGGCACCGAGATGAAATAGACCGGGATTGCCGGCGTCAGCTTGTTGATCAGGCCAATCGCCAAATTGACGATGACCGAATACACGATGAAGGGGCTCGAGATCCGCAGCGTCAGCACGAACGCTTCGGAAAGGCGGCCAACCAGCAGGTCGAGCGCCACGCCGCCGCCGAGCCTGTTGCCGGGCTGCCAGACCTCGTAGGAGTTCATCAGCCCGCGCAGGACCTGCCAGTGCTGGTCGGTCATGAAGAACAGCGTGGTGACGGCCGCCATGATCAGCGGCACCAGCGCGGGCGCCGGATCCGTGTCACCGATCGGGGTACCCGGAATATTGCTGAGCCCGATGGCGCTCGCCATCATGGTCGCCATGGTCTGGAGCGCGAGGAAGAACATGCGCCCGCCGAGCCCGATGACGCTGCCGACCAGCAGCTCCGAGCAGATCAGCAGCGCCAGGGTC
>NZ_JAEMSD010000094.1:0-647 GCF_016462955.1 Bradyrhizobium sp. | reverse complement strand
CAGCGGCGCCGCATTGTCGGTGAGCGGTTTCAGGACCGCGATCAGGATCGGCGTCAGCGCAAAAGTGGTGACCAGCGCAACGAACAGACGCACCTGCGGCGGAACGTTGACGCTGGAATATCCGGGCACCAGCATCAAGCAGGCGCCGATGCGGCAGAACACGATGAACGTCACCAGCACGCTGTCGGCGAGCCCGGAGATCACGATATGGCTCCGAGGGCCCTGATCTCCGCGCTCCGGGCAACTTCGACGTGCGACAGCACCGGCAGGGTCGGGAACACCCGCTCCAGGATCATCCGGACATAGGGGCGGGCTTCGGGGGTCACCGCAAGCACCAGGCTGGTGCCGCTCTCCGTGAATTTGCGGATTGCGGCGCTGGCATCGGTCGCGAATTGCTCGATCAGGCGCGGGTCGGCGTCGAACTCGACGACGTCGCCCTTGGCATCGCGCTTCAGGCTCTGGTGGAACGCGAGATCCCAGCGGTTGCCCAGGCGGAGCACGTTGAGCACGCCATTGTCGGAGAGATCGCCGCAGATCTGCTGGGCAAGCCGCGTGCGAACGTGCTCTGCAACCTGCTCGGAGCGCCGCACATGGGGCGCGATCTCGGCGATCGCCTCGAGGATCAGGTGAAGATTGCGAATGGAGAC
>NZ_JAEMSD010000532.1 GCF_016462955.1 Bradyrhizobium sp. | reverse complement strand
GCGCCGGGGTGGGGTGATCTTTCCACTCGGGCAGTGCTCGTGTGGAGAGATCACCCCGCCCCGCTGCGCATTCCGCTTCGCTGCACGCGCATCGACCCTCCCCCTCCAGGGGAGGGTAAGAGCGCTTCAAATCTTCGCCGCCGTCTTCGGCCAATATTTGTCGCGCAGGTGACGCTTCACCAGCTTGCCGGTCGGCGTGCGCGGCAGCTCGGCCTCGAAGTCGATCGAGCGCGGGCACTTGATGGCGGAGAGGCGGGTCTTGCAATAGGCGATCAGGTCGGCCTCGAGCGCCTTGCCGGCGCGGCCTATGTCGTGCGGCTGCACTACCGCCTTGACCTCCTCGCCCATCTCCTCGTTCGGCACGCCGAACACCGCGACGTCGGCGACCTCGGGGTGCGTGATCAGCACGTCCTCGGTCTCCTGCGGGTAGATGTTCACGCCGCCGGAGATGATCATGTAGGACTTGCGGTCGGTGAGATAGAGGAAGCCGTCCTTGTCGAGATAGCCGACATCGCCGAGCGTCGACCAGCCCTTGGCGTTGTAGGCCTTCTTCGTCTTCTCGGGATCGTTGTGATAGGTGAAGGCGGGCGCATCGGCGAAGTAGACGGTGCCGATCTCGCCCGTCGGCTGCTCCTCGTCGTTCTCGTCGAGAATCTTGATCTTGCCGACCACGGCGCGGCCGACGCTGCCGCGGTGCTCGAGCCATTGCTGCGAGTTGCAGACGGTGACCCCGTTGCCTTCCGAGCCGGCGTAATACTCGATCAGGATCGGACCCCACCATTCGATCATCTTCGCCTTGACGTCGACCGGGCAGGGCGCGGCGGCGTGGATCGCACCCTTCAGTGTGGACACGTCGTATTTGGTGCGCACATCGTCCGGAAGCTTCAGCATGCGCACGAACATGGTCGGCACGAGCTGCGACTGCGTCACCTTGTACTTCTCGACCAGCTTCAGGAACTCTTCGGCATCGAAGTGCTCCATGATGATGGAGGTGCCGCCGAGCACGACCGCCATCATATTGAAGCGCAAGGGCGCCGCGTGATAGAGCGGCGCCGGCGAGAGGTACGTGCTCTCCGCGTTCATGCCGCACATGTCGGCGCAGAGCACGCGCAGGAAGGCGTTCGGTACGTCGATCCTGTTGCCTTCGAAAGCCTTCTTGATTCCCTTCGGGCGGCCAGTGGTGCCCGAGGAATACAGCATGTCGTAGCCGGCGACCTCGTCGGCAATCGGCGTGGTCGGCTGCGCGGCGGCTTCCTTGTCGTAGGAGCGGAAGCCGGGCAGCGGATCGTCCATCATGTAGAAGATCGGCTCGCCGGCCGTGCCCTTGATCAGGCCCTTGATCTGGTCGGCGCATTTCGGCGTGGTGATGACGACCTTGGCGCCGCAGTCCTTCACGATGTAGTCGATCTCGTCCTGCTTCAGGTAGCGGCTGATGGCGGTGTAATAGAGTCCGCTGCGCTGCGCGGCCCAGCAGATCTCCATGAAGGCGAGGCGGTTTTCCATCAGCAGCGCGATATGGTCGCCGGCTTTGAGGCCGAGCGAGCGGAACAGATGCGCGCCCTGGTTCGAGAGCTCGTCGAGCTCGCGATAGGTAATCGCCTTGCCCGTGCTCGCCATCCGGTAGGCGATCTTGTCGGGCGTCGTCTTGGCGTGGATGGAGGGGTGGGTCATCAGCGCAGGTCCCGAGGCAAACGAGATGTCGTCCCCGCGAAGGCGGGCACCCATAACCAAAGGGCGTGGTCGTTGAAACGAGGTGGAGCTCCGGCGCAGCATAACCACGGCGTCCTGTGGTTATGTGTCCCGGATCGGCGCGCGCTTGAGGCGCGCTTGTCCGGGACGACACCGTTTGTGTGGCCGCGACTTACAGCCGCTCCACGATCGTCACATTGGCCATGCCGCCGCCCTCGCACATGGTCTGCAGGCCATAGCGCTTGCCGCGCTGGTGCAGGGCGTGGACCAGTGTGGTCATCAGCTTGGTGCCGGAGCCGCCGAGCGGATGGCCAAGCGCGATGGCGCCGCCGTTGACGTTGAGACGCTCCGGGTCGGCGCCGGTGGTCTTCAGCCAGGCGGTCGGCACCGAGGCGAAGGCCTCGTTGACCTCGAACAGGTCGATGTCGCCGATCTTCATGCCGGCCTTCTCCAGCGCCTTCTTGGTGGCGTGCAGCGGCGCGTCCAGCATGATGACGGGGTCGCCGCCGGTCATGGTCATGTGGTGGATGCGCGCCAGCGGCTTGACGCCGAGCTGCTTCAGGCCCTTTTCGTTCACGACCATGACGCCGGAGGCGCCATCGCAGATCTGACTGGCGCTCGCCGCGGAGAGCTTGCCGTTCTCGGCGATCAGCTTGACGCCCTTGATTCCGTCGAGCGTGACGTCGAAGCGGATGCCTTCGTCGATATGGTGGGTGTCCTTGCTGCCGTCGGCGCGGGTAATCTCGAGCGGCACGATCTCCTTCTTGAAGTGGCCCGCTTGCGTCGCCGCGATCGCGCGCTGATGGCTGTCGTAGGAGTACTTATCGAGCTCCTCCTTGGAGAGGCCGTACTTCTCCGCCATCATCTCCGCGCCGGTGAACTGGCTGAACACGATGTTCGGATATTTCTTCTCGATGCCCGGGCTCTTGTAATTGCCAAACCCGTTCTTGGCCGGCAGCTGCGAGGACAGGCCCATCGGCACCCGCGTCATCGACTCCACGCCGGCCGCGATCACGACGTCCATCGCACCGGACATGACGGCCTGAGCGGCGAAGTGCAGTGCCTGCTGGGAGGAGCCGCACTGGCGGTCGATCGAGGTGCCCGGCACGCTCTCCGGCAGCTTCGAGGCCATGATCGCGTTGCGCGCGACGTTGTTGGACTGCTCGCCGACCTGCATCACGCAGCCCATGATCACGTCCTCCACCAGGGCGGGATCGGCCTTGGTGCGGTCGACCAGCTCGTCCAGCACCTTGGCGGCGAGATCGGCCGGATGCCAGCCGGCGAGGCGGCCCCCCTTGCGCCCGCCGGCGGTGCGCGCAGCGGCGACGATATAAGCCTCGGCCATTTCGGTCTCTCCCTTGATTGTTCTGGATTGGGTTGTCGGGGGCGGATTTAAGGGGTGGACTATCGTTTAGTCAATCGATCAATTAACTCTTGTGATCAGGCGCTGCTTGGGCTTATCTGCGCGCGCTCCAGCGGCCAAACAGGGATATCCGTGGCGACCAGCGTAACGAACAGGCTCCCCGGCGGGAAAAATTCCACGGCAGAGAAATTGCTGGTGGCCGCAAGCGAGCTGATGATCGAACGCTCCTCGATCGAGATCTCCCTGTCCGACATCGCGCAGAAGTCAGGCGCCAACGCCGCGCTGGTCAAATATCATTTCGGCAACAAGGACGGCCTGTTGCTGGCGCTGTTGGCGCGCGACGCCGCGACGGAGATGTCAAATCTCGAGTTTCTCTTGGCGCAACCGATCACGTCGACGGCGAAGCTGAAGCTGCACATCGCCGGCATCATCCGCGCCTATCACCGCTTCCCCTACATGAACCGGCTGATCCATTATCTCTTGCACGAGACCAGCGGGAGCTCTGCCGATGAAGTATCGAAATTCTTCGTCGCGCCGCTCTTGGATTTCCATCGCCGCCTGCTGGCCGAGGGCGTCAGCCGCGGCGAATTCCGCCGGACCGACCCGGTGCTGTTCTACACCAGCCTGATCGGCGCCTGCGATCATCTGTTCTTCGGCCGGCACGCGATGTCGCGCGCGACCGGCGTCGGCCCGGTTACCGACGACGTCTGCCGGCAATACATCAAGCATATGGAAACGCTGATCTGCGGCGGCATCCTCACGCAAGCCGGGGAAGCTGTCGCTGCCGGATAGTCCGGCCAATTGTTCACAAGTCTAGAGAAGAAACGTCCAAGGAAAGGTACAAGCGATGCAGTTGAAAGACGTAGCCGTTCTCATCACCGGCGGTGGCTCGGGCCTCGGTGCCGCGACCGCCCGCGCCATGGCTGCCAAGGGCGCCAAGATCGGCGTGATCGACCAGAGCAAGGAAAACGCCGAGAAGGTCGCCGCCGAGGTGAAGGGCGTCGCGCTTCACGCCGACGTCACCAGCGAGGAGCAGATCAAGGCCGCGATCGCCAAGGCGGAAGCCGCGCACGGCGTCGCTCGCGTGCTGATGAACTGCGCCGGCATCGGCGGCTCGCAGCGCATCGTTGGCCGCGACGGCGTCTACCCGCTGGAAAAGTTCGCGCGCATCATCAACGTCAACCTGATCGGGACGTTCAATTGCCTGCGGCTGTTTGCCGAACGCCTCGTCACTGCGGAGCCCGTCGGCGAAGAGCGGGGCGTCATCATCAACACCGCCTCGGTCGCTGCTTACGAAGGCCAGATCGGCCAGATTGCCTATTCGGCGTCGAAGGGCGGCGTCGTCGGCCTCACGCTTCCGGCCGCTCGTGATCTCGCCAGCCAGAAGATCCGCGTCAACACCATCGCGCCCGGCCTGTTCTTCACGCCGCTGCTGATGGGCCTGAACGAAGAGGCGCGCAAGAG
>NZ_JAEMSD010000093.1:4378-16971 GCF_016462955.1 Bradyrhizobium sp. | reverse complement strand
CCTGAGGGCCCGCCAACGGCGGGCGTCTCGAAGGATGGCCAGAGGCGAGATCACTCGCATATGCGATTGCCCTTGGGTGCGGCGGGGGCGCGTTCTCCATTTTCGCAGCAGCAAGCACGTGATGCCGTCCGGGCTGGAAAATCGTGGCGCAGCACGGTTCCTGCCCGTATGGTCCCGTCAAAATCATTGTCCGGCGCGACTGCGCTGGAACCGGGACGCCTCCGTTTGCCAAAGCTCACCCTGCCCGTTCGGCTTGCCCTCCTCGTCGCGGGAACGACGCTGCCGCTGATCGTTTTCGCCGTGGGCCTTGCCTACTACAACTACCGTCAGGACCGCAGCGAGGCCACGCGCCGTGTGCTGGAAACGGTACGCAGCATGCGCATGGTGCTCGACGCCGAGGTGCAGCGGATCACGGGGGGCCTGCAGGTGCTCGCACTCAGCGACGCCTTGGGCAGTGCGGACTTCGAGAGTTTCCGACACTTGGCGGCCGGCTTCATCAGCCAATATGGCGACGACAGCGTCCTGCTGCTGTCGGACCGGACCGGGCATCAGGTGTTCTCGTCGGCAACGCCCGATACCGCGAACCTGCCCCGGCGCAACAATCGCGAGATCGTCGAGCGCGTATTCGCGACCAAGGCTCCCCAGTTTTCCGATCTTTTCGTCGGCGCGACCAAGAAGCAGGCGGTCGTGACCGTCGAAATCCCCGTTCTCCGCGACGGCGAGGTCGCCTATGCGCTGTCCTTCAGTCCGCCGGTTGCGATATTCCAGCGGCTGCTGGAGCAGCAGCGCCCGAACGATCAGTGGACCGTGTCGCTGCTGGACAGCAAGGGCGTCGTGTTCGCGCGCTCGCCAAACCCGACCGAGAACTTCGGCCGGCAGGCCTCTGGCGTGCTGTACGAATCGATGTTTCGGAGGCCGGAGGCAGCCCTTTCGACCGTTTCGCTCGACGGTGTCGCGCTTACCACGGCCTATACCAGGTCGCGGCTGACGGGCTGGACAGCGGTCGCCGGCGTTGCCGAGAGCTCACTGGTCGCGCCGCTCTGGCGGAACATCGCGATCACCAGCCTGATCGGCGGCATCCTGCTGCTCGTCGGCCTGACCTTTGCCGTCAGGATGGCGACCACGATCGCGCGCGGCGAGATGCTGCACAATCTGCTGATCGAGGAGCTCAACCATCGCGTCAAGAACACGCTGGCCCTGATGCAGGCGATCGCGGTGCAGACTTTCCGCAGCGCCAGCCGCGACGAGCGGAGGAAGTTCGAGGGGCGGCTCGGCGCGCTCGCCGAGGCCCACAATCTCCTGAGCCAGGAGCGCTGGGCAGGCTCGGAACTCCGCGACGTCATCGCCCGCGCGCTCCAGCCTTTTCTTTTGAGCAATCCCGACCGCATCCGCATGAACGGCCCCGCCGTACCGCTGTCGCCGCGGCTCGCCGTGGTGCTGTCGATGATCGTGCACGAGATCGCCACCAACGCCGCGAAATACGGCGCGCTGTCCAACGACACCGGCCGGGTGACTCTGGACTGGGAGATCATGACCGACGCGCCGAAGCCGCGGCTGCGTCTGGTCTGGACCGAGGCTGGCGGGCCGCCGGTCACGGCGCCGGTGCAGCGCGGTTTCGGTTCGCGCCTGATCGAGCGTAGCGCGCGCGACCAGCTCGGCGGCGAGGCGACCGTCGACTTCCTGCCGCGCGGCGTCGTCTGCACCGTGACCTGCACGCTGGAGGAGACGCCCTGATCCGCTGCGAAAGCGCATATCGCAACGCAACACGAGCGCCTGCACGTCCAGACCGGCGCGCCAATGCGCCGGTCTGGCCTAGCACCTGCAACCTAGACGGTCGAGATGCCGTCGATCGGGCTGATATCGCCGACGAAGCGCAGCAGGTCGGCCATCGTGAACTCGCCCGGCACTTGCGATGCAAGCGTCGGCTTCCAGGTCTTGCCCTTGAGCCACAGATACGACTGGTGATCGCCGTGGACCAGGCCGACGAAGACCTCGGCGAGCAGCATCGCGCCGACCGGCCCGAGCCGTTCACCGCCTCCCCGCTGCTCCGCCTCCTTGAGGATGTAGTACCAGAGCGGGGTGTTCTGGTGCATGCCATGCTTCTTCGCCACGGCTCCGTCGCTTCCCTTCGAGATCTCTTCCGGAGACAGTGGATTCTTGATCTTCATGGCCTTGGCGACGTCCTGGCCCGACGGCAATCCCAGCAACACGCCGCGCTTGAGATTGCGGAACGGCAGGCTGCCGCCGTCACCGGGCAGGGTGTGGAGTTGCGGCACGACGAACGGATCGATCTTGCGCGACGGATTGAGTGTCACGCCCGCAGGATTGTTCGGCAGCACCTGGAAGTAACGCCGCCAGTCGATGATCCAATTGCTCGAAAGCACGGGAAGCGGGAGCGGCGGTGTCATCGGATTCGGCGCCAGGTCGCCGATGATTCCTCCCGAAAGCCCGGTGAACCTGAACAGCAGGTCGAGCGTCGCCGGAGTGAGACCGCCCGGCGTGAAGATCCTGTTGTGACTATAGACCTGGCGGACCATGCTGTGGCCGAGCCGATAGATGGCGCCTGAAAACTCGACGGGCATGTAGGGGATCTTCTTGAAGCGGTAGAACCGCCGCCCCTGCTCGAGAATCTTCGCGACGATTCCCTTCTCGGTGATCCGCTCGACGAAATCGTGCAGGACCATCCATTGATAGTGCCAGGTCACGATCCGACGCGCTTCCTCGAAAATCTCGCCCGCCGGCTTGCCCGAAGCCGCGAGCTGGTCGCAGACCTTGTTGTGAAATTTCAGCATCGCGAGGTGGGTTTGGGCGACGAGCAGGTTCTCGTCGTTGCGATGATCGCCGATGAGGGCGAACCCCTCGGGATTGCGCGGCAGGTCGTTGCGATGATCTCCCGTGATGGTATCGACGTTGACGGTCTTGCCGATCAGGAGCTTGGGACCCGGCGTCTTGCCGTTTTCGCTCGCCGAGTTGCGCGCGTAAAGATGGCGGCTTCCATCGGGACCGAGGCCGTAGATGCTGTCGAGATCGAGTGCGGGTGTGCGAAAATTCGTGACCGCCATCGGGTCGGCCTCCTTCTCGCCGAAGGAGGTCAGGTCGAGCGTGTTATCGTGGTCGACGAATTGCCCGAGATAGGTGAAGCCGGCCGGGACGTTGAGGTTGTTTCCGGCGGGGTCGCCGGGAGAAGGATCCTTCATCGCGTCGGCGAGTTCACGCAGCGGTCCGTCGTCGACGGCCAGCGGGTCCAGTGTCGGAAACATCCGGCCAAACATGCCCGGATCTTCATGGCCGGAAAGCGTATCCAGAAATTGTCGCGTCGGTTGACGTCCGGCCTTGCCGTGGCCGGGATGAACGTTGACGTCGGTTACCATCGCTTGCTCCTGCTCAAATGCTGTGTCGGGGAGAGGGGCGCCGAATATGTCGATTGGTTAGAATGCTCGTTTCAGTATAGGTTCTTGATAAATGCCCCTCTGGGTGCAGTACATCGAAATATTACCACAGATTGTATGCTGCGAGTGAGCGCGCCGGCGAGGCTTTTTGCCCCACCGGCGACACAGGCTTTTGATCAGCTGGAGTTCAGGCAGAAGAGACTAAGGCGCGATAGGCAGCCGGCTCTCATCGCGCGTCAGCGCTTCGCAGCGAACCGCGACCAGATCTCCGCGTCCGTGTAAAAGTCCACGCCGCCATCGAGATCTCTCACCAGCCACTCGCCGAGATAGACGATCTGAGTTCCGCTGCGCCGCTCGTGCCGAAGCTCGAATTTTCCGTCGGCATCCTTCTGCAACGAGCAATTCGACTGCACCCAGCTCGGCCATTCCGGCAAGGGTTGCCCCAGGAATTGCCAGGCGACCAGAGCCGCGTTGTCCGACAAAGGTTCTAAGAGCAGTGTCTTGGTCACGTGATCTCCACCATGCGAGTTGTCCCAGCTCCAACGTTTCGGAACCGGAAAGGTTTGAAAATCCCGCCGTTCCGTCACAGCATGCCTGGCGGTTATCAACGGTTCCTTTACTTTATGCTCCGGGAAAACCCGGTTCCCGAGCGCGTCAGCCGATTGTCTGCAGCGCCGGAAACGTCTCCAGCAGCCAGATGCTCACGTTCGAGACTGCGCCCGTGAGAAAGCCGATGCCGGTGATCACCATCAAGACGCCCATGGCGCGCTCGATATTGACGAGGTGGCCCTTCATGCGCGCGAACAGCGCGGAGAACTGCTCGATCATAAGCGCGGCGATCAGAAAGGGAATGCCGAGGCCGGCGGAATAGACCGCGAGCAGGCCAGCACCTTTCGCGACCGTGGCTTCCGCCGCGGCGATCGAGAGAATCGCGGCGAGGATCGGACCGATGCAGGGCGTCCAGCCGAACGCGAAAGCGAGGCCCATGACATAGGCGCCCCAAAGGCCGACGGGTTTGGGGATCGGCAACCGTCCCTCGCGCATCAGAAAGCCGATGCGCGTCAGGCCGAGGAAGTGCAGGCCCATGATGATGATGACGACGCCGGCGAGGATCGACAGCTCCGCCGACCAGGCCCGGATCAGGCCGCCGACCAGCGAAGCGCTGGCGCCCAGCGCCACGAAGATCGTGGAGAAGCCGAGCACGAACAGTAGCGCCGACATCATGATCGCACGCTTGGACGCAGCGGGCGGCTCGTCGCTTTCGACATGCTCGATCGTGGCGCCCGTCAGGTAGATCAGGTAGGGCGGAACCAGAGGCAGAACGCAAGGCGAGAGGAAGCTGACGAGGCCGGCAATCATCGCCGCCGGGATCGAAACATTTTGCATGATGCAATCGGAGCCATCTCAGGCCCGGGACGGCACGCAAGGAATGCGCCCGGCCCCGGAGCCGAACCGGCTCTGGTGTAGCCGATGGCCGAGAATGCGCAACAGAGGCGCGCAAAACCAAGGCTCCTCCCGATGCCCTCCGTGATCACAGATACGGCATCGGGACGCGCACAAACCTCGCCTAAAAGCGAGACTCGGCGGCGCGGCTACTTCACCACGCGGAGCAGCGGACGCCGGGGCTGGTCCTGCGTCTGCTTGGAAGGGGTCGGCGGATGGCTCGCAGCGCTCCGCAGCATTTCGTCGCACAGCGCCTTGAGATCTGCGCTGTCAATTCCTTTCAGCTTCATCCGTACGTCGAGGATGACGATGGACAGCATCTCGGCCGACTCACGGCTGTTGCAGGCATTGAGAACCCTGCGGCACTCCTCGAGTGTCTCCAGCACCGACTGCAACTGTTCGTCTGAATGCGACACCGGCGTTCTTTCCGTTAATTCGACCTGCGAGACGTATCGGTCACGCCCCCTTCGGCCCGATTGGAAGACCAAGGATAACACGAGGCGACGGTGCCTCCGAACCTGATTTCAGCGAGTTTCTGCCGGAGAACAGCGCTCCCGGCCGCTATCGCCATCCCGCTTAGCGGGCGACGATCCAACTGGTCCCGGAGCAAACGCCCGGCGCGGTGCGATTGATCCATCAGGCGAAACGGCATCGGCTCTTGCACACGATTTCTCATCGCGGACAGCGCCTGCAACCCCGCAGCCATTTCGCGGCTCGCAACGGAACTCACGCCTAACCCCTCAGTCGAGCAGATAGCCTGCTCGATTCCCAGCCTGTGACCGCATCCCGATACCGTCAAACGGGTAGTAAAGGATGACGTTCAAAACTCTTCGTTCCCCAACCCGTCGTGGTTGTGGTTTGCCCCAGATTCTGCCAGTTTAGCTTTCCAAAGGGAATTGTATGCACTCCTTGGCGGAAAGGGGCGTTCCTCTGGCGGAACGCCCAAAGACAAATCTCAGCGGTCTCTCGGATTGGGATGCCGCCCGCATATTCCTGGAAGTCGTCCGATGCGGAAGTTTTCGCTCGGCGGCCGAGCGCCTGTCACTGTCGATCAACGCCGTGCGGCGGCGGATCGACGATTTCGAACGCCAGACCGGCACCACATTGTTCACCCGCGACGTCCACGGCACCCACTTGACCGATGAGGGCGCTCTCGTGGTCTCCGCCGTCGAGCGCATGGAGGCGGCCACTTTCGACGTCCTGCGCGCCAGCGATTCGATGGCCAACGCCTTGTCCGGCGAGGTCCGCGTTGCCGTCACCGAGGGGCTCGGCACCTTCTGGCTGGCTCCCCGCCTGGTCGAATTCCAGCAGGCCTATCCGAAGATCCTGGTGGACCTGCATTGCGCGATGCGCTCGGCCGACGTCTCGCGCCACGAGGCCGACGTCGCCATCCATCTGGCGCGCCCGTCGGCGCTGGACATCAAGCTTGTGCGGCTCGGCCGCATGCATCTGATGTTCTGGGCCTCGGAGAAATACATCGCAAAGCATGGCGCGCCGCGTTCGGCGGCGGAATTGATCAAGCATCGCCTGGTGCTGCAATTCGCCGACCAGCTCGCCGCCAAGGAATCCTTCGAGAGCTTCTTCCCGGGCGTTTCGGAACGTGACCTTCTGGTCATGAAGACCAACGTCTCGAGCGCCAACTACTGGGCGGTCGCGAACGGCGCCGGCATCGGCGTCTTCCCAAGCTATGCCATCGCGCTCGGCGGGAAGTTGATTCCACTGGAGGTCGAGCTGAACCGTCCGCTGGATATCTGGCTGTCCTACCATCCCGGTAGCGGCCGCATTCCGCGCGTGCGGCACATGATTGACTGGCTGATCGAGGCTTTCAATCCGGCTCGCTTCCCGTGGTTTAAGGAAGAGTTCGTGCATCCGCATGAATTCAAGAACTCCTATATGGGCGAACCCCTGACCCAGCTCTTCGGGGGATTTTCAACCGAAGAACAAAGGTGAGAAGAGATGAAAGCAGCGGCGAAAAGAATGAAGCAGCGCAGTGCCGGCAAGCCGGACATTGAGCTTGGCAAGCGGATCCGTCTGCGGCGCGTCGAGATGAAGATCTCGCAGGCCGAGCTCGGCGAGAAGCTGGGCGTCAGCTTCCAGCAGGTCCAGAAGTACGAGAAGGGCGTCAATCGCGTCGGCGCAGCTCGGCTGCAGCAGATCGCCTCCGCCCTCGACGTGCCCGTGACCTTCTTCTACGACGGCGACAACAAGGCCCGCGAAGTCGAGAGCCTGCTCTTCCTCGACTCGGCCTTCAGCCTCCGTCTGCTGCGCGCCTACAGCAAGATCAAGGACCAGACGGTGCAGCGTCAGCTCGTATCGCTGATGGAATCGATCGCGGCGAACGAGAGCTGAGGCCGATCCTCGGCTTGGCCTTTACGGCCGATGTTCAATCCGCCGCGCCGCAGGTGCGCGGCCGGATTGGACGAGGGTCGATGGAGACATGGTGTGCCGGCGCGCTTGCGCGCGGTACTTTCGGGCGGCCCAGCCGCCCTTTTTCGTGGCGATTGCTTCCTGGCCGTTTGATCGTTCGCCGTTTCCGCCTTGCCGGACTTCGCGGCATGCAATCGCGGCACAGGCGGATGCAAGCTCTCTTATCCTGTGCCGGTTGACCGCGGCCGCGCCAGCGCCCCACATTGCGCCTCACCTGTGACCAGCGAGCGCGCGATGCCCGACATGTTCAGCACGACCGAAACACGTTACGCCGACGGCAAGATCCTGCGGCACACGGCCGATGGCGTCGGTGTCGTGACCTTCAACAATCCCGACAAGCGCAATGCGATGTCGCTGGAGATGTGGGGGGGTCTTGGCGAAGCGCTGACGGCCCTGCGCGACGACGACGCCGTGCGCGTCGTGATCCTGCGTGGCGCCGGCGGCAAGGCGTTCGTATCGGGCGCCGACATCAGCCAGTTCGAAAAGACGCGCATAACGCAGCCGCTTCCGAGGAATACGCCAGGCGCAGCGCGGCCCAGCGCACCCTGCTCGCCGACTATCCCAAGCCGACCATCGCCTGCATCGACGGCTACTGCCTCGGCGGCGGCATGCAGGTCGCGATGCTCACCGACATTCGTCTGGCCTCACATGGCAGCCAGTTCGGCATCCCCGCGGCCAGGCTCGGGATCGCCTACGGCTATGACGGCTTGAACCATCTGGTGTCGCTGGTCGGCCCGTCCTGGGCGCGGCTCCTGCTGTACACGGGCATGCGGATCGACGCCGCCGAGGCGCTGCGCATCGGCCTCGTCGAGCGCCTGTTCCCGCAAGGCGAACTCTGGGGCGAGACCATGACGATCGCCGAGACGATCGCGCAGAACGCCCCGCTCGCGATCAAGGCCGCGAAGATCACCATTGCGGAGGTGCTGAAGGACGAGAGCCGGCGCGACATGGAGGCGATCAAGACAATCGGCAATGCCTGCATGGACTCGGAGGATTTCCGCGAGGGCCGGCAGGCCTTCATGGAAAAGCGCCAGCCGCAATTCCGGGGCCGCTGAAGCTGAACCGACGTTCAGGTAGATTAAATTGCTCATGCAACTCGACGCAGCTGCAACCACTTGATGTCGCGCAAGTTCTCCCGCCAGCAACGAGGGAGATTGCGATGAAATTCAGATCTGCTGTTCTTGGTCTGGCTGCCATGGGTGGCGTGGCGCTCGCGTCGGGACCCGCGCTCGCGGCAATGCCGAACGGCATCCCTCAGGCGAACAGGATCGCAAGCGGTCCAGCCGCCGATGTCGAGCAGGTGCGCTGGGTCTGCAACCCCTGGGGCCGCTGCTGGTGGCGCCCGAACTATTATCGCGCCTACGGCTATTACGGCGGCCCGCGCTTCTACGGCCCGCGGCCATGGCGCTGGCGTCATCACCACCATTGGCGCCGCTGGTGAACGACGAAGGGGCCCGTGAGGGCCCCTTTTTGACTACAGCGCCGCGAGAACCGCTTTCGTGATGTCGGCGGTGCCGTTGCTGCCGCCGAACTCCATCGGCTTGATGCCGCCGCCAGCATAGATCTGGTCGACCGCGCGCCCGATGGTCTCGCTGGCTTCCGCTGCGCTCTCGAGGCCGTGCTTCTCGGCGAGCCAGTCCAGCATCATCGCGGTGGACAGGATCATGCCGGTCGGGTTGGCCTTGCCCTGCCCCATGATGTCGGGGGCGGTGCCGTGGCACGGCTGGAACACCGCGTATTTGTCGCCGATGTCGGCCGAGGGCGCCATGCCGAGGCCGCCGATCAGGCTCGCGGTGATGTCGGAGACGATGTCGCCGAACATGTTCTCCATCACCATCACGTCGAAATCCCAGGGACGCTTCACCAGCATCGCCGAGCAGGCATCGACATAGAGATGATCCGTCTTCACGTCCGGATGACGTTTGGCGGCCTCGTCAAAGATCCGGCGGAAGAAGGCGAACGCCTTGAACACATTCGCCTTGTCGACACAGGCAAGCGACCCCGGCTTGCCGCGCGCCTTGCGCCGCTCGGCGAGGCGGAACGAGAACTCGAACAGGCGCTCGGATGTCTTGCGCGTGATCACCAGGGTCTCGCGCGCGTCCTCGTGGGTGACGACGCCCTTGCCCATGGAGGCGAAGAGGCCTTCGGTCGATTCCCGGATCACGACGAGGTCGATGCCGCGCTGGTCGGCCCCGACGATCGGGCTCGGCACGCCCGGAATGAGCCGCGCCGGACGCACGCCGGCATAGAGATCGAAGATGAAGCGCAGCTCGATCTGCGGCGCGATCTCGGTATTGTCGGGGTAGCGCACCGACGGCAGGCCGCAGGCGCCGAGCAGGATCGCATCTGCCTCCTCGCACAGCTTGATGGTGCTATCCGGCATCGACTTGCCGGTCGCGAGATAATGATTGGCCCCGGCCGGCGCCTCGGTGAAGCGGAAGCGCAGATCCGATTTCTGCTCGACCTTGCGCAACACCTCGAGCGCCGGCGCCATGACTTCAGGACCGATGCCGTCGCCGGCGAGCACGGCAATGTGGAAGGCGTTGTTTGCGGACATGGGGGTTCCTGCCGAGGATGAGTCATTCCGGGGCGGTCCGCAGGACCGAACCCGGAATCTCGAGATTCCGGGTTCGATGCTCCGGGCCGCGCTTCGCGGTCCCGTCGCATCGCCCCGGAATGACGGAAGAAGCTACGGCGTCAGCACGGTACGCCCGACCACCGCGCCCTGCTGCAATTGCAGCAGCGCATCGTTGGCCTTGGCGAGCGGGGCCTTCGTCACCGGGATCGGCGCGACGTTCTTGGTGCGGACGAGATCGAGCAATTCCTGCGTTTCGCGCAAGTTTCCGACATAGCTGCCCTGAATCGTGATCGCCTTGATCGGGATCAGCGGCAGGGCCCAGGTCGCGCCGCCGCCGAACAGGCCGACGATCACGAGCTTGCCGCCCTTGGTCAGGCAGTCGAACCCGAGCTGCGTCGTGGCTGCATTGCCGACGAGGTCGACCACGGCGCGGATCGGCCCGCCCGCCTTCTTGGCGAGTTGCTCCAGCGCATCCGGCGCCTTGGGATCGACGGTCGCCAGCGCGCCGGCTTTTTCAGCGGCCTCGCGCTTCTTCGCGTCGATATCGACCATGATCGCGCCCTTGCCGCCCATGGCCTTGAGCAGCGACAGCGCCATCAGGCCGAGGCCGCCGGCGCCGAACATCACGATCGGCGTGTCAAAGTGCTGCTCGACCTTCTTCAGTGCGCTGTATGTCGTGACGCCCGAGCAGGCATAGGGCGCGGTCGTCGCGGGATCGAGGCCCCTCAGGTTGAGCAGGTAGCGCGGGTGCGGCACCAGCATGTGATCGGCATAGCCGCCGTCGCAATAGACGCCGAGCGAGCGCGGCGTCAGGCACATGTTCTCGTCACCGGCAAGGCACGTCGCGCACTTGCCGCAGCCGATCCAGGGATAGACGAGGCCGACGTCGCCGAGCTTGAGATCGCCCTGGTCGGCAGGCTTGACGTCGGGACCGAAGGCCAGGATTTCGCCGACGGTCTCGTGGCCCATGGTCAGCGGCAGGTTGATGCCGCGGTCCTTCAGCGACAGCGGCTTGCGGCCATGGCCGAGATCGTAGCCACCCTCCCAGATGTGGAGGTCGCTGTGGCAGACGCCGGCGGCCTTCACCTTGATCAGCACCTGCGTGCCCGACGGCTGCGGCGTCGCCTCGTCGAACTCCTGCAGCGGCGCCTTGAAATCGGCAACCTTGAAACTCTTCATCGGCGTCCTCCTGCATGGTTCTTGTGGTCGCGCCACCATGCCATGGCCGGCGTGACGAGACAAACCGGTCTTAGTTCAGGCCAGCGGATGATGGCAAGCGGCGAACTGGCCGGGTGCGACCTCGCGCAACTCCGGTATCTCCGCGCTGCATCGCTGGTCGGCGCGCGGGCAGCGGGTGCGGAAGCGGCAGCCGGACGGCGGCGCAATCGGCGATGGCGGCTCGCCGACCGCCACACTCTCGGCGGGACGGACGTCCGGATCGGGCACCGGGATCGCCTGCAACAACAGCGCTGTATACGGATGGGCGGGCCTCGCGAACAATTGCTCCGACGGCGCGACCTCGCAGAGCCGGCCGAGATACATCACCGCGACGCGGTCGCTGACCGCTTTGACCACCGCCAGATCATGCGCGATGAACAGCAGCGTCAGGCCGAAGCGCGCCTTCATCTCCTCCAGCAAATTCAGGATCTGCGCGCGGATGGAGACGTCGAGCGCCGAAACCGGCTCGTCGCAGACGATGAATTCGGGGTTGAGCACCAGCGCGCGCGCGATGCAGATGCGCTGGCACTGGCCGCCGGAAAATTCGTGCGGCAGGCGGCCCGCCACGAGATCGGGATCGAGCCCGACCGCGGACAGCACCTCATGCACGCGCCGCTTGCGCTCAGCGGCATCCCTGATTCCGGCGATGATCAGCGGCTCGGCGACGATGTCGCCGATGCGCCGGCGGGGATTGAGCGAGGCGATCGGATCCTGGAAGATCAGCTGCACGCGCCGGCGCATCTTCCGCAGCGCCTCGCCTTCCATGGCCGTGAGATCCTGGCCGTCGAACATCACGCGACCGGATTTGGCGCGGCGCAGCTGCAGCAGCGCGCGCCCGAGGGTCGACTTGCCGCAGCCGGATTCGCCGACCAGCCCCAGCGTCTCCCCGCGCGCGACCTGAAGGCTGACGCCGGAGACGGCATGAACCGTCCTGTTGCCCAGACCATATTCGACCACGAGATCGTCGACGCTGAGAAGCGGCGCGGGGCGCATGGCAAGCTGCATCATGCCTCGATCCCCTCCGCCATGCGGATCGGGTGGAAGCAGGCATAGAGATGGCCGGCCGCCTCCGCCTGCCTCAGCTCGGGCTTGGCCTCCTGGCAACGGCCGGAAGCATAGCGGCAGCGCGGCGCGAAGGAGCAGCCCTTCAGCGGCCGGGTCGGATCGGGCGGACGGCCGGAGATCGCCGGCAGCGGCGTATGCGGGGCGGTATCCAGCTTCGGGATCGCCGCCAGCAACGCCTCGGTGTAGGGCATATGCATGCGCTTGAACAACGCGGAGGTCGGTGCACGCTCCACCACCCTGCCCGCATACATCACCGCGACCTCGTCGGCACGGCCGGCAACGACGCCGAGATCGTGGGTGATGATGATCATCGCCATGTGACGGCGGCGCTGCTCGCGCGCGAGCAGATCGAGGATCTGGGCCTGGATGGTCACGTCGAGCGCCGTGGTCGGCTCGTCCGCGATCAGGAGCTTTGGCTCGCAGGACAGCGCGATCGCGATCGCGATGCGCTGGCGCATGCCGCCGGAGCACTG
>NZ_JAEMSD010000093.1:0-4278 GCF_016462955.1 Bradyrhizobium sp. | reverse complement strand
CGCACCAGATCCTGGCCCTCGAACATCACGCGGCCGCTCAG
This sequence comes from Bradyrhizobium sp., assembly GCF_016462955.1. Taxonomy (GTDB): domain Bacteria; phylum Pseudomonadota; class Alphaproteobacteria; order Rhizobiales; family Xanthobacteraceae; genus Bradyrhizobium. The sequence continues at coordinate 4,237 of NZ_JAEMSD010000093.1, read as the reverse complement.
CCGGGCCTTCTTCGGCAGCAGCTGCAGCACTGCGCGCGACAGCATGGTCTTGCCGCAGCCGGATTCGCCGACGATGCCGAGCGTGCGACCGCCCTCCAGCGAGAGGTCGACATGATCGACCGCGCGCAGGCTGCCGCGCGGCGTCGGCAGCTCGACCGCGACGTCCTCTATGGACAGGAGCGGCGCGCTCACAGCGCCCCCTGACGCGGGTCGGTCAGGGCCCGCAAGGTGTCGCCGACGAGGTTGAACGCCAGCACGGTCATGAACAGCGCCGCCGCCGGCAGGAAGGCCAGCCGCGGCGCGACGTCGAGGCTCTCGCGCCCCTCCCCGATCATGCTGCCCCAGCTCGCCATCGGCGGCGGCACCCCGAGGCCGAGGAAGGACAGCGCGCCCTCGACCACGATGGTGACGGCGACGCCGAGCAGGAAGAAGGCGAGCAGCGGCAGGATCACGTTCGGCAGCAGCTCGCGCAGCAGGATGCGCGCATGGCTCGCGCCGAGCGCCTCGGCCGCGATCACGAACTCGCGCCGCGCCAAGGTCAGCGTCGCCGCGCGCGCCACGCGCATGAAGGCGGGGATGCCGAGAACGCCGAGGATCACGGTGAGATTGGGGACGGACTGGCCGAGATAGGCGACCACCGCGAGCGCGAAGATCAGCGGCGGGAAGGCGAGCAGCACATCCATGCTGCCGACCACCAGCGTTTCGAACCGGCCACGAAAATAGCCGGCCAGCAGGCCGAGCGCGCCGCCGAAAACGAGGCCGATCATCGGCGCGATCAGCCCCACCGTCAGCGACACCCGCGCGCCGAAGATCAGCCGGGCCAGCTCGTCGCGGCCGAGCCCGTCGGTGCCGAGCCAGTGCTCGGTCGAGAACGGCGCACGGCGCTCCAGCATGTCCATGTCGACGGGGTTTTGCAGCGGCAGCACCGGCGCAAGGATCGCGAGCGAAAGAATGATCGCAAGCCAGCCGCATGCGAGCCAGAACAGGACGCCGAGCTTGCGCCTGCCGCGGACGGGCGCGGACGCCACGTCGTCCTGAACCGACAGCTCAAGCGTGGCCATGGCGGATCCTGGGGTCGAGCACGGCATAGAGCATGTCGACGATGAAATTCACGATGACGAAGCCGCAGGCGACCAGCAGCACCACTCCCTGGAGGATCACGAGGTCGCGGGTGTAGATCGCCCCGACCAGCAGCCGGCCGATGCCCGGCAGCGCGAAGATCGATTCCACGATCAGCGTACCGCCGAGCAGGCGGCCGATATTGATGCCCGTCACCGTCACCAGGGTCAGCGACGAAGGCTTCAGCGCATGCACGAACAGGATCCGCGCGGGCTTGAGACCCTTGGCCTTGGCAAGCGCGATATAGTCTTCCTGCAACGTCGCGATCATGTCGGAGCGCAGCACTCGCATGATGCCAGGCCATTCCGCGAGCGCGAGCGTCAGGGCCGGCAACACGAAGAAGCGCAGATTCGCCAGCGGCGCCTCGGTGAAGGGCACATAGCCGGTCGCCGGCAGCCAGCGCAGCTCGACGGCGAACAGATAGATCAGCAGAATCGCGGTGAGAAACGAAGGCATCGACAGCATGGCGAAGGCGCCGCCGGTCATGAAGCGGTCGAACGCGCCGCCCGCGCGCGCGGCGCAGGCGATCGCGAGCGGCACCCCGATCAGGAGCCCGATGAACTCGGCCATCAGCATCAGCTGCAGCGAGACCGGGATGCGCTCCGCCACCGCCTGGAGCACCGTCTGCCCGGTGCGGAACGAGCGGCCGAGATCGCCCTGCAACACCTGACCGAGCCAGCTCAGGTAACGCCACCACAGTGGCTGGTCGAGCCCCATGTCGCGACGCAGCGCCGCGACATTCTCCGGCGTCGCCTGGTCGCCGAGGATGACGAGCGCGAGATCGCCGGGCAGCAGCGAGGCGATCAGGAACGTCAGCAACGAGACGGCGAGCAGGACCGGCAGCATCGCAAGCAGCCGGCGAACGACGAAGTTCAGCATTGCGCCGTCATTCCAGCCAAGTGGTCGAGACGTCCATCACGCCATTGTACATCTTCGGGAAGCCCTTCAGCCTGGCGCTCGACAGCGCGTAATAGGTATTCTGGAAGGTCCAGAACCAGATCGCCTCCTTGTTGATCAGGCGGCTGATGGCGCAGTAATCCTCGGTGCGTTGGCCCATATCGGCGGTGACGCGCGCGTGGTCGAGAAGCTTGTCGAGCTCGGGATTCGAATATCCGGCGAGCGCCAGCGGGCTGCCGCTGCGAAAATTCGCGTACATCTGCGGATCGGGATCGGCGAGATCGACGATGCGCCACGGCGTGAGCTGGAACTGGCGGGTGAAGGCGCGCGAGGGAATGGTGGCCTGATCGACCTGCTCGATCTCCATGTTGGCACCGGCGCGCTTCCAGAACTGCTGGAGCACCTGGCCGACCATGCGGCCGCGCGGCGTTGCGGTCACCAGCATCTTGAACTCGACCGGCTTGCCGTAATCCTTGAGCAGCGCCTTGGCCTTTTCGAGGTCGAACGGCAGCGCACCGTCGTCCTTGCACTTGACCCAGGAGCCGTCGCCGTAAGGATTGGTCGCGGGCCGGCTCAGGCCGTTGCTGATCGCCTGCGACATCTTGGGGCGGTCGATCGCCATCACCAGCGCCTGTCGCACGCGGACGTCGTCGAACGGCGCCACCTTGGTATTGAAGGCATAGACCGCAGCACCCGAGCCCTTGTACGTGTGCACGGTGAGCTTGGGGTCCTTCTGCGCCTTCATGATGTTGTCGGCGTCGTTCTCGTCGTCCCAGATGATGTCGGCCTCGCCCGATTGCAGGGAGGCGAAGCGCGACTGCGCGTCGGGCAGCGGCTTCAGGACGATGCGGTCGAGATAGGGACGGCCCTTGTCCCAATAATTGGGGTTCTTCTCCAGCACCATGCGGTCGCCGGCGGTCCATGATTTCAGGATGTAGGGACCGGTCCCGACGGGGTTGCGGTTGTAGTCATCGCCCTTGGTTTTCCAGGCGGTCGGCGAATGAATGACGTTGTTCTGGCTCTGGATGGTGATCGTCGCCGGCAGGTTCACGCTAGGATCGGTGAGATTGTAGACGAGGGTGTGGTCGTCCGGTGCCAGCACCTCTTTCACGTTGGTGATGTAGAAGGCACAGCGGCACTTGTTGGCGGGATCCTTCTGCCGATCGAAATTCTCCTTGAAGGCCTGCGCGTTGAACGGCGTGCCGTCGTGGAATTTCACGCCCTGGCGCAGTTTGAAGGTCCAGCTCTTGTAATCGTCGGAGTGGGTCCAGGAAACGGCGAGCTTGGGTGCAGGCTCGCCTTTGTCGTTGAGCGTGGTCAGCGTGTCGAAGATCGCGGCGGCCGCGGTATTGGTGGACGTGTCGTAGACGCCGACCTTGAGCGGATCGAAGCCTGCGATCTCCAGCTCCTGGCCGACCGTGATGCTGCCGCCCGGTTTCTGCGCCTGCGCCGGCGCGGTCCACGCAATTGCCGCAACGAGGAGAATCGGCGCGCGCTTGCGTGCCGCGGCAGCAATGTCCGTCATGGTTCCTCCCGGGATCCCTCGTCCGATGTTTCGGATCGTTGAACGACTTGAGGGCGAGATTGGCGACAATTGCTCGCCACGGCAAGAGGAACGCACGCGGATTCGACGCCGCAGGCGGCGGCAACGTGGTCAGGATGTCGCGGCTGTTTTGCCTGGCGGAATGGGCGCATGGCCTGAAACGCCCATCTCCTTACGCACCGCATCCGTGTGCTCACCGAGCACGGACACCGTCCTGGCAGGCGCCGTGTCAGCCCCCGACATCCGGAACGGCAGGTTGAGCACCTGGAACGAGCCACCCTCGTCCCGCACCTCGGAGAGCGCCCGGCGGTGCGCAAGCTGCGGATCGGCCAGCGCCTCGGACACGGTGCGGTAGGCCGAGGCCGGCACGCCCGCAGCGCCGAGCGCGACGAGGCATGCATCGGTGGTCAGCTGCCGCGACCAGGTTTCCACGCCGTCCATCAGCTCCGCCCAGTTCTCCCGGCGCGCGGCATAAGTTGCGAAGCGCGGATCGGAAATCCAGTCGGGGCGGCCGATCACCCCCATCAGGGCCTGAAACGTCTTCTCGCTGGCGATCGTGATCATGACATAACCGTTTCCCGTCTCGGTCGGCCCGAACATCGGGCGTGGCGGCGGCGCCACGGCAAACTGCGAGTTCTGCAACTCGGTCAGCGTCAGCGACAGCATCGTCTCCAGCAT
>NZ_JAEMSD010000531.1:1695-4529 GCF_016462955.1 Bradyrhizobium sp. | reverse complement strand
TCGATCAGGGTCTCAAACCCATAACGATACTGGTCGACGTCGATGCGCTTCACGCGCTCGACCGTCTCTTGTACGGCTGGCATTCCATCCTCCGCTCGCGGTTTCAAGGACCGCGGTGGATCAAACTCGGACGAGTATTACGATATTTCCTGGCGGAAAGCACGGGGCTTAGAACCGTTCAAGCCGTGTTTCATCGCTTAGCCCTTAAGTAGGGTATTACCGAGCTTTCGCCAAGCCTCTAACGCCCTATTGATGTCGTCGGGTTCGGTGGACCAGCCCAGACTGAGGCGCACCGCTCCCTGGGCCACCGCAGGGTCATAGCCCATCGCCGACAGGACGTGGGACGGCTGGACCTTTCCGGAGGAGCAGGCGGAGCCGGAAGAGACCGCAACGCCCTCGAGGTCGAACCCGATCACGGCGGTTTCGGCCTTCAGGCTTGGCGCGGTGAACAGCACGGTATTCGGCAACCGGCTGGTATCCTCCGCAAAAATGGTTGCTCCGGCAATGCCGCGCAAGCCATTTTCCAAGAGATCTCTGAGGCTTGCCATTCGGCTCGCATCCTCCGGAAGAGCCTCAAGTGCCGCCTTCACCGCCGCCCCGAAACCCGCGATCCCCGCGACATTCTCGGTTCCGGCGCGCCGGTTGAGCTCCTGCCCGCCGCCCCGCAGCACCGGCTCCAGGCCGTTGATCCCGTCGCGCATTACCACGGCACCAACACCCTTGGGACCGCCGATCTTGTGTGCAGAGAAGGTGGCAAGGTCAGCGCCTATCGAATTGATATCGAACGGCATTTTCCCCAGCGCCTGGATCGCATCGACGTGCAGGAGGCCGCCCGCCTCGTGGACGAGGCTTGCGGCTTCGGCAACCGGCTGGAGCGCGCCGGTCTCGTTGTTGGCGGCCATGATCGAGACAAGGGCTGGCGGGCCGTCCTTCAGCAACGCCCTTATACGATCGAGGTCGACCACGCCCGAGCGCGTCACCTCGATCAGCCCGAGCTTGTCTGAGGGGAACCGGCCACCTGATAGCACGGAGGCGTGCTCGACCGCTGAAACCAGCAGCCTCTCGACAGGTCCGCCGGACGGGCTCCGCAAGCCTGGCGCAAGCGCCAGCGCGTTGGCCTCGGTTCCAGATGAGGTGAAGACGACGTTGCGCGGCTGCGCCCCGACCGAGGCTGCGAGGGTGGCGCGGGCCTCCTCGACCAGCCGCCGCGCGTCCCGCCCCTCGGCGTGGACCGACGAGGGATTACCGATCAGGTCATAGGCAGCCAGAATTGCAGCCAGCGCCTCGGGGCGCAGCGGCGTGGTCGCATTCCAGTCGAGATAGACCCGGGTCGGCATCTGGCCCTCTTAGCACCTTTTGCCATCCCGCCAATCGGACGGCGGGCGCTGGTCAGGCCGGTTGTTGCTGCCCCATCCTTGCATCACCGCGCGGCAGCGCCCGCAATCCGAACAGCGGCCGCAGCCAGGCAATACGCCGGACGATTTCATAAGTCGCCACACAGGCAAGCGCGGTCCCGACGATAACAATGGACGCTTCGATCCCGGCCGACAGACCGCTGCCGTGCAATTGATGCGCGATCACGATGATCGCGGTCTGATGCACGATGTAGTACGGGAAGATCGCGTCGGTGAGATAGCGGCGCGCGGGGCTGTCGGCAGTGATGCAGCGCCGCGCAAAACCCAGCACGGCGGCGATCGCGAGCCATTGATAGCAACCATAGGCCGAGGCGGCGAACCACTTCAGCGTGGGCGATGGCGAAAACAGGCCGGCGCGAACCAGAATGAAGGCCGAAAAGCATGCCGCGGCAGCCGTCAGCGCGATCCAACGCTGACGGTCGAGTTCGCGCCAGATCATATCCTGCTTTGCCAGCAGGAAGCCGACCAGGAAGGCCGTCGCGTGGTCCGCATGGTTGTACCAATCGCCGAACAGCGCATGCGTCGAGGGGAACGCCGGGAACAGCACCAGGCGCCAAATCACATATAGCAGACAAGGCAGGATCAGGAGCCCGGGCCCGGCGAGAACGGCGGCGAGCTTGCGGCCAAGCCAGTCGGCGCCTGCCGGCCACAGTGCAAGCACTCCGATCAGGGCCATCGTGTAGACCCAGAGATAGACCACGAACCAGAGATGATTCCAGGTCGGCAGCACGATGCACGGGTTCGGGCAGAACTGTGCGCCGAAGGCAAAGTAGTGCCTGACATAGAAATCCAGAAAGCCGGCGGGATAGCCGAGGCTCTCCACGATCTGGAGATAGGATTGCGGCGGCACGATCACGAGCATCCCGAAGACCAAGGGAATCAAGAGCCGCGCTGACCGTGCGCGGGCGAGCTTTGACGGGGTCGACTTGTCGAGCATGAAACGGGTCGCGACTCCCGACACCAGAAACAGCAGCGACAGCCGCCAGGGGTTGAGCACCAGCATCACCGGTTCCAGCCAGGTCAGCCGGTGCTCGCTCTTGATGTGAAATCCCCAGGACACGTAGAGCATGCCGACGTGGTAGAAGATCAGGAGCCCGAAGGCTAAAATCCGCACCCAGTCCAGATCGATGCGCCTGTCCGGTTCTTGGAATTGCTGTGGTGTTGTCATGGTCTTCTGCTCCTTGACGGGACGACGAACGCGGTTGCCGGGCCATGGCTGACACCGAAAATGCTCCGCCTGCGGCTCGCGTCGAGCCGGTTTGGGATCAGGATCGGACGCCGGGGGACGGGTCGCCGCCGGCTGGGACGAGCGGCGGGTCTTTCGGGACGAGCGGGGACCGGACGACGTTCGCGGCGATCGCGGCGGTCGCGATCGCGATCGGAATCGTGAACGCACTGTCGGGCGCTCAGGACGCCGCC
>NZ_JAEMSD010000531.1:0-1685 GCF_016462955.1 Bradyrhizobium sp. | reverse complement strand
GACGCCGCCTGGCGCGGCGACAGCTACGATGTCGGCCGGCGGCTGTTCTGGGAGATGTCGAGCATCGGCGTCATCCTGCTGTTGCTGCCGATCCCGCTGCGGGCCGTTCGCCGCATGCGCCGGATGCCCGGCCTCGCCGCACGCGCCGGGCTCGGGACGATCACCCTGCTCGGCTTCTCGGCGCTCCACATCGCGGGGATGGTGTCGGTGCGGAAGCTTGCGCTTTGGCTCGCCGGCGGCGCCTACGATTTCCGTTTCTCGCTCGCAACGATTCTCTACGAATTCCGCAAGGACGCCGTGACCTATGTCCTGATCGCGGGCACGATCTGGCTGCTCGACAGCCGGCGCGAGTTGAAGGCCGCCGCAGCCGCTTCCGCCTCGCCACCGGCCCCGCTGCCGCCACCGTCGTCTCTCGACACGATCTGGCTGCGCGACGGCACGAGCCGGATTCGCGTGGTGCCGCGCGACATCCTGTGGGTCGCGTCCGCCGGCAATTACATCGAATATTGCCTCGCCGATGGCACCCGGCATCTGATCCGGGGCACGCTCGCGGCGGCGGAAAGCGAGTTGGGCCGGTACGCCATCATTCGCGTTCATCGGACCCGGCTTGCCAATCTCGACCGGGTGCGCGAGGTCGATCTCAAGCCGTCAGGAGATTTCGAACTCGCCTTCGACAATGGCCAGGTGCTGGGCGGCAGCCGGCGCTACCGCCCGGCAGTCGCCTCGCTCGGACGCCGAGCCGTCCCGGCGGCAAGCAATCCCGCCGATCCACCGGCAATCCATAAACAATCGTGATTCCAGATGGTTGGGCGCTGCCGATGGCGAGCCCCCGGCCTTTTGCTGTCATTCGGTTCAATGCAGGCGGGGTCCGGCCGCGCAGCCGGGCCGAACATGACGCTGGGATGACCGGCTAAGCTGTTGAGCCCATTGAGAGATGTCGAAGATGCTTGCATTTTGACCCTTGCCTCGTGGTAGAAGCGCGCGTCAGTTCACCCGCGCGCCACTCGCGCATCACCCGACGGCGCGCCTCTCCTTTCATCCGTGCTCTCGCCGGCGACGCCACGAGAGCGCAATTGGACGATTGCGCAGGGATCACCTCCAAGGGACGTAGTCAGAGACATCCATGCCTGAAGTCATTTTCACCGGCCCTGCTGGCCGTCTCGAAGGCCGCTACCATCCGGCCAAGCAGAAGAACGCGCCGATCGCGATGATCCTGCATCCGCATCCGCAGTTCCACGGCACGATGAACCATCAGATCGTGTACCAGTGCTACTACGCGTTCGCGCATCGCGGCTTCTCGGTGCTGCGCTTCAATTTCCGCGGCGTCGGCCGCAGCCAGGGCTCGTTCGACCACGGCACCGGCGAATTGTCGGACGCGGCCGCGGCGCTCGACTGGGCCCAGACCATCAATCCCGAAGCGCGCGCCTGCTGGGTCGCCGGCTTCTCCTTCGGCGCCTGGATCGGCATGCAGCTCCTGATGCGCCGCCCCGAGGTCGAGGGCTTCATCTCGATCGCGCCGCCCGCCAATCTCTACGACTTCTCGTTCCTCGCGCCCTGCCCGTCCTCAGGCCTGATCGTGCACGGCGAGAAGGACGCGGTGGTGCCGCCCAAGGACGTCAACACCCTGGTCGAGAAGCTGAAGACGCAAAAGGGCATCGTGATCGACCAGCAGATCATTCCCGGCG
>NZ_JAEMSD010000530.1 GCF_016462955.1 Bradyrhizobium sp. | reverse complement strand
ATCGCGAACTGGGTGCGGTCGATCAGCCGCTTGACGTCCTTGGCGGCGAGCGAGAACGAATGCGACATGTCGCCGGCGGCCAGATCCGGGAAATCATTCTCCGGCAGCGTCTGCAGCGTGAAGCGGGAGCGGCCGGCACGGATGGCCAGCACCGCGCGGTCGCCGTCGGCCTCCAGCACGATCTGCGAGCCGTCCGGCAGCTTGCGCACGATGTCGTAGAACATGTGCGCCGGCACGGTGGTGGAGCCGGCGGTCGCGGTTTCCGCCGGCAGCGTCTCGGTCACCTCGAGGTCGAGGTCGGTCGCCTTCAGCGACAATTTCGCGTTCTCGGCCCGGACCAGCACGTTGCCGAGGATCGGGATCGTGTTGCGGCGCTCGACCACGCGATGGACATGGCCCAGCGACTTCAGGAGTTGCGCGCGTTCGACCGTAACCTTCATTGCACTACTCGCCCGATCCCAAGAAAACACTGCACTGAGAAGGCCGGGCGGCGGGACGCGCGCCACGGCACCGAAGCCCCGACAAAGCCGGATCATCCAGCCGATATGACCAAAGCTGTCAGGGCCGCACAAGGTGGCCCGGATGGCCCCCGGATTCAAGGGATTGGGGGCAGTTCCCCACGATTTACCGCCCGGAACGAAGACCGCCGCCCAGGCGAGCCGGAGCGGCGGAGAATGGCGGCAGCCCTGGGCCCTTATTCCTGAAGCTGGCGCTTCAGCGATTCCACTTCCTCCGACAGCGCGGTGTCCTTGGAGACCAGCGCCTCGATCTTGCGCACCGCGTGCAGCACGGTGGTGTGGTCGCGCCCGCCGAAGCGGCGGCCGATCTCGGGCAGCGAGCGCAGGGTCAGCGTCTTGGCGAGATACATCGCCACCTGTCGCGGCCGGACCACGTTGGCGGTGCGGCGCGAGGACAAGAGGTCGGAGCGGCTGACATTGTACTGCCGCGCCACCACGCGCTGGATGTCCTCGATCTTGATCCGCTTCGGCTCCTGCGGCCGCACCAGGTCGCGCACCTCGTGCTCGGCCATCTCCAGCGTCACCGGCCGGTTGTTGAGCTTGGAATGCGCCAGCAGGCGGTTGATCGCGCCTTCGAGATCGCGGCCGTTATGGGTGATGGTGCGCGCCAGATAATGCAGCACCTCCTCGGGCACCTCGAACGTCGCATGATGGGCGCGGGCGGCTGCGACGCGCGACTTCAGGATGCCGTGGCGCAGCTCCTCGCCGAGCGAGCCCATCTCGACCACGAGCCCGCCGGCAAGGCGCGAGCGCACGCGGTCGTCGAGGCTCTCGAGGTCGGACGGCGGCCGGTCGGCCGCGATCACGACCTGGCGGCCCGCATCGATCAGCGCGTTCAGCGTGTGACAGAATTCGGCCTGGGTCGACTTGCCCTGCAGGAACTGGAGATCGTCGATGACGAGAACGTCGATGCCGCGCAGCGCTTCCTTGAAGGCCAGCGCCGTCTGCGTCTTCAGCGCGGCGACGAAGCCGTACATGAATTTTTCAGCGGTAAGATACAGCACCTTGCGCTCATTGCCGGAATTGCCGGCCCAGGTCACGGCCTGGAGCAGATGCGTCTTGCCGAGGCCGACGCCGGCATGGATGTAAAGCGGATTGAACATCACGGGGTCGCCGCGGCGTCCCTCGGCAACCTGCCGTGCGGCGGCGTGCGCCAGCGTGTTGGAGCGGCCGACGACGAAGCTCGCGAAGGTCAGGCGCGGATCGAGCGGCGAGCCGCCGAGCGCGTCGTGATTGGCCGAGACCGGCGCGGTCGCAGTCGAGCGCAATTCCGGCGACGGCGCACGGCGCGCCTCGACCGGCGCGGGCATCTCCTTCGGCTGCGCCGAGGGGCGCACGGCGGACCGCACCGTGAGATCGATGCGATGCACTTCCGGCATCTCGGCCTGCCAGCACGACAGCACGCGCTCGGCATAATGGGCCTGGATCCAGCTCTTCAGGAATCGCGTCGGCACCGAGAGCCGCACGCTCTCGTCCTGCACGCCTTCCAGATCCATGCGTGCAAACCAGCTCGTGTAAACGTCTTCGCCAACGCTCGAGCGCAACCGACCCTTCACGCGTGACCAGCGATCCTGTTCCATTGTCATCGTCAGAAAACTTCTCTTGAGAGATTTAGTTGCGTGGTGAGCGCCATGCAGGGTTCCTGCCGGTCCCTGAACTGGCGTGACCTCGAGCGAGTCCATCGTCGGGCATGGCTCGACCGTTCGGCGCGAACGCCGCGGGTCGGATCAGCGATGTCGGAGATGGATGGGTCGCGAGGTCAGCGCGTACTCGGCGCTCCGTCACACGCGGGAGGCTGAATATCCGACGGAGCTGAAACGGCATCGTTGAAATGGGAAACGTGCTTCAATACCGCGTTGAGTCCGTAAGACATGATACCTCCCCGTCTTGCCGTGATCGCTCACGACAAGGTCCTGCGTGTCCTGAAGGCAACCGCGCCGTACTCCTGTCACGGATGCCTGCCCAATGTACTGGTCGTCCGCTCGACTTCGCCGCCTTGCGTGCCGGGTAGCTTTGCGATGCCTCTCATATGCGCATGGCGCGAGCGGGAAGATCCCGCTTGGAGACATTCAGACAACGAACTACCATGCCCATATTGCTATGGGTTTTGTACCGACATCACTTGTTGAAGCGTCGCCTACGTGCACACCGCCGCCGATCCGCACGTTCGCCCCGTTTCCTAAACCGCGCTGGTCTGAAGATCGTGGGCGCCGCTGACGACTAAGGAATACACTAAGCGAAAAGACTCGCAACGAAATTGATTCAGAGTTGAGGCGTCAAAAAACTTGACGTCGGTTAACGCGCGCACGTCTGTCCACAGGCTCGCGAAGCAAGTTTTTGGATTCGTGCACAGAATCGAGCATGCCGCGCGTGATGTGACAATTCTTCGCCATCGCCAAAATTTTTTTACAAATTCGTCACGCGCCCGACGTGCGGGCGAATTTTCCAAATGCTTGTCCCTGCTATGTTGATAAGTGATTATTGAGTCATCGCTTTTCGAGACTCTTTTTGCAGGGTAACTCCACGGTCAAACGCGTTCCGGTGAATCTACGGTGTGCAGAACTGCCTCCCGCCACGATTCAATTCGAGCCCGCAGCACAGGGGTTTTTGCAACGCAGTGAGTTTCCACTGTTGCAGACCATCGGCCGGTAGAACTACGGTGCGAAGAATAACGCTGACGATGCAAATCGTCCGAGCGAGACAACAACCTCGCGCGACGGCTTGCGTGAATGATGCCAGCCAATAAAAAAGCCCGGCGCGATGCCGGGCTGTATCGATGTGCTGATCGGATCAACCGATCGATGTCTTCCGCGAGATCACCTCGCAAGAGGATCTCATGAGGTAACCTCGTGAGGTTAGTTCCGAGGTTACTTGGCGAGCTTGGCGATCTGCGCGGTGAGGCGCGAGACTTTGCGGCTGGCGTTGTTCTTGTGAATGATGTTGCGCTGGGCGGCGCGCATCAAGGCGGGCTCGGCAGTCGCGAGTGCCTTCACGGCAGCAGCGCGGTCGCCGGTCTTGATGGCTTCCTCGACGGTGCGCACCGCGCCGCGCATCTGGGTACGGCGCGACTTGTTGACGGCGGTGCGGCGGGCGATCTTGCGCGTCGCCTTCTTGGCGGAAGTGGTATTGGCCATGGTCTCAATGTCCTTTGCGGGTACCGGTCGCGTCTTGGTCGGATAGCGCCGGCTTGCTTGACCGCGTAATCGACGCTTGGATTCAGGGTGTTCGGTTGCTGGGCCATTCCTGGAACATGAGCGACGGCCTTGCGGCTGTCTCTGAGGCTCCACCGAGGCGTCAAGCTCGAATGAGTCTTGAAGATCGAGGTGCCTGCAACTGCTCAAAGAACAGCGGCGGCGGGATTGCGCCCACCGCCAATTGGCGCCCTTATAGAGAGGGTCTTTGTCACCGTCAACGCTTTCGGGGACCGAAATCCTTCCTTTGCAGGTCCGGATCTGTACCGTAACGCCCTGAAGAGGTTGAATTTCTGCCGTCGCCCGGCTATTGGCTGGCAACGTTTCGCAAGCTCGTCCGATCGGACGGCCATCGCAGGTGAGGCATGATCCGCGGCTTTTTCCGACTGATTGGGCTGTTGCTGCTCGCCGGCGGGTTCATCTTCATGGTCTATGACGGCGCCCGCTGGGTGGCCGACCAGACCCTCAAATTCACCCGGTTCGGCCAGTTCTGGAACGACATCAATCAGGCCAGCCAGGCGGCCTTCCGCACCTGGGTCGAGGCCAAGGCGCCCTGGCTCTGGACCTCGGTGATCCGCCTGCTGCTCGAGCAGCCGGTCTTCGCCGTCCTCGGCATTCTCGGCATCCTGCTGATGATCCTGTTCCGTCCGCGGAAACCGCTGATCGGCTATTCCCGGGATTGAGCCGGGAACTGGCGCCCGCGTGACACGGCTCCTCTTACGCTCCCCTGGAGGGGGAGGGTCGGCACGCGATCGAGCGAAGCGAGATTGCGTGACGGGGTGGGGTGACGGTCTCTCCACATCCAACAGTGCCCGAGGTGGATAGATCACCCCACCC
>NZ_JAEMSD010000529.1:1342-4549 GCF_016462955.1 Bradyrhizobium sp. | reverse complement strand
CTGCGCAAGCAGACGGCAGGGCCAGAGCACGCAGTGGTGGAATGACGACACGCTGTAAAGTATTGCCAGACTTTGGTAGTTGTCGTTCTCATGCGTTGATGTTGCCAACCCAGGCAAAAGTTTGGCGTGAGGTCACGATGAAGGGTGCGCAAGCTGGCAAACTTCTTTGCCCGATCAGGATGCCCGGACAGGGTCAGCAGCCCGATGTCTGGCTCCTGGTCACTGGGGTTGTCGAGCGATGCGTCGGAAAACCGAATGGACCGGATTGGGTCTCGGGCATCGAGATCGTTTGAAGGACGGTCCCCACACCAAAACTTGCATCGCATTGACCTGGTCAAGAAGCAAGAGTTGGGCCGCAGTCTCCACTGCCTCAGCGGGTAGGGAAGCGGGTGTGGGCCCCGGACGCTGACACGCGATCTCGAGTCTGGCCTGGTTGGCGGCTATAAACTGCATTAGCTGCAGTCGTTGCCGAGCACATGGAATTCCGGTCAGCCGCGATCAATCTTAAAATCTGAGGCCAACTAAGCCACGTCTCAAAATAGTTGGCATTGCTTAGACGCGCAGAATGAACCGAGAGTGCCCAAGACGCTACTAAAGCGTTCATGCGAAGGGGGCGGGTCGAAGCACCCCCCATGTGTTTGGAATGATTTTGTACGGCGCGTTACCACCGCTGTTTCGTTTTCCTATTCCGCAAGGTGCTCGGCACCGGCCTGTCAATAAGGCCGCGGAAGTTTCCGAAGGTGCCGAGCCACTGGGCCGTCGCCTGCTTGATCGAAAGGAACCAAGTTCCGAAGGAGGAGTTTGGTCCTGATGCGGCAGGAATCCCACACGCATTTTCTTCCGGAGGTGCTGTCTGGTGAAGGGCCAAGTTCAAGAGCACGGGCCGGCAGAACAGCATCCGGGTCAATTGCCCAGGACTATGCCGCAGAACAAGCGCGACGGCGCCGAGCTTACACAGCCGACCAGAAAGCCATCGCCATGGGAGCGCTTTCGCGAGCACTGGGGTCTGATGCTGGCCGGCGCATGTGTTCTTGTGGCCGGCCTGGGCGGCGGAACAGCCTACTGGCTCGAGATCCGTCATTACGAATCCACCGATGATGCGTTTGTCGCCGCACGAAGCTTCTCGGTGGCGTCGAAAGTGGGCGGCTATGTGACCGACGTTCCCGTTACCGACAATCAGCATGTCGACGCCGGCGACCTGCTGGCGCGGATCGATGACCGCGACTACACAATCGCCGTCGACCAGGCCAAGGCGCAACTCGCGATCGCCGAGGCCAACATCGCCAACTACCAGGCGCAGATCGATACCCAGCATGCGCAGATCGATCAGGTGAGGGCCCAGTTGGAACAGGCTCAGGCACAACTTCAGTTCGCGCAGCAGGAGGCCGCGCGCGCACAGGAGCTGGTGGACAAGGGAGCCGGCACTGTACAGCGCGCGCAGCAGACTCGCTCCGATCTTCAGGCCCAGCAGGCCAATACAGACAGGGCCAAGACCGCCGTAGTTGGCGCCGAACTCGGAATCAAGGCGCTCCAGGCGCAGCTTGAAGGTGCAACAGCCCAGCGGCAACAGTCTCAAGCTCAACTCGACCAGGCAAAACTCAATTTGCAATACACAAGGGTGTTCGCGGTCCGATCCGGGCGCGTTGTCAAGCTGTCCGGAGCAAAAGGCTCCTACGTCACCCCGGGGCAGAGCCTCATATGATGTTCGTGCCCGATGAGGTTTGGCTGGTTGCAAATTACAAGGAAACACAACTGAAGGACATGCGCCCTGGCCAGCCGGTCGAGATCCGGATCGATGCCTATCCGGACCGCAAGCTGACCGGGCACGTGGAGTCGGTGCAGCCCGGCTCGGGGACCGCATTCAGCCTGCTGCCGGCGGAAAATGCGACGGGCAACTATGTCAAAGTCGTCCAGCGCGTACCGGTGAAGATCATTGTCGACAACTGGCCGTCCGACGTGCCGGTCGGGCCCGGTATGTCGGTCGTGCCTTGGACGAAGGTTAGATGACCGATCAGGCGCAGAGTGGCGGAAGGTCCTCGAGTTGGTCCCCGGAGCGATCGGCGGCCGGCGGACACAATCCCTATCTGATCGCCTTTGTCGTTTCCATTGCGACCTTCATGGAGGTGCTCGACACCACTGTCGCGAACGTGTCGCTCCGCCACATTGCGGGTGGCCTTGCGGTCGGGCTCGACGAGAGCACCTATGTCATCACAAGCTATCTTGTCGCCAACGCCATCGTGCTGTCGATCTCGGGATGGCTTTCCACCGTCATTGGCCGCAAGCGCTTCTACATGCTGTGCGTGGCAACGTTTTCGGTTGCCTCCCTGTTATGTGGCCTCGCGTGGAACCTGGAATCTCTCGTCCTGTTTCGCATTCTGCAGGGGCTGGGCGGCGGTGGCATGGCGACCAGCGAGCAGGCGATTCTTGCGGATTCATTTCCGCCGCACAAACGCGGCCAGGCCTTCGCCATCTATGGTGTCGCCGTGGTGGTCGCCCCGGTGTTGGGGCCGACGCTTGGCGGGTGGATCACCGACACCTACTCCTGGCACTGGGTATTTCTGATCAACGTGCCGATGGGGCTGATCTCGTTATTACTGGTAGGTACATTGGTGAGGGAACCATCCGGCGCCGAGGAAGAAAGGGCTGAACTCCTAAGGGCCGGATTGCGGGTAGACTATATCGGATTCGCTCTGGTCGCCATCGGTCTCGGATCGCTCGAATTCGTGCTCGACGAAGGGCAGCGCAGCGACTGGTTTGGATCGTCCATGATTCTATCCTTTGCGCTTATCTCAGCCTTCTGCCTCTTTGCTCTTATACCTTGGGAGCTTGGCCGTGACGATCCCATCATCGATCTCCGGCTGCTTGGCAAACGGCAATTTGGCGCTTGCTTCCTCGTGATGTTTGCAACCGGCGCAGTTCTGATCTCGACGACCCAATTGCTGCCGCAGCTTCTGCAAGCCGAATTCGGCTACACCGCCACGCTGGCAGGTCTCGTGCTCTCGCCGGGCGGCATCATTACGATGCTTCTGATGCCCATCGTCGGCAAGCTGGTCAACTTGGTGCAGCCGAAATATCTGATCATGGTCGGCGCGGCGATCGTTGCCGTTTCGATGTGGCAGCTCACAGGACTGACCGGCGATATCAGCTATGGCTATGCGACCGAGGTGCGCATATTCCAGGCTGCGGGGTGCCGTTTCTGTTCCTGCC
>NZ_JAEMSD010000529.1:0-1332 GCF_016462955.1 Bradyrhizobium sp. | reverse complement strand
TCCTATGACGGTCTGCCGCCCGAGAAAACCAACCAGGCCTCGGCGCTCATCAACGTTTCGCGGAATATCGGCGGCTCAATGGGGGTCGCGCTCGCGCAAACGATGCTGGCGCAGCGCCAGCAATTCCACCAGACTCGACTGGTCGAGCATGTGGCACCTTCCGATCTCGGGTACCAACAGACGATCGATGCGGTGACGCGGTATTTCCAGGCCCAGGGGTCAAGCGCGTCGGATGCTGCATCGCAAGCGCTGGCTTGGCTTGGTAAAACGCTCCAGCAGCAGGTCGACTATCTCGCTTACATCGACGTGTTCTGGCTTCTGGCCGCGGTCGCGCTTTTGATGATCCCGGTTGCGTCGATCCTTCGGCCCATCGACTTGAGCGCGCCGCCGAAGACCCATTGAAGGTTCCCTGGCTGGGCCGCCTCGTCACGTTATCGCCGGATCGAACCTCCTGGTGCCGCCTTGTCCGGTGCCAGCGTCGGGACAGGACGATTGCAATCCAACAGCGAATTTGGGTTTACGCGCCTGTCTGATCTCACATGGCCGGGATGCTTCGGGGGCACCGGACGTGTCAAGCCAAAACCGCTTCGATCTACATAATCGGCGAAACGGAAGTCCAAGACGATGATCATGGCTCTGCGCTTGAGAGAACCGCAATGCAGGCCCAGCAGAGAATTTATAGCCTGCCGCGCTGACGCCTGTCGCGATGGCTCGCGACTGCGGGCCCAAGGTTCTCGAGGACATTCGGGTCGCGCGGATCGGCAATCTGTATGGCACGCTGCCGATCTTGGTCGGCGGCGGCGTCAGCGGTACCCGGAAAAAGAAAACTGCCAGCGCAAACATAACGGCGTCACCGCGACGTAACGCAATTGCTTGCCGATCAGAAATTCAAGCCGGGTGACCGGCGTGACGTAGAGGTTGGGTGATTGAGCCGAGCTCCCTTTCTCTGACGACCGCGAGCGCCATCAAGATCGCCGGAAACAATGCCAGCATCATTGCGATGGTCGAGGGGACCATGGCATAGATGCTATCGAAGTCCTGATTGTACTTGAACCTGATCTCGATGGTGGCGAGCGGCGGGGCGATGCTGTGCGTTGTCTTGATAATCGGATCGACCAGATAGAGCTGGTGCATGCTTTGCGGATTGCCCCGGATTGTTTCCGCTCGGAGCGGCGTGGCGCCGTCGATCCAGGCCGACACAAGGGAGGTGACCCGAGTTTGATGCTGAGGCCACACTTTGCCGGGATCTCGATGCTGAGATCGATGCTCCCATCCCTTTGACCTGCCCCTGAGTATTTCCTCCAGATGGAGTTAGAGTCCGGCCTGAAAAGG
>NZ_JAEMSD010000528.1:3949-4550 GCF_016462955.1 Bradyrhizobium sp. | reverse complement strand
CGACGGCGTCGGCTTCATGCACATCCTGTCCAAGGAGATCTGGGACGGCCATCCCTGCTGCAGCTTCGCTGCAAGCCGCGAGTTCATCACGACGGCGCCGAACAGCTTTGCGGCGCTGACGCGGGCCATCGTCGATGCCACCGCCTACGCCTCGAAGGCCGAGAACCGCAAGCAGATCGCCGAGGCGATCGCGCCGGCCAACTACATCAACGCGCCGGTGACGGTGCTGGAGCAGGTCCTGACCGGCACCTATGCCGACGGTCTCGGTGGGGTGAAGACCGATCCGAAGCGCGTCGATTTCGATCCGTTCCCCTGGCAGTCGTTTGCGGTGTGGATGCTGACGCAGATGAAGCGCTGGGGCCAGATCAAGGGCGATGTCGACTACAAGGCGGTCGCAGAGCAGGTGTATCTCGCCACCGACACCAAGAAGCTGATGACCGAAATGGGCCTGTCGCCGCCGGCGAGCGCCTACAAATCGTTCGCGGTGATGGGCAAGACATTCGATCCGGCCAAACCGGAGGACTATCTGGCGAGCTTCAAGATCAAGAAGGCGTCGTGAGGATGGGCCGCGCTCTATCTTCACCTCTCCCCGCTTGCGGGG
>NZ_JAEMSD010000528.1:1529-3939 GCF_016462955.1 Bradyrhizobium sp. | reverse complement strand
GAGTGGAGCTTCATCCTTCGAGACGGCGCTTCGCGCCTCCTCAGGATAAGGTCTTTCTTACCTCGCCCGCTTGCGGGGAGAGGTCGGATCGCTCTTGCGATCCGGGTGAGGGGGTACAGGTCCCTCGACGATCTCACGCGTGGAGAGAGGCCCCTCACCCCGTAAGAACGGGGAGAGGGAGATGAACAACACCTCCCTTCGCGTTCGAGCCGGCCTCGTCTCCATCGTGCTGCTCGCCGCTTTCCTCGGCATCTGGCATATCGCCACGCGCTCGACCGGCACGACGACGACGATGAGCCCGGAATACGCCAAGCTGATGGGGCTGACGGCCACACAAGGCAAATCCGCGATGCCCGGGCCGCTCGATGTCGGCGCAAAGCTCTGGGAGCATCTCAAGCGGCCGTTCTACGACAACGGGCCGAACGACAAGGGGCTCGGAATCCAGCTCGGCTATTCCATCGCGCGGGTCGGCACCGGCTATCTCTTGGCGGTGCTGGTCGCGATCCCGCTCGGCTTTTTGATCGGCATGTCGCCGCTGCTGAGCAAGGCGCTCGATCCCTTCATCCAGGTGCTGAAGCCGATCTCGCCTTTGGCCTGGATGCCGCTCGCGCTCTATACCATCAAGGATTCCTCGGTCTCCGCGATATTCGTCATCTTCATCTGCTCGATCTGGCCGATGCTGCTCAACACCGTGTTCGGCGTGGCGAGCGTCCGCAAGGAATGGATCAACGTCGCGCGGACGCTGGAGGTCGGAACCATCAGGCGTGCCTTCACCGTGATCCTTCCGGCAGCTGCGCCGACCATCCTGACAGGCATGCGCATCTCGATCGGCATCGCCTGGCTCGTGATCGTCGCCGCCGAGATGCTCGTTGGCGGCACCGGCATCGGCTATTTCGTCTGGAACGAGTGGAATAATTTGTCGATCACCAACGTCATCATCGCGATCCTCCTGATCGGGGTCGTCGGCATGCTGCTCGACCAGATCCTGGCGCGTTTCACGCGCATGGTCACGTTTCCGGAGTAGCGGCGGTGTCCGACAAATTCATCTCGATCGAGGGCATCGCGAAACGCTATCCGGGAGCGGGCGGCGCGACCACCACCATCTTCGAGGATCTGTGGCTGTCGATGGCGCGCGGCGAGTTCGCCTGCGTGATCGGGCATTCCGGCTGCGGCAAGACCACGGTGCTCAACATCCTCGCCGGGCTCGATGCGCCGAGCGAGGGGGCCGTCATCGTCGACGGGCAGGCGATCTCGGGCACCAGCCTCGACCGTGCCGTGATCTTCCAGAGCCACGCGCTGCTACCCTGGCGCACCGTGCTCGGCAACGTCGCCTATGCCGTCAGCTCGAAATGGCGCAGCTGGGACCGCGCCAAGGTGCGGGCGCATGCGCAGAAATTCATCGATCTCGTCGGCCTGTCCGGCTCCGAGCACAAACGTCCGTCGGAGCTGTCGGGCGGCATGAAGCAGCGCGTCGGCATCGCGCGGGCGCTGTCGATCACGCCGAAGATGATGCTGATGGACGAGCCGTTCTCGGCGCTGGACGCGCTGACGCGTGGCACGCTGCAGGACGAGGTCCGTCGCATTTGCCTCGAGACCGGACAGACCGCGTTCATGATCACCCATGACGTCGACGAGGCGATCTATCTCGCCGACAAGATCTTCCTGATGACCAACGGCCCCGGCGCAGTACTGGCGGAGGTGGTCGAGAACCCGCTGCCGCGCGACCGCGGTCGCACCGACCTGCATCGCCATCCGCTCTACTACGCCCTGCGCAACCACATCATCGATTTCCTGGTGACGCGCAGCAAGACGTTTGTCGCCGAGACGCCCGGTCACGATCCGCGCAACGTGCCGGTGGTTCAGATCGGCAAGCCCGGCCTCTCGATCGCCGCGAACGGCGAGGAGCAAAGACAGACCTGGATACCCGGGCCCAGTCCCGGACTCACCGCCTGACAGGAGACCCTGACATGAAACGCGAAGACCTCACCGAGAAGCTGCTCGACATCAAGCGCGAGAAGGGCTGGAGCTGGAAGCACATCTGCGAGAAGATCGGCGGCTATTCCGAGGTTCTGATCGTCGGTGCGATCATGGGCCAGATGAAGCTGACCAAGCCGCAGGCGGCCAATGCCGGCGAACTGTTCGGCCTGTCGAAGGCGGAAGTCGCGATGCTCAACGAGGTGCCGATGCGCGGCACCGGCACGCCGATGCCGCCGACCGATCCCCTGATCTACCGCTTCTACGAGATGGTGATGGTGAACGGTCCGGCCTGGAAGGCGCTGATCGAGGAGGAGTTCGGCGACGGTATCATGTCGGCGATCGACTTCGACATGGGCATCGAGCGCGTGGCTAACCCCAAGGGCGACCGGGTCAAGATCACCATGAGCGGCAAATTCCTGCCGTACAAATATTA
>NZ_JAEMSD010000528.1:0-1519 GCF_016462955.1 Bradyrhizobium sp. | reverse complement strand
AGTACGGCGCCAGCGGCAACGTGCCGGAATATGGTTTCAAGGAGGGTTGATTTGGTTTTCTGTCATTCCGGACGCCGCGACAGCGGCGATCCGGAATCTCGAGATTCCGGGTCCGCGCTGGCGCGCGTCCCGGAATGACACTTGGCGTTACTTCCCCGCCTTCACCTCGGCCGCGGCCACCGCGAGCAGCTCGCTCATCTTGGCGCGGATCGCCTGCTCGGTGACGGCGACGTTTTTGGCGGCGAAATCGCCCGTGATCTTGCGCAGGACGTCGGCATCGCCGGCTTCCTCGAAGTCGGCCGCGACCACTTCCTTGGCATAGGCCGTGGCGGCATCACCGGTGATGCCGAGCTTTTCGGCCGCCCACAGGCCGAGCAACCGGTTGCGGCGGGCCTCCGCCTTGAACTTCTGCTCCTCGTCGAGGGCGAACTTCTTCTCGAAGCCTTCCTGGCGCTTGTCGAACTGGCTCATACCTTGTTCCAAATCCCTGCTGAATGGCGCGGGCGCCTTCCGTTGCGGCGGCCCGGCTGCCTGCCTACATAGATAGCACGAATCGGCAAAACAACGGGCCGTTAAGCCGCAGGCAAGACGGTATAAGTTGGTGCTGGACGGCCGGATCGATTGTGCTCGGACAGCCAATCGGATAGGTTGCCTGAAGGCTTGGTTCCCGTTCTGTTTCCAATGGTTAAGAATGGGTTCCCGGCTGTTCACGGCAGCTCCGCTGTGGGTCTCAATCCTCGTCAACCGGAGCACACCAGATTCATGGATTTCAACAAAACACGGTACATCCCCATGAGCCGTCGGCGTCGCATTTATGAAGGCAAGGCAAAGGTTCTCTATGAAGGCCCGGAGCCGGGTACCTTGATTCAGCACTTCAAGGACGACGCGACCGCGTTCAATGCGAAGAAGCATCAGGTGATCGAGGGCAAGGGTGTCCTCAACAACCGGATCTCGGAGTACCTGTTTCAGCACCTCAACGACATCGGCGTGCCCACGCATTTCATCCGCCGGCTCAACATGCGCGAGCAGTTGATCCGCGAGGTCGAGATCGTGCCGCTCGAGGTTGTGGTGCGCAACGTCGCCGCGGGATCGCTGTCGCAGCGCCTCGGCATCGAGGAAGGCACGCAGCTGCCGCGCTCGATCATCGAGTTCTATTACAAGAACGACCAACTCGGCGATCCGATGGTCTCCGAAGAGCACATCACCGCGTTCGGCTGGGCCACGCCGCAGGAGATCGACGACATGATGGCGCTGGCCATTCGTGTGAACGACTTCCTCACCGGCCTCTTCCTCGGCGCCGGCATCCGTCTCGTCGACTTCAAGATGGAATGCGGCCGGCTTTGGGAAGGCGAGATGATGCGCATCGTCGTCGCCGACGAGATCTCCCCCGACTCCTGCCGCCTGTGGGACATCAAGTCGAACGACAAGCTCGACAAGGATCGTTTCCGCCGCGACATGGGCGGCCTCGTGGAGGCCTATACCGAGGTCGCGCGCCGTCTGGGCATCATGCAGGAAAACG
>NZ_JAEMSD010000092.1:7915-17153 GCF_016462955.1 Bradyrhizobium sp. | reverse complement strand
GGTGCCGAGCCGGCCCATCTTCTGGCGGGAGATGAACATCTCCTTGCCCTGCGGTCCTTGCGCGGCGGCGCGATCGAGCATCGACGGCGTCTCGACCGTCCCGGGGCAGATCGAGTTGCAGCGGATGCCCTTGGTGATGAAGTCGAGCGCGACCGCACGCGACAGCAGCGACACCGCGGCCTTCGACGAGCTGTAGACGTAGCGGTTCGCCGGCGGCCTCAAGGCCGCGCAGGACGAGATGTTGACGATGCTGCCGCCACCGCCCGCGATCATGTCGGGCAGAAACGCCTTGATGGTCCGGTGCATCGACTTGACGTTGAGGTCGAAAGAGAAATCGAAATCTTCTTCCGAGCAGTCCAGGATGGTACCGTGGTGCACGAAGCCCGCCGCGTTGAGCAGGATGTCGATCTTGCCGATGCGCTTGGCAAAAGCGTTGACGTCGGCGGTGTTGCGGACGTCAAGCTTTGCGACTTCAGTGATGCCTTCCTTGCTCAGGCCGGCGATGCCGGCTTCGTTGATGTCGGTGGCGATGACGGTTGCGCCTTCACGTGCGAATGCGATCGCGCAGGCGCGCCCGATGCCGGCCGCAGCCGCCGTGACGACGGCGCGTTTGCCCTTGAGGCGGTTGGCCATTTTGTTCACTCCTTCGAATCGGGGTCGTCATTCCGGGATGCGCCGTCAGGTGCAGGCCCGGAATCCATACTCCCGATCGTGGTTATGGATTCCGGGCTCGCGACTGCGTCGCGCCCCGGAATGACGGAAGTTGTTAGTGATTGTCCCGCGCCACGCCAAACGTGCCGGCGACGTTCTGATACCTCGTGGCGAGCTCCATGCAGGCGCCGGTCGATTGCTGGCCGACGGTGTTGCGGTAGATCTCCTGCCAGGGCGTCTGGTTCGGCGGATGCTTGAAGCCGCCGCTGGCCTTGAGCTCGGCGTGGCGCTTCTTCAGCTCCTCGTCCGGGATCAGGATGTTGGCGCTGCCCTTGTTGAGGTCGATGCGGACCTTGTCGCCGGTCTTCAGGATCGCAAGACCGCCACTGGCGGCAGCTTCCGGCGAGGCGTTCAGGATCGAGGGCGAGCCCGAGGTGCCGGACTGGCGGCCGTCGCCGATGCAGGGCAGGGACAGGATACCGCGTTTGATCAAGGCGGCCGGCGGCTGCATGTTCACGACCTCGGCGCCGCCGGGATAGCCGATCGGACCGGTGCCGCGGATGAACAGCACGCAGCGCTCGTCGATGTCGAGCGAGGGGTCGTCGATCCGCTCGTGATAGTCCTCCGGCCCTTCGAACACGATGGCGCGGCCTTCGAAGGCGTTGAGGTCCTTGGGGTTGCTGAGGTAGCGGTCGCGGAATTCCTTGGAGATCACCGAGGTCTTCATGATCGCGGAATCGAACAGGTTGCCCTTCAGCACCAGGAAGCCGGCGTCCTTCACCAGTGGCTTGTCATAAGCCCGGATCACGTCGTTGTCGGGCTCCGGCGCGTTCTTGCAGTTCTCGCCGATGCCGCGGCCGTTGACCGTGACCGCATCCTCGTGGATGCGCTTGTGCTTCATCAATTCGCGCACCACGGCGGGCACGCCGCCGGCGCGGTGGAATTCCTCGCCGAGATAGAAGCCGGCGGGCTGCATGTTGACCAGCAGCGGCACGTCGTGACCGACCTTCTGCCAGTCCTCGATCGTGAGCTCGACGCCGATGTGCCGGGCGAGGGCGTTGATATGGATCGGCGCATTGGTCGAGCCGCCGATCGCCGAGTTGATCACGATGCAGTTCTCGAACGCCTTGCGGGTCAGGATGTCCGAGGGCTTCAGGTCTTCCCAGACCATCTCGACGATGCGCTTGCCGGTTTCATAGGCGATCTGGCCGCGCTCGCGATAGGGGGCGGGGATCGCCGCGCAGCCCGGCAGCGAGAAGCCGAGCGCTTCGGCAAGTCCGTTCATGGTCGAGGCGGTGCCCATGGTGTTGCAATGGCCGACCGAGGGCGCCGAGGAGGCCACGATCTCCATGAACTCCTCATAGCCGATCTCGCCGGCGGCGAGCCGCTCGCGCGATTTCCAGACGATGGTGCCGGAGCCGGTGCGCTCGCCATTGTGCCAGCCGTTGAGCATCGGGCCGCCCGACAGCACGATGGCCGGCAGGTTCACGGTGGCCGCCGCCATCATGCAGGCCGGCGTGGTCTTGTCGCAACCGGTCGTCAGCACCACGCCGTCGAGCGGATAGCCGTAGAGGATTTCGACAAGCCCAAGATAGGCGAGGTTGCGGTCGAGCGCCGCGGTCGGGCGCTTGCCGGTCTCCTGGATCGGGTGGGTCGGGAATTCCATCGCGATGCCGCCGGCCTCGCGGATGCCTTCGCGGACGCGGTGCGCGAGCTCGAGATGGTGGCGGTTGCAGGGGGACAGGTCGTTGCCGGTCTGGGCGATGCCGATGATCGGCTTGCCCGATTGCAGCTCTGCGCGGGTGAGTCCGTAGTTCAGATAGCGCTCCATATAGAGCGCGGTCATGCCCGGATTATGCGGGTTGTTGAACCATTCCTGCGAGCGAAGATGGCGGCGGGTACCGTTGCTGCCGGCGGCATGCCCATTGGTTGGTTTCTTTGTCATTGGTTTCTCCTGCAATGCAAACGCACTGGCGTCCGTCTCATGGTGTCCGCATGTGCGGTGCCCAACGGCGCGCGCGATGATCTGCCTTCCCGGTAGCGGGTCGTTTCCTCACGATTGCGAATACTAGTCTTGGCCACTTGGTAACGCTATCATTTTGTTGGCCGCGCCCGCGCCTGAGACGGCCGGCCTGCTGTCCGAACGTCGTGCCGACGAGCTTTGCCGCTCGATCACCCTGAAGCCGAGATCGAGCACCGGCTGCTCCGGACGTCGCCCTTCGATCGCATCGATCAGCATGGTGGCGGCCGTCTTCCCCATCTCGTAGCGGTTGGTGCGCACGCTGGTGAGAGTGGGGACGGCGGAGGCCATGAATTCGAGGTCGTTGAAGCCGACGATCGCGATCTGCCCAGGGACTGCGATCTCCCGGCGGCGGCACTCGAACAGCACGCCGAGCGCAAGGTCGTCGTTGGCGCAGAAGACCGCGTCGATGTCGGGCTCGCGCGCCAGCAGATCGGTGAACAGCGCACCCCCGAGCGTCACTGACGTCGGGGTCGCCGTCGTGACGACGAGACGCTGATCGAACAGGGCTGCGTCCTTCATCGCGGAGACATATCCGTCCAGCCGCCGCTGCACCCTGGGATCCATGCGTGCGCCGACGAAACCGACCTTGCGGTGACCTTGCTCGAAGAGGTGCGCAACCGCGGCGCGGGCTGCATCATAGTGGGAAAAGCCGATCATCATGTCGACCGGATCCGGGCCGATCTCCATGATCTGCACGATCGGGCAGTCCGCGGCTTGAAGCATCGCGCGGGACTCCGCGGTCTGGTCGATGCCGGTGACGATCAGCCCGGCCGGCTTCTGCGCCAGAAACAGGCGCAGCAATTTCTCCTCCTGGAGAATGCTGTAGCGCGTGTTCGACAACTGGATGGAGTAACGGCTGCCTTCGGACGCGTCATAGATGCCGCGCAGCACGTCCGAGAACACGTTATTGGTGAGAGAGGGGATCAATACACCGATGACTTCGGTGCGGTGCGAGGCCAGTGCGCGGGCCGCAAGGTTCGGCACATATCCGAGCTCCTTGGCGGCGCTCTCGACTCGGGTCCGCTTGGCGACGGACAAAGCCTCGGGATTTCGGAAGAAGCGGGACGCCGTGATCGGGCTGACGCCGGCAAGCTCGGCCACTTCGGCCAGCCGGATTTTGCCTGACTTTGTGCGTTTTCGTCCCATTTGCTGCTCATAACACAGTCAGTCCCGCAAACAAAGGAACGTTGACAGCGCTACCAGCAGCGACTAACCAAAGACAAATTGCCAAAACCGCACAAACTACCGACAATGTCGCCCGCTAAGATCGGGCCTGGTTCGGTCAAGTCCGAAAAACAAGACGGTCGCGGCGCCAAAGAGCGTCGTGGACTTTCGAGGAGGGAGCTAGATGTCGTCTGTGCAAATCCGCGACGTGCGGAAATCGTTCGGCAATTTTGAAGTCCTGCACGGCGTGACGATTCCAATCGAAGACGGTCAGTTCGTTGTCCTGGTCGGCCCCTCCGGTTGTGGCAAGTCGACGCTTTTGCGCATGCTCGCGGGCCTCGAGAACATCACTTCCGGAACGATCTCGATCGGCGACCGCGTCGTCAACAATGTCCAGCCCAAGGAGCGGGACATTGCGATGGTCTTCCAGAACTACGCGCTCTATCCGCACATGACGGTCGCCGACAACATGGGCTTCTCGCTCAAGCTGCGGAACGCGGGTGCCGACGAGATCAACAAGCGCGTCAAGCGCGCTGCCGAGATCCTGGCGTTGTCGCCGTTGCTCGACCGCTACCCGCGCCAGCTTTCGGGCGGCCAGCGCCAGCGCGTCGCGATGGGGCGCGCCATCGTGCGCGATCCGCAGGTGTTCCTGTTCGACGAGCCCTTGTCGAACCTCGATGCCAAGCTCCGCGTCGCGATGCGCACCGAGATCAAGGAGCTGCATCAGCGGTTGAAGACGACCACCGTCTATGTCACCCACGACCAGATCGAGGCCATGACCATGGCCGACAAGATCGTCGTCATGCATGACGGCATCGTCGAGCAGATGGGCACTCCGCTCGAGCTGTACGACAAGCCGGACAACCAGTTCGTTGCCGGGTTCATCGGCTCGCCTGCGATGAATTTCCTCAAGGGGCATGTGCGCGTCAACGGCGTCGCCACCTTCGAAGGGCCGAACGGCGTCAAGCTGCCGCTCAAGACCGCGCCGGCCAATTCCGACGGCCGCCCCGTGGTGTATGGGGTGCGGCCCGAGCACTTCACCATCGCAGATGACGGCGCCGAGGCCGAGATCATCGTGGTCGAGCCGACCGGCTCGGAGACGCAGGTGTTCGCCAAGCTCGGCGGCGAGCAGGTCGTTGCGGTCTTCCGCGAGCGCCACCAGTTCAATCCCGGCGACAAGGTGCGGCTGAAGCCCGAGCCGTCGCTGGTCCATCTGTTCGACGATGCGACGGGCAAACGCATGAATGCCTAGCGCCAGACGACAAGGCATAAGACAACAAGCATAAGACAACAAGCATAAGACAACAAAAAGCATCACAGGGAGGACACCATGCAAGATTTTACTCGCCGATCTCTGCTCCAAGGCGGCACGGCTTTAGCTGCGACCGGCATGCTGACGGGGCCGGCACTGTTTGATTTCGCCAAGGCTTGGGCGCAGAGCGCGCCGTGGAAGGCCGAGCCCGGCGCCAAGCTGACCGTGATGCGCTGGAAGCGCTTCGTGCCGGCGGAGGACGATGCATTCAACGCGATGGTGGCGGCTTTCAAGGCCGCGACCGGCACCGAGATGAACACGTTCAGCGAGTCCTTCGAGGACGTGCAGCCGAAGGCCTCGGTTGCGGCCAACACCGGCTCCGGCCTCGATCTCGCCTGGGGCCTGCACACGCTGCCGCAGCTGTTCCCGACCAAAGTGCTCAAGATGAACGATGTCGCCGATTATCTCGGCAACAAATACGGCGGCTGGACCGACGCGGCCGCCAAGACCTGCAAGCTCGGCAACGACTGGCTCGGCATTCCCGTCGCCACCAACGGCGGCTACATGACCTACCGCAAGTCGGCGCTGGAAAAGGCGGGCTTCAAGGAATTCCCCAAGGACTTCCCCGGCTTCCTCGAAATGTGCAAGGCGCTCAAGGCCAACAACACGCCGGCCGGCTTCGCGCTCGGTCATGCCTCGGGCGACGGCAATTCGTGGCTGCACTGGGTGCTGTGGGGCCACGGCGCCTACACGGTCGACCAGAACGACAAGATCATCATCAATTCGCCGGAGACGGCGAAGGCGCTCGAATACTGCAAGGCGCTGTACGACAGCTTCATCCCGGGCACGGCGTCCTGGAACGATTCGTCCAACAACAAGGCCTTCCTCGCCGGCGAGCTCTATTGCACGGCGAACGGCATCTCGATCTACGTCGCCGCCAAGACCGATGCCAGCAAGAAGGAGCTCGCGGAGGACACCTACCACGCGCTCTGGCCCGTCGGCCCGGTCGGCAAGCCGACCGAGCTGCAGCTGGCGCTGCCGATCCTCGCCTTCAACTTCACCAAATATCCGAATGCGGCAAAGGCCTTCGTTGCCTTCATGCTGGAGAAGGAGAACTACGAGAAGTGGCTGGGCGGCGCGCAAGGCTATCTGACGCAGACCCTGAACGCCTATGAGTCCGCGCCGATCTGGACGGCCGATCCCAAGAACGCCGTTTTCGCACAAGCTTCCAAGCGCACGCTGCCGGCCGCCGGTATCGGCACGGTCGGTGAGAAGGCGGCGACCGCGATCGCCGACTTCATCGTCGTCGACATGTTCGCCAACTACTGCACCGGCGCCAAGGATACGAAGGGCGCGATGGCAGACGCCGAGCGCCAGCTGAAGCGCATCTATCGCTGACGGTCACGGAGCGGGCGGCCGTCCGGCCGCCCGCTCGTCAACATTTCGATCAGGGATATCGGGCATGGCTGATGTCGCAATTCCCCGGGCCAAGCCTCAGATGAGCGAGGCAAACGCCTGGACCCAGCTCAAACACAATCGCAACTGGCTCGGCTTCTGGTTCATGGTGCCGGCCATGGCGTTCCTGATCTTCTTCCTGGCCTATCCGCTCGGGCTCGGCATCTGGCTGTCCTTTACGGATGCCCGCATCGGCAGGGTCGGGCAGTTCGTCGGCACCGAGAACTACGAGTGGCTGTGGGACGATTCCATCTTCTGGCTGTCGGTGTTCAACACGCTGCTCTACACCTTTGTCGCCAGCGCCCTCAAATTCGCGATCGGGCTCTATCTGGCGCTGCTGCTCAACGAGCACATGCCCTTCAAGGCGATGCTGCGTGCGATGGTGCTCATCCCCTTCATCGTTCCGACCGTGCTCTCCGCGCTGGCATTCTGGTGGATCTTCGACTCGCAATTTTCGATCATCTCCTGGTCGCTCAAGCAGCTCGGCCTGATCAACCAGAACATCAACTTCCTCGGCGATACGACCTGGGCGCGCATTTCCGTGATCTTCGCCAATATCTGGCGCGGCGTGCCCTTCGTGGCGATCACGCTGCTCGCGGGCCTGCAGACCGTCTCGCCCTCGCTCTATGAAGCAGCGACGCTCGACGGCGCAACGCGCTGGCAGAATTTCCGCTACATCACCTATCCGCTGCTGACGCCGATCATCGCCGTCGTGATGACCTTCTCGGTGCTCTTCACCTTCACCGACTTCCAGCTGATCTGGGCGATGACGCGCGGCGGCCCGGTCAACGCCACCCATTTGATGGCGACCTTGTCCTACCAGCGCGCGATCATTGCCGGGCAGCTGGGCGAGGGGGCCGCGATCTCCAGCGCCATGATTCCGTTCCTGCTCGCCGCGATCATGGTGTCCTGGTTCGGCCTGCAGCGTCGCAAATGGCAACAGGGAGAAAGCAATGACTGATCTTCCTGCCTCGAAGATCGATCTCAAGGCCGTCATATCGACGCCGGCGCGCGTCGATAACAGCGAGGGCATGAGCTATTTGCAGTCGGTGCCCCGCCGCCTCGTGACGCTCTATCTGCCTCTCACGATCATCGTCGTCGTCCTCCTGTTCCCGTTCTACTGGATGGCGCTGACGTCGGTGAAGCCCGACGAGCAGTTGCTCGATCTCGACAAGTTCAATCCGTTCTGGACTTGGAATCCGACCTTCAAGCACTTCCAAAAGCTGCTTTTCGAGAGCTACTATCCGTATTGGCTCTGGAACACGATGTATGTGGCGATCTGCGCCACCATCCTGTCGATCGTCGCATCGGTGTTCGCGGCCTATGCCATCGTGCGCTTGCGCTACAAAGGCGCCAATCTCGTAGGCGGGCTGATCTTCCTCGCCTATCTGGTGCCGCCGTCGATCCTGTTCATTCCGCTCGCCACCGTCGTGTATCAGTACGGCCTGTTCGACTCGCCGCTGGCGCTGATCCTGACCTATCCGACCATCCTGATCCCGTTCTCGACCTGGCTGTTGATGGGCTATTTCAAGACCATCCCGTTCGAGCTCGAGGAATGCGCGCTGATCGACGGCGCGAGCCGCTGGCAGATCCTGACCAAGATCGTGGTGCCGCTGGCCATCCCGGGCCTCATCTCGGCCTTCATCTTCTGTTTTACGCTGTGCTGGAACGAGTTCATCTACGCGTTGACCTTCCTGCAGTCGACCAGCAACAAGACGGTGCCCGTCGCGATCGTGAACGAGTTCGTGGATGGTGATATCTACCGCTGGGGTTCGCTGATGGCAGGAGCCCTGGCCGGCTCGCTGCCGCTCGTGATCCTTTACGCCTTCTTCGTGGAGCATTATGTGTCTGCGATGACCGGCGCCGTGAAGGTATGATCGCGAGGCTTGCCGGAGGCGGGTGAGGGCCGGCGCGCTCCGGCCAATGACAAGGAGTTGAGCTCTTGCACATTCTGGTTCTGGGCGCCGCCGGCATGGTCGGCCGCAAACTCTGTGAACGGCTGCTGCGCGACGGCCGGCTCGGCAAGAGCGACATTACCAAGCTGACCATGCATGACGTGGTCGAGCCGAAGAAGCCCGAGCAGGCCGGCTTCCCCGTCGAGACCGTCTCGGGTGATTTCGCGGTCGCCGGCGCGGCCGAGAAGCTGATCGCCGGCCGCCCCGACGTGATCTTCCATCTGGCCGCGATCGTCTCGGGCGAAGCCGAGCTCGATTTCGACAAGGGCTACCGCATCAATCTCGACGGCACGCGGATGCTGCTGGATGCGATTAGGCTCGCGGGCGGCGGCTACAAGCCGCGCGTCGTCTTCACGTCCTCGATCGCGGTGTTCGGTGCGCCGTTCCCGGATGCGATCGGCGACGAGTTCTTCCACACCCCGCTGCTCAGCTACGGCACCCAGAAGGCGATCGGCGAATTGCTGCTCGCCGACTATTCCCGCCGGGGCTTCCTCGACGGCATCGGGATCCGCCTGCCGACCATCTGCATCCGGCCGGGCCTGCCCAACAAGGCGGCCTCGGGCTTTTTCTCCAACATTCTGCGCGAGCCGCTCGCCGGCAAGGAAGCGATCCTGCCGGTGTCCGAGGACGTCCGCCACTGGCACGCCACGCCGCGCTCGGCGGTCGGCTTCCTGCTCCACGCCGGCACGATGGATCTTGCCGCGGTCGGGCCGCGCCGCAACCTGACCATGCCGGGAC
>NZ_JAEMSD010000092.1:6406-7905 GCF_016462955.1 Bradyrhizobium sp. | reverse complement strand
GGGACTCTCAGCGACGGTCGGCGAGCAGATCGCCGCGCTGAAGCGGGTTGCGGGTGAAAAGGTCGCCGCGCGAATCAAGCGCGAGCCCGATCCCTTCATTGTCGGCATCGTCGGCGGCTGGCCGCGCAATTTCGATGCAAGGCGGTCGCGCGAGCTCGGCTTTACAACTGCCGAGACGACCTTCGACGACATCATCCGCATTCACATCGAAGACGAACTCGGCGGCAATTTCGTCGCCTGACCTCTGACTGAGCGGGCCCTGGTGATGGCGAGCGTTGCTTGCATCGGCGAGTGCATGGTCGAGCTCCGGCAGGCCCAGGGCGGTGCGTCTGCCGGGCAGGGGCAGGGCGGCGGCCTGTACTCGCGCAGTTTCGGCGGTGACACCCTCAACACCGCCATCTATCTGGCGCGGCTCGAGGTCAAGGTCGACTATTTCACCGTGCTCGGCGACGATGCGCTGAGCGACGAGATGATCGCGGCCTGGATTGCGGAAGGCGTCGGCACGCGGCGCGTCCTGCGGCTGCCGGGCAAGCTGCCCGGCCTCTACATGATCCAGACCGATGCAAAGGGTGAACGCCAGTTCTTCCACTGGCGCGACAACTCGGCGGCACGCCAGCTGATGAGTCTGCCGGAGACCGACGAGCTGCTCAATTCGCTGATGAGCTACGATGTCGTCTATCTCTCCGCCATCACGCTCTCGATCTATGATGCGCCCGGGCGCGACCGCCTGTTCGCAGCGATCAGGCGCGCGCGGCTGCTGGGCACCCGCTTTGTGTTCGACACCAATTTTCGCGCCCGCGGCTGGCCCGATCGCGACGTCGCCCGCGAGGTGTTTGCCACGGCATTCACCGCCGCCGACATCGTGCTGACCTCGGCCGAGGACCTGCTGGCGCTCCATCCCGGCGAGAGCAACGAGCAGCTGATGGCGCGCATTGCGAGCCCGGAGCTGGTGTTCCGCCTCACCGAGCCGGTGAGCCTGTTGCGCTTCCCCGGCGGTACGAGCGAGGTCCGTGCCGAGCCAATGACCAAGCCCGTGGTCGATACCACCGCCGCCGGCGACAGCTTTGCCGCGGCCTATATCGCGGCGCGCCTCGCCGGTGCCGATCCGGTCGAGGCCGCCCAGGCCGGACATCGCCTCGCCAGCCTCGTGATTTGCTATCCCGGCGCCATCATTCCGGGCTATGCCATGCCGCCGAAGAAGCGGCACCGGCCGGCGGCCTCCCGCCAGGCCACCAAGTGAACGCGACCAGTCAACGCGACCAAGCGAAATCGAGACCTATGACCACGGCTGCCCAACAGAACCACCTCGTCGCGCTGTTCAAGGCCGCGACCGTGATCCCCGTGCTCACCATCGAGCGCATCCAGGATGCCGTGCCGCTCGCCCATGCGCTGGTGGCCGGCGGCGTCCGTACGCTGGAGGTGACCCTGCGGACATCAGTTGCGATCGAGGCGGCGCGGGCGATCATGGCCGAAGTGCCCGAGGCCATCGTCGGCATCGG
>NZ_JAEMSD010000092.1:0-6396 GCF_016462955.1 Bradyrhizobium sp. | reverse complement strand
TCCCGGCCGAGCAGGCCGGCGGCATCAAGGGCCTGCGCGCCCTGGCCGGGCCATTTCCGAGCGTCCGGTTCTGCCCGACCGGCGGGGTCGGCGAGGCCAATGCGGCGACCTGGCTGGCCGAGCCCAACGTGGTTGCGGTCGGCGGGTCCTGGCTGTGCCCAACGGCCGAGATCCGGGCCGGGAACTGGGCCGGCATAACTGCCATCTGCGAGCGGACCGTCAAGGCGCTGAAAGCCGCGTGAAGTCGTGCCATCCCTGGGCTAAGACTTAGCTCAGGAAGCCTCCAGGGAGAAATGACCATGACCGCCAGCATCGTCGGATGGGCGCATACGCCGTTCGGCAAGTTCGACACCGAAACCGTCGAAAGCCTCGTGACCCGCGTGGCAAATGAGGCGCTGGCGGATGCCGGCATTTCGGCCGGCGACGTCGACGAGATCGTGCTCGGCCATTTCAACGCCGGCTTCTCGCCGCAGGATTTCACGGCGTCGCTGGTGCTCCAGGCCGACCCAAACCTGCGCTTCAAGCCCGCGACCCGCGTCGAGAACGCCTGCGCCACCGGCTCTGCCGCCGTTCACCAGGGCCTGCGCGCGATTGCCGCAGGAGCGGCCAAGGTCGTGCTGGTCGTCGGTGTCGAGCAGATGACGCGGACGCCGAGCGCCGAAATCGGCAAGAACCTGCTCAAGGCCTCCTATCTGCCCGAGGACGGCGACACGGTCGGCGGCTTCGCCGGCGTGTTCGGCAAGATCGCCAGCTCCTACTTCCAGAAGTACGGCGACCAGTCCGATGCGCTGGCGCTGATTGCGGCCAAGAACCACAAGAACGGCGTCGCCAATCCCTTCGCCCAGATGCGCAAGGATTTCGGCTTCGACTTCTGCCGCGCCGAGAGCGAGAAGAACCCCTACGTCGCCGGCCCCTTGAAGCGGACGGATTGCTCGCTTGTGTCCGACGGCGCCGCTGCGCTGGTGCTGGCCGATGCCGAGACCGCCAAGACCATGAGCAAGTCGATCGGCTTCCGCGCCACCGCGCACGCCCAGGATTTCCTGCCGATGAGCAAGCGTGACATCCTGCAATTCGAGGGCTGCACTGTCGCCTGGCAGCGCGCGCTGGAGAAGGCCGGCATCACGCTGTCCGATCTCTCCTTCGTCGAGACCCATGACTGCTTCACGGTCGCCGAGCTAATCGAATACGAAGCGATGGGCCTGACGCCGAAGGGGCAGGGTGCCCGCGCCATCAAGGAGGGCTGGACGCTCAAGGACGGCAAGCTGCCGGTCAACCCGTCGGGCGGCCTCAAGGCCAAGGGGCACCCGATCGGCGCCACCGGCGTCTCCATGCACGTGATGACCGCGATGCAGCTCGCGGGACAGGCGCCCGAGGGCATGCAGCTCAAGAACGCCAAGCTCGGCGGAATCTTCAACATGGGCGGCGCTGCCGTCGCCAATTACGTCTCGGTACTGGAGCCACTGAAGTAGGGTTGCGTAGGGTGGGTTAGCCGAAAGGCGTAACCCACCTCCTTTGTCTCCGCGGGGACGGCTTCGGTGGATTACGCCTGCGGCTAATCCACCCTACGACCCTTGCGCTAGATCATGGTGGGTCGGCTTCGGCCCGCCTTAATGCTCCTGATTTGGTTTGCAGGGAATGCATCATGAGCACTGACTACGAAGACTCCCTGTCGATGGACGCGCTGAACGATCGCATCGCGATCCTCGAGGACAATATCCGCCAGCTCATCGAGCAGGCCGCGGCCGCCTCGGGCGAGCAGAGCGAGTCGCGCATCGCGGACCGCCTCAATCAGCAGAATGATGAGCTCGAGCGGCTCCGGAAGATCCGGGAATCCCGCCAGAAGAAATAGCGGCCGACGATGCATGCCGCCATACGCCGCCCGCCCTTGCGCGCGCGGCGGCGCTGCCGTTAGCTGGACCGAAATCGCGAGGGCAGTTGGGCCCCGCGCAATCGGGAGCGAAGGATGGGGCCGCTGAAGGGCATCAAGGTCATCGACATGACCACTGTGCTGATGGGCCCCTATGCGACCCAGATGCTCGGCGATTACGGCGCCGACATCATCAAGGTGGAGTCGCTCGACGGCGACGTCACCCGCCTGATCGGCCCCATGCGCCACGCCGGCATGGGTCCGGTGTTCCTCAACACCAACCGTAGCAAGCGCTCGATCTGCCTCGATCTGAAGAAGCCCGCCGGCCGTGAGGCCGTGCTGAGGCTGCTCAAGGACGCCGACGTGCTCGTCTACAACGTCCGCCCGCAGGCCATGGCGCGGCTTCAGCTCGGCTATGACGTCGTCTCCGCCATCAACCCGCGTCTGGTCTATGCCGGCGTGTTCGGCTTCGGCCAGGACGGGCCCTATGCCGCAAAACCCGCCTACGACGACCTGATCCAGGGCGCCACCGCGTTGCCGGCGTTGATGGCGCAGACCGGCGACGGCGTGCCGCGTTACGTGCCGAACGCGCTGGTCGACCGCATCGTCGGCCTCACCGCCGTGGGCGCGATCTGCGCCAGCCTGGTGCACCGGGACCGCACCGGCCGCGGCCAACGCGTCGACATCCCGATGTTCGAGACCATGGCGGGATTCGTCATGGGCGATCACATGGGCGGGCTCACCTTCGAGCCGCCGCTCGACAAGGGCGGCTATGCCCGCCATCTCTCGCGCGACCGCAGGCCCTACAAGACCGCGGACGGCTATCTCAGCGTCATCGTTTACAACGACAAGCAATGGGAGAACTTCTTCAAGGCCACCGGGCGCGATGACCTCCGCGCCGATCCCAAATTCGCGACCTTCGCCGGCCGCGCCGCCAACATTGATGTGGTCTACGCCGAGCTCGCGCGCATCTTCGAGACGCGCAGCACGGCCGAATGGATCGAGCTGCTGACCAAGGCGGACGTCCCGGTGATGCCGATGCACGACCTCGCCTCGATTCTGCATGACGAGCATCTGGAAGCGACCGGGTTCTTCCCGGTCGTGACCCATCCGACCGAAGGCCCGATCCGCAGCATGAAGGTGACGGCAACCTGGTCGGAGACCGAGGCCGAGCCGGTGCGGCTCGCGCCGCGGCTCAACGAGCACGGTGCGGAGATTCTTTGTGAGATCGGCTATTCCCAGGACGAGATCGCCGCCATGGTCCGCGACGGCGTCACGCGCGCGGCGCCGGAGTAGGGGGAGTGAAATGACCAAAATTCTCTCATCCGTCATTCCGGGGCGCGACGAAGTCGCGAGCCCGGAATCCATTTATCCTCCGCACATGCCGCTCGATGGATTCCGGGCTCGGCCCTTCGGGCCGCCCCGGAATGACGAGGAGCAGAGATGAGCTTAATCACCGGCGTCGGCCTCACGCCGTTCGGCAAGCACGAGGGCTCGTCCTCGCTCGACCTGATGAGCAAGGCTGCCGAGGCCGCCCTCGACGATGCCGGGCTCAAACGCCCGGACATTGACGGCATTCTCTGCGGCTACTCCACCGTCTCGCCGCACATCATGCTCGCCACCGTCTTCGCCGAGCATTTCGGCATTCGCCCTGCTTACGCCCACGCCGTGCAGGTCGGCGGTGCTACGGGCCTCGCGATGACGATGCTGGCGCATCACCTCGTCGAAGCAGGCGTCTGTCGCAACGTGCTCGTCGTCGCCGGCGAGAACCGGCTCACCGGGCAGAGCCGCGATGCCTCGATCCAGGCGCTGGCGCAGGTCGGCCATCCCGATTACGAGGTGCCGCTCGGCCCGACGATCCCCGCCTATTACGGCCTCGTCGCCAACCGCTACATGCACGAATACGGCGTGACCGAAGAGGACCTTGCCGAGTTCGCCGTGCTGATGCGCGCCCACGCCTGCACCCATCCCGGCGCGCAATTCAACGATCCCATCACGGTCGCCGACGTCATGGCCTCGAAGCCGGTCGCAATGCCGCTCAAGCTACTCGATTGCTGCCCGGTGTCCGACGGCGGCGCGGCGTTCGTCATCAGCAGCGAACGGACCGGGGAAGCGGGCGTGCGCATCCGCGGCTGCGCCCAGGCGCACACCCACCAGCATGTCACGGCCGCGCCAGGCCTCGGCGAACTCGGCGCCGAGATCTCCATCGCACGTGCCAGGGAGGCCACGGGCCTTGCGATCTCCGACGTGCGCTATGCCGCCATCTACGACAGCTTTACGATCACGCTCGCGATGCTGCTGGAAGACCTTGGCCTTGCCGGCCGCGGCGAGGCGGCGGCGCGCGTCCGATCAGGCCATTTCGGCCGCGACGGCGCCATGCCGCTCAACACCCACGGCGGTCTGCTCAGCTACGGCCATTGCGGGGTCGGCGGCGCCATGGCGCATCTGGTCGAGGCGCATCTGCAGATGACGGGGCGGGCGGGTGCCCGCCAGGTCCGTGATGCCTCGATCGCTCTCCTGCATGGCGACGGCGGCGTGCTGTCGTCCCACGTGAGCATGTTCCTGGAGCAAGTGTGATGAGCGAACGTCTCGCGGACTGGACCAAGGGCGAAGAGGCCATCACGTTTCAGGCCTGTGACGCGTGCGGTCATGTGCAGTATTTCCACCGCGCCTTCTGCGCCGCCTGCGGCGCACCTGATCCGAGCGACCAACGCGCCAGCGGCAAGGGCAGGGTGTATGCGACCTCATTGGTCTGCCGCGCTGCAACGCCCGAGACGCGGGCGCACGTGCCCTACAACATCCTTCTGGTCGATTGTGCCGAGGGTTTTCGCATGATGGCCCATGGCGACGATGATCTGGCCATCGGCGATTCGGTCATCGCGAGCTTCAAGCCGTTCGCCGGAAAGTTGGTGCCGTACTTCATGAAGGGCCGATAGCGGGGATCCGTCATTCGGGGGCGGTCATGCGACCGAGCCTGGAACGGGTATTCTGGGCTTGGCCCGCCGGGGCCGCGCGATGCGCGGTCCCGGGAGGGCCACCCCGGAATGACGAAAACGCTGAAACTCGAACTCAGCGCCCGTAGAACAAGATGCTGGCGATGACGAGCATCGCCGTCACCGCCAGCATATGCGCGAGCGCTCCCGAGGCGGCCCCCTTGGTGGCTTCCTTCATGCCGCTTTCTCCCTAGACTTGGGCGTGACTCGTCGATGCGCGGTGAAGCGCAAAGCCGGCCAATTGTTTTTACTCGGAACACCCCATTTCTCGAGTACTCACCGCGATCTGTCCCCACGCGGCGAATATCGATTGTCTCAGGGTCGATCAGCAATGCGGCGGCAATTTGACTCGATGATGTTGCTCCTGCGTCGGCGCGGGAATAGAGTTTCGAGAGCCTGTCGCCGGCAACGACAAAAAGCATCAAAAACTCAGGGAAACCTTCAGGAAAATCATGGCCCGCATCGATTACAGCGACACCTCCAAGGTCTCCGACCGCACCCGCGAAATCCTCGACAAGAACCGCAACGCCAACATCTTCCGCATGATGGCGCACTCGCCGAGCTATCTCGAGCAGTACTGCCGCCTCGGCGGCGCTATCAGGCACAAGGGCGAGCTTGATCCGGTCGTGCGCGAGCTTGCGATCACCCGCACCGGCATTTTGTGCGAAGCTCCGTACGAGATCGTCGCGCACAAGCGCATCGGCAGCAATGTCGGCGTCACCGACGAGCAGAACGAGGCGCTCGAGAATTGGCAGGCGGCGTCCTGCTTCAATGAGATCCAGCGCGCCGCGCTCGCCTTCACCGACGAGATCGTGAAGCTGAAGAAGCCGACGGACGCGACGTTCAAGGCGATCGCGTCGAAGCTGACGCCGGGTGCATTGGTCGAGCTACAGCTCTCGGTCGGCTTCTACATCATGACGTCGAAATTCCTGGAGACGTTCGAGATCGATCTCCAGCCTGTCACGGAAGTGGTGGGCTGATTCGAAACTTACCGCGAGGATGCCCATGACGATCGATGAATATGCGGCCTGGGCCGCGAGCATTGCGAAAGTCGATCAACATCCGTCCAACGAGCGGCTGTCCTACCTGGGCCTAGGTCTTGCCGGTGAAGCCGGCGAGGTCGCCGAGCACATCAAGAAGCTCTTGCGCGACGATTGGCTCGACAAGGCGGGTCTCATCGAAGAACTCGGCGATGTCGTCTACTATTGGGCCTGCCTGTGCGCCGCCACCGGCCAGCAGCCATCCGCGCTGCTCGATGCCAGTGCCGCCAAGATCAAGCGACGTATCAGCGAAGCGGCGAGCCGGTAGTGTAAGCTTGAGTTGGGAACTCCGGCGTCATGGCCGGGCTTGTCCCGGCCATCCACGTCTTGCCAAGCGGTACGAAGAACGTGGATGCCCGGGACAAGCCCGGGCATGACAACTTCGTTCATTACGTCGACGTCAGAATATCGACCTTAGCATTGGCGACGATCAAGCGGTCCGCGAGCAACTGAGCCAGGTTGCGCATGATGCATTCGCTGGCGCGCGGATGCTGCT